>QHTB01000168.1 GCA_003220615.1 Candidatus Rokuibacteriota bacterium
TGACGTCGCCACTGCTGAGCCGGCCCGCCATCATCTGGAGCACTCCGCTCACGATGGAGTTCAGGTCGAGCCGCTGCTGCCGCTGCTTGGTCGGTTCCACGAACTGGAAGAGCTCCTTGACCCGTGCCTCCAGGCGGTCCACTTCCTGGATGACATTGGCGAGGTTGTGGGCGGCCGACGACCGGTTCTCGATCGGCACGTGCAGGAGCGCCACCTGGATGGCGGCACGGATGTTCGCCAGCGGGTTACGGATCCCGTGGGCGACCGCGGTCACGACTTCTCCGATCGCGGCCAGGCGCTCCGTCGCGATGAGCTGGGTCTGCATGCCGCGCAACTCTTCGTTGGCGACGGCGAGCTGGTGGCTACGGTACTCGAGCGCTTCCTGCTGCTGCTCGATGCGGACGGCCGAGCGCCTGACGATGTAGACGAGCGCGATGTAGAGCAGGGAGGCGCCCAGGAGTGCGGTGGCGGCCACGATGATCTTGATGCTGCGCACGCGCGCGAACACCTGGTCGGGCGACTTGTAGGCCTCGACCACGCCGACCACGCGCGAGTCCTGGAACACGATCGGCACGTAGACTTCCACCAGCGCAAGGTTGTGCTCGTAGACGTTCTCGCCCTTGCGCTCGCCGATCTCGCCTTTCACCATGATCCGCCCGGCCAGGGCTCCCCGGAGCTGCGGATTGTCGGGGAAGCTCTGGCCGACGAGGCGCGGCTCGTCCGACCAGATCACGGTCCCCGCGACGTCGTAGATCTTCAGGCGAATCAGCTCGGGCATGAGGATGACGTCCTCGTAGAACGTCGCGAAGCGGGCCTGGGCCTCCGGCGTGTTCGGGGCCCGGAAATACGCGGGCGAGAGATTCGAGTGCGCTTCCTTCGTGATGAACGCGGCGGTCAACGTCCATTCGCGCTCGAGCAAGTCTTGACGGAAGTGATACGAGATCACGACCACGAGCGCGGCCGTGGTGGCGGCGGTGACGAAGAAGCTGAGCAGGGCGAACTGCGTCACCGGCCCGCGCGAGATTCGAAGGAGCTTTTTCATCGACGACCAGTTCACGATTCGATGATTTCAGATGGAGCGCATACTCGCAAGTGTCGGAGAATGTTACACGATTCGTCGGGTGGGGGTTTTCACCAAGGGGCAGATGCCCCCGCGGGGATTTGCCGCCGACCACGTGCATATACCGCCCGTCCGGGTGCCGGACGGGCGGTGAGCAAATTGATCAGCGTTGACGCGACGCCGCGCCAAGAGCGATATACGCCGCCGCGTCTGGCGCTGGCCTTGCAGAACGAGTGTGGCGCTCGAGAGAGGTCATAGCGCGCGCTCACGAGCGACTACAACGACACGACGAGAGGAGAGAACACGATGATCGCTGGGTTCCCGAAGGTGGTGCCGAGCAAGAGCAACGATGCCGGTCGCCGGAGCGGAAAGTCGAAGCACGGTACGCGGCGCGGTCGGTAGTCAGACCAAACGGGCGCGACACGCGAGCCACGCGCGTGTCGCGCCCATCGATTCCCATGCGACCCCTCACGGCAACCCGCACCCTCCTCGCTCTCGAACGGCGTTTCCGCCGGCACCGCCGGGCGGTCATTCCGGCGGTGGTGCTCGTCGGCGTCCTCGCCGTCCTCGCCCCCCTGTCGAGCGCGGGGCTCCTCTGGCTCCTGAAGGTCATGATCGATTCGGTCTTCGTGGCGCGGCGCCTGGATGCCATGCCGATCCTGATCGCCGGCTACTTCGGGCTGGCCAGCCTCAAGTTCGGTGCCGACTATCTCCGTCGGTGTATGGATGTCGCCGTGGCGGAGCGGATCAACCAGGACGTGCGGGCCGAGGTCTATCGTCATGTGATGACGCTGTCCGAGCCGTCGGTGATCGGGCGCGGCATCGGCGATCTACTCGCGCACCTGTCGGGCGATGTCGAGCGCGTGGAATACCTCATCTTCGCCGGCCCGATCATGCTGATCAGTGACGTCGCGGCGGCGACGTTCTTCACCGTCGTCCTCTTCATGATGAACTGGCAGCTCGCGCTCGTGGCCTTCACGGCGGCGCCCTTCCTGGCCTGGGTGGTGGTGCGGCGCGCGCCGCGCGTGAAGCGAACGGCGCGAGTCGCCCGGCGTCAGGCGGCGTCGTGGCTGGCGCTGGCCGAAGAGACGCTCGGCGCGTTGCCCATGCTGCACGCGTTCCGGGCCCACGACCATGAGACGGCGCGGTTCAACGCGCGGATGGACGTCTCGCGGCGGGCCGAGATCCGGAACGTCGCCGTGCAGGCGCAACTGACGCTGCTCGTCGAGATGATCGCCGTCGTGGGTGGCCTGGTCGTCCTCGTCGTGGCCGCGCATCACGTCAGCTCCGGCGTCATGACCCTGGGGGCCGTCGTCGCCTTCCTCGGGTCGCTGGGCTCGCTCTACGATCCAGCTCGTGAGCTCGGCCAGATCGCCAGCCGGTTCCAACGCGCGGCGGCCGGAGTCCATCGCGTGGCCGACTTGCTCGACACGCGCGGCACCGTGACCGAGCGGGTCGACGCCGTGACGCTGCCCCGGTCCACTGGACGCATCGAGTTCCGCGACGTCCACTTCGCGTACCCGCGTGGCGCCGACGTCCTGAACGGTGTCTCGTTCACGGTCGAGCCCGGCGAGATCGTCGCCATCGTCGGCGCGAGCGGGAGCGGCAAGTCCACGCTGGTCCGGCTGCTCCTGCGCTTTCACGACGTCGGCGCCGGCGCCGTGCTGGTCGATGGCCACGACGTGCGCGACCTGACGCTTGCCTCGCTGCGGGCGAACATGGCGGTGGCGTTCCAGGACCCGTACGTCGTGCGGGGCTCGATCATGGACAACGTGCGCTATGGCCGGCCCGGCGCCTCCGACGCCGACGTCGCTCGCGCGATCCAGACGGCCCGAGCCGAGACGTTTGTCCACGCCCGCCGCCGGCAATCGGCGGCGTGGGTCGGCCCACGCGGTGAACGCCTGTCGGGCGGTCAGCGCCAGCGCCTGGCTCTGGCTCGCATGTTCCTGCGCGACGCGCCGATTCTGGTGATGGACGAGGCGACCGCGGCGGTGGACAGCGAGACGGAGGAGCTGATTCACGCGTCCATCCAGCGTTTCGCGAGGCGTCGCACGATCCTCGTCATCGGTCATCGCCTGGCCACGGTTCGCCAGGCCGATCGCATCGTCGTGCTGGAAGGCGGCCGCATCACCGAGATCGGTGCACCTGCGTCCCTGCTCCAACACGGCAACCGGTGCTACGACCTGTTTGCCGGCCAGCTCGGCAGGGCGGTGTAGGGTGAGTCGTCGGCGATCTGATCGTCACTTGAGCGTCATCAGTCGGGTCGGACGGGGTGGTGGCGGTGTCGTGTTCATCGTGTGGAACCACCACACCTGGTGCCCCATGGCCTGCAAGATCATCGGTTCCCAACGCCGGGCGCGTCGCGAGGCCAGCGTGCTGAGCGCGCTCGATCATCCGAACATCGTCCGGTTCTTCGGCGAGGCGCGGCCCGCGCACCTGTTGATGGAATACCTCGACGGGCCCACGCTGCGTCGGTTGATCCGGACCAGCCGCCAGCGGCGGCTGAGCGTCGCGAACGCGTTGCGCGTGGCGATCCACGTGGGTGCGGCGCTCACGCACGTCCACGAGCGTGGCTTCGTCCATCTCGACGTCAAGCCGTCGAACGTCATCGTGGTCGGCGGGCGCCCCGTGCTGGTCGACTTCAGCACGGCCCGACCGCGCACGAACCGTCCAGTCGGCTATGCCGCGGGCACCGATCTCTACATGGCCCCGGAGCAGTGTCGGGGCGGCCGGGTGACGCCGGCCAGCGATGTGTACGGTCTCGGCGCGACGCTCTACGAGTCGCTCACCGGACGCTCGCCGTTTCCCGAGGGCACGCGACGGAAGCCCTTTCCCCAGCTGGCCCTCTCACCACTGCCGCTTCGTTCTTTCGCTCCGGCCGTGCCGGTGGCCCTCGAGAAGCTGGTGCTGGCCTGTCTGGCCCCGAACCCGGCGGCACGCCCCTCGATGGCGGAGCTCCTCCCGAAGCTCCACGAGTTCATTCGCACCGGGCCCCGCATGTGGCCGGAGACCGTCGAGCGGGCCCGCGGGCGTTCGCGGCCGGTCGGTCGAACCGCAACTCGCGGAATGCGACGGGCCGCCTGAGGACGTCCTCGCCGCTCTGACGGCTCTACGACGGCCGTGGTTCGCGCACCAGCTCGTCGAGAATTTTCGGAAGGCGGTTCAGCGCGGAAACCCCGTGGATCTGTGCCACCATCTCGCCCTTGCGGTCCACCACGACGGTGTACGGCGTGCCCCTGAAGCCGAAGCGATTGCCGATGATGAGCTTGGGATCGAGGGCGACGGGATAGGTCACCCGATGGCTGCGAATGAAGCGTCGCGTGTCGGCCACCGTGTCCTGCACGTGGAAGGCGATGAACTCGACGCCGCGGCTGTGATAGCGATCGACGAGTCGGCTGAAGGCCGTGGCTTCCCGCCCGCACGGTTTGCAGTAGGACGCCTGGAAGCGCACGACCAGGACGGACTTGCCGATGAGATCGCGGGAGTCCAGCGTGGCGTTCGAGTCGAAGATCTTCACGCTGAAGCCGGGCGCGGCCGGTGCGGCGCCGAGGTGATTCGGGACCAGCGCGAGCGCGAAGCACGCGAGGAGGAGGACGGCCACCCGCACGGCCGCTATGATACCCCCGGGCGTCGGGCGAACCGTGCCATTCGAGCCCGCCCACGTGTCGTCCTGACAGCTCGCGGATCGCGCTCGACCCGCAAGTACCCGGGAAATGGTCCTCACCATCTTGGCCCCCGTGTCGCAATCATCGTCCGTGGCTCGTATCTGAATAGAGGAGGATCTCTGACGATGATGGGACGATGGGGCGCTCGGTGGACGGCGATCGGGTTGCTCGGCGCGGTCGGAATCCTCGCGTTCGAATCCGACGCCTTCGGCGGGACATTTAAATGGGTCGACCGTGACGGCAACGTCCGCTATACGGATCGGCCTCCCCAGCCGGACGAGGTGGCTCCGCCGTCGGCGAGCGTGCCGACATCCGCCGGGCCCGCCGCGCCGTCGCCCGCGATGTTGGAATTCATGCAGCTCTCCGGCTTGCACCAGCAACTCGAGTGGATGGCCGTCAACACGCGCTCTCAGCTCCAGGCGCAACTGGGTGCGCTCGAGGCCGAGGAGCGCGCCAGCGTGGATCGGGTGGCGGCCGTCGCCTTCAGCGCCGATCGTCTCCAGAGCCTCGTGCGCGAGAGTCTGAGCGCGCGGGTGGACGACGCGACGATCACGCAGGCCGCCGGCTGGTTCCGGACGACGACCGGGCGCAAGATCACCGCCGCCGAGATCGCCGCGGCCATGCCCCAGGCCCAGGAAGACATCGCCAAGTTCGCGCGAGCGCGCCGGACCAATCCCATCGAGCCCAAGCGCCTCGAACGGCTGCAACGCCTCGAGGAAGCCGCGGGCACCAGTGAGTTTTCGTTCGACCTGCTCGTGGCGGTCGCCGAAGGCATGCGGCGAGGCGCCGAGCCCTACCTGCCGGTGGAGCGTCGTCGGGCGTTGGGCAGCGGCGACAAGCACATCGCGAGCGCCAGGCCGAAGGCCGTCGAGGAGCTCCGGGCGACCACGCTGGTCGGGTTGGAGTTCGCGTATCGCGACATCAGCGACGCCGACCTCGACGCCTACCTGGCCTTCCTGAGCTCCCCGGGTGGCCGCGCGCTCACGGCCGACGTGCACCAGGCCCTGCTGCACGCGGTCCGCACCAGCACCGAGGATGCGATCGTGGCGATCGCGCAGGTCATCCCGCCCCATCGCTGGGGCGAGAACCGGCAGCGTGAGGCTCCCGCGCCCAAGCCCTTGCGCTTGTAGTCGCCGCATCGCCCCGAGGTTCCGGCGCCGGCTATAATCGCGGGCGTGACCGACCTCGAGCGCGAGCTTCGCAAGGTCATCAGGGGCGACGTGCGCTTCGACGTCGCCTCGCGCCTGCTCTACTCCACCGACGCGTCGATGTATCAGATGGAGCCGGTGGGCATCGTCATGCCGCGCGATGCCGCGGACGTGCAGGCCGCGCTCGAGCTGGCGCGGACGAACCGGGTCGCCTTCCTCTCGCGCGGCGGCGGCACGTCGCTGACCGGCCAGACCGTCAACCACGCGCTCGTCCTCGACTTCTCCCGGCACATGAACCAGGTCCTCGAGGTCAACCGGGAAGAGAAGTGGGCGCGCGTGCAGCCCGGTGCCGTGCAAGACGAGCTGAACCATCACGTCCGCCCCCTCGGCCTGCTCTTCGGCCCTGACACGTCGACCTCCAACCGCGCCACGATCGGCGGCATGCTCGGCAACAACTCGGGCGGATCGCACTCGATCGCCTACGGCCTCACCGTCGATCACGTGCTCGAGGTGACGGCGCTGCTCGCCGACGGCACCCGGGTGGTGTTCGGCGAGCTCACCCCGGGCGAGTTCGAGGCGGCCACGCGGCGTCCCGGGCTCGAGGGCCAGATCTATCGTGAGGTCGCCCGCATCCGCGAGACCTACCGCGACGAGATCCGCCGGCGCTACCCGTCGCAGTGGCGACGCGTGGCCGGCTACAACCTCAACGAGCTGCTCGGCGTGTCGGTCCGTCCGCACTCGCTGGCCGGCGGCGGTGGGGAGGTATCGGAGGGCGGCGGAGCCCCCTCTGATTCAAGAGTCCGCGCGCGGCCGTTCAGCATGGCCCGGCTCATTACCGGCTCGGAGGGCACGTTCGTCACGATCCTCGAGGCGAAGGTGCGCCTGGTCGATCGTCCGAAGCGGACGGCCCTCGACGTCATCCACTATCGCGACATCCAGGAGGCGCTCGAGTCCTCCCAGTCGATCCTCGAGACCGGGCCCTACGCCGTCGAGCTGACCGACAAGCTCATCCTCGACCTCGCCCGGGGCAACATCGAGCAGTCGAAGCGGATGGGCTTCGTGCAGGGTGATCCCGCGGCCATCCTCATCGTGGAGTACGCCGGTGATGACGAGGCCGAGGTGAGGGCCAAGGTGGAGGCCCTGGAAGCGCGCCGCCAGCGCGAACGCTTCGGCTACGCGGCCCATCTCGCCTTCGACACCGCCGAGCAGCAGTCGATCTGGAAGCTCCGCAAGGCCGGGCTCGGACTGCTCTTCGGGATCCACGGCGATGCCAAGCCGCTGGCCTTCGTGGAGGACACGGCGGTCGATCCGCGGCACCTGCCCAAGTTCGTGGCCCGGTTCCGTGAGATCTTCGCCCGCCACGACGTGGACGGCGCGTATTACGGGCACTGCTCGGTGGGCTGCCTGCACATCCGTCCGGCCATCAACATCAAGACGGCGCGCGGCATCGAGCAGGTCAAGGCGATCGCCGACGAGATCACCGACCTGGTCGTGGAGTTCAACGGGACGATCTCGAGCGAGCACGGCGACGGCCGCGCGCGCAGCCCGTTCCTCGAGCGTATGTACGGCCCGACGCTGATGCAGGCCTTCCGCGAGCTCAAGCGCGCGTTCGATCCCGACAACCGGATGAACCCGGGCAACATCGTGCAGAGCCCTCCGGTCACCGAGCACCTGCGCTACGGCGCCACCTACAAGACGTGGGAGCCCCAGACGCTCCTCGACTTTTCGAAGCAGGGAGGGTTCGCCGCCGCCGTCGAGATGTGTAACGGGGTCGGCGAATGCCGCAAGAAGCTCGAGGGCACGATGTGCCCGTCGTACATGGCGACGAAGGACGAGGAACACTCCACGCGCGGCCGCGCCAACGCGCTGCGCGCGGTGCTCTCGGGGAAGCTGGCCCCGAGCGAGTTCACCGGTCAGCGACTGCACGAGGTCATGGATCTCTGCCTGGAGTGCAAGGGCTGCAAGGCGGAGTGCCCGGCCAACGTCGACATGGCCAAGCTGAAATACGAGTTCCTCCATCACTACTACAAGGCCAACGGCCTTCCCCTCCGGAACCGTCTCTTCGGCCGCATCGCTCAGGTCAACGCGATCGGGGCGCGCATGCCGGCGCTCGTCAACTGGCTGTCGAGCCTGCCGGTCAATCGCTGGGCTCTCGAGAAGCTGGCCGGCATCGACCGGCGGCGCCCGTTGCCCGCGCTGGCGTCAGAGACGTTCACGGATTGGTTCGCGCACCACTCCGCCCCGGCGACGGCGCCGCGCGGTGAGGTGGTGCTCTTCCACGACACGTTCCTGACCTACAACGTCCCCGAGATCGGGCGCGCCGCCGTTCAGTTGCTCGAGTCCGCGGGTTACCGTGTGGTGCTGGTCGACCGCAAGTGCTGCGGCCGGCCGGCGATCTCGAAGGGCATGCTCGAGGAGGCGCGTGAGCTGGCCAGATGGAACGTCGCGCAGCTTCATCCCTACGCCGCGCGGGGCGTCGGCATCGTCGGGCTGGAGCCCTCGTGCCTGCTCACCGCGCGCGACGAGTGGGTGGATTTGCTCCGCACCGACGAAGCGCGCGTCGTCGCCCGGCAGAGCCTGCTGCTCGAGGAGTTCCTGATGCGCGAGCGAGCCCACGGCCTCACGCTCTCCTTCAAGAGTCACGGCGGCCAGGCGCTGCTCCACGGCCACTGCCACCAGAAGGCGATGGTCGGAACGGCGCCGACGGTGGCCGCGCTGAAGTGGGCGGGGTTCGCGGTGACCGAGGTGGACTCGGGCTGCTGCGGAATGGCGGGATCGTTCGGTTTCGAGCGCGAGCACTACGAGATCTCCACCTGGCTCGGCAACCGTCGACTCGCGCCCGCGGTGAAGGCGGCGCCCGCCGACACCGAGATCGTCGCGCCGGGCATGTCGTGCCGCCAGCAGATCGACCACCTGGCCGGCCGCCGCGCCCGGCATCCGGCCGAGGTCCTGTGGTCGGCGCTCGCTCGCTGATCAGAGCGAGAGCGACATCAGCTCGTCGGTGAAGATGACCTCGCCCCGGTAGATCCGCCTGATGTCACCGATGCCCTTCTCCATCGGGCCGTGGCGCGCGAGGTGCGGGCCCACGTGGACCAGGGCGAGCCTCCGGACGCGGGCCTCCTCGGCCATGCGCGCCGCGCCCGTCGTTCCGCACTGGCCGCCGGCCTCGCCCATCGCATCCATCCGCTCCTGATCGTCCCAGCACATGCAGACCATCATGTCGGCGCCACGGGCGAGATTCACGACGCTCGCGCACGGCTGCGTGTCTCCCGTGAAGACGATGCTGCCGTCCGGGCCTTCCAGACGGTAGGCGAGCGAATCGAGGAACGGCTGAACGTGCTCGGCCGGGGCCGCCGTCACGCGCCACTCGCGGCCCTGGTGGACGAGCCCGGGGCCGATGTCCTGGGCCAGCACCACCGGCGGCCTGCGGGGCAGCGTGCCGCCACGGTTCACGTGAACGCGCTGGCTCAGCGGTGCGTTGACGCGCGCTTTCCAGTCGTGAACGAAGGCGCCGTTCTCGCCGAGCAGGCGCTCGGTGATCGTCTCGGTCAGCGTCGGACCATAGACGCGGAGCTGATTCTCCTTGCCGATGCTCTGGTCCCAGCGACAGAGCAGGAAGCAGGGGTAGTCGACGTCGTGGTCGAAGTGATGGTGCGTGAAGAACAGGTAGTCGACGCGCGTGGGCAAGATACCGACCTTCACGAGCTTGGCCGTCGCCGCCGGGCCGCATTCGAACATCAGATACTCGCCGCCCACGTCGACGGCCGACCCCCAGCGATCCGGCGTGGGCGTCGGAGTGCCGGCGCCGAGGACGAACACCTGCGTCATGATCGAATCCTTCGGGATGATGGGCGACGTCGAAGAACGGTGTCAAGGTAGGATGGCGCATGCCCGCCGCTCTCTTCAGCGCGGCCGCCGTGCTCCTCGCCGCTCTCGTCAAGGGCGCCATCAGCTTCGGCTTCCCTCCTCTGGCCACGCCGCTGCTCGCGCTCGTGATGGACGTCAAGAGCGCGGTCGCGGTCCTGATCATCCCGAACATCGTCATGGACGCCCTGCAACTGTTCCGGCTCGGCGACTTCGCCGCCGTGGCCCGGCGGATGGCGGTGCTGACGCTCTTCGGCGCGGTGGGCACCGTGCTCGGCACCTGGCTCCTCGTGCTCATGTCACCCCGCGCGGCGACGTTCGTGCTCGGCGCGTTCGCCCTGCTGTTCGTCATCCTGGGCCTCATCCGCCGACAGCCCGTGGTTCCCGAGGGGTGGGCGCAGTGGCTGGCCGTGCCGGTGGGATTGATCGCCGGCGTCGTCGGCGGCGTGACCAACACCCCCGGCCTGCCGCTGGTGATGTACTTCTACGCGCTGCGGTTGTCGAAGCACGATTTCATTCGGTCGGTGGCCTTCACGTTCGTGATCTACAAGGTGATCCAGGTCGGCACGGTGGTGTGGTTCGGGTTGCTCACGTGGTATCTGCTGGGCGTTTCGCTGGCGCTCACCGTGGTGGCCGTCGGCGGCTTCCGGCTCGGGCTGATCCTCCAGGACCGCCTCGAGCCCGCGACGTTCAATCGCGCCGTGTTGGTGTTCCTGGGCGGGCTCGGAATCTGGCTCGTCGTTCGCGCCGTGCGCTGACCGGCGCCGACCGTCGCGACGCCGTCAGGCTCCGGCCAGCAGCCCGAAGATCCTCCGCACCAGCTCCTCGTGGTCCTCGATGTTGTTCTTGAAGATGCGGAGCTCGCGGAGCGCGTCCAGATTGACGGTGCGGAAGGGCTCACCCGGCGTCAGGCGTGAGAAGGGCAGCGCCTGGAAGCACGAGCGACCGGCCTCGGGGCGATCGGTGACGAGGATGAAGTAGAGCGAGGGCCACTGCCGGCGGGCAAGGAGGAAGACCGACTTCTCGCCGCGCTGATTCTCCACCGAGATGAACTGCTCGACCGACGGCCGGTACTTCACCTCGACGAGCATCTCCTGGCTGCTCTCTCCGTACTGGCCGGGGACGGTCGCGCTAAAGTCGGGGGAGAAGTCCTCGCGGCCGAAGCGCAGCGGCGTCCGTCCGGCGGGGTAGGCTTCGACCTGATAGCGGGCCCGGCGAAAGATCGACTCGACCAGAGCCTCGGCAATCCTGCTCTTGGCCTCCAGGAGATCCATCACACCTCCGGGCTGCCGGTCAGGTCCGTTCGAGAATGATAACGGCGCGGCCGCGATGGATGGGCCGAAAATCGGTGCGGTGGTAGCATGCGCGCCGCAAGCGATCGAGGCTTTCCACCCCACCAGGAGGTTTTCATGACCGACGACACGACCTCACTGACGCGGCGCCAGGTGCTCAAGGCCGGCGGCGTGACCTTCGCGGGCTACGCCATGGCTCCCGACCGCGCGCTGGCCGACGCGATCACGACCGACACCCAGGGCCTGGTGGCCGGCGAGGCCGAGGTTCCGATCGGTGGCTACAAGCTGCCGGTGTACGAGGCGCGCCCGGCGACGGGCGGCAACGATCCTCCTCGTGATCTCGGAGATCTGGGGCGTCCATGAATACGTTCGCGACTCGACCCGGCGATTCGCCAAGGAGGGCTATTACGCCATCGCGCCCGAGCTGTTCAAGCGCGAGGGTGGCGTCGGCCACATGACGAACGTCCAGGAAATTTTGAAGATCGTCCTGGCCGTGCCGCGCGAGCAGGTGCTGGGCGACTCCCAGGCGGCGATCGACTTCGCCAAGACGCGCCCGGGTGTCCGCGCCGACCGTGTCGGCGTGACCGGCTGGTGCTGGGGTGGCTCCACCACGATCCAGATCGCCGGAACGCTTCCCGACATCAAGGCGGCGGCCGCGTGGTATGGGCCGCCGGCACGGCCCTATCCGGGCAAGAACGGCCCGGTCACCGGCTTCGACGTCGCCAAGGACATCAAGGTGCCGTTCCTCGGGCTCTACGGCGAGGAGGACCAGAATCCCAAGCCCGAGGACGTCCAGCGCTTCGCCGCGATGCTGAAGGAGCACAACAAGAACGTCGATATCGTGATGTTTCCGGCGGGCCACGGCTTCCACGCCGACTACCGCCAGTCGTACGATGCCTGGTCGGCGACTCAGGCCTGGAAGCTGTGCACCGACTTCTTCAACAAGAACCTGAGAGCGTAGCGGGGATCGAGGAGCGCCCCGGGACGCTCTTTGATCAGGGCTCGATGCTCTTCCGGCGGATCTCCTGGAGGAGCGAGTCGGGCACCTTGAGGAAGGACGTGACGACCGCCGGGTCGAAGTGCGATCCGGAGCAGCGGACGATCTCGGCCTTGGCCGCCTCGAACGAGATGGCCTTCGAGTACGGCCGGTCGAAGGTCATCGCGTCGAAGGCGTCGACCGCGGCGAAGATGCGCGCGCCGAGCGGGATCTCCTCCGCCCGGAGGCCGCTCGGATAGCCGTTCCCGTCCCACCGCTCGTGGTGGCAGTAGACAATCGGCACCGCGCCCTTCAGGAACGGGATGTTCTCGATCAGCCGCTTGCCGATCTCGGGGTGCTTCCGCATGATCGTCCACTCGTCCTTGGTGAGTGGCCCGGGCTTGAGCAGGATGGCGTCGGGAATCCCGATCTTGCCGATGTCGTGGAGCAGCACGCCGTGGGCGAGGTCGGGCAGCTCGTCCTCGGGCACGCCGTGGGCGCGGGCGGTGGCCATCGCATAGCCGTGGACGCGGCGCGAGTGCGACTCGGTGCCGACGTCGCGCGAGTCGAGCGCCGCGCCGAGTGACTCGAGCGTCGCGCGGTAGGTGTCCTTGAGCTGACGGTAGGCGAGCTGCACGTCGCGCGTCGCCTCTTCCACGCGCCGCTCCAGCAGCTCCTGGTACTGCCGGCGCTCGATCAGGAGCTGCCGCCGCTCGAGCGCCCGGTCGGATGCGATCAGCAGCTCCTCCACGTTCACCGGCTTCATGATGAAGTCGAAGGCGCCCAGCTTGAGGCTCTCGATCGCCGTCCGGACCTCGGGCGCGCCGGTAAGGACGATCACGGCCGCGTCCTGGTCGAGGCTCCGCACCGCCGCCACCAGCTGGACGCCGTCCATCACGGGCATCTTGAGGTCGGTGACGGTCAGCGGAGGGTGGGCGGCCTTGAAGATCGCCAGGCCTTCCTTGCCGTCGCCCGCTTGCAGACACTCGTAGCCGGCGGTGAGGTAGATCTGGACGAGGACTTCGCGAACCTGATGGTCGTCGTCGACGATCAGGATCTGACGATGGTCGGTGGTCAGGGCACCTTCTCCGGAGAGTCGGTGGTGGCCACCTGGTTCTTGCCCGCCCGCTTGGCCGCGTAGAGGGCATCGTCGGCGGCCCGCACGAGGTCCTCCGACGTCTGCGCTTCTTCGTCGGGCAAGCTGGCGATACCGAAGCTGGCCGTGATGCGCTTGCCGTGGGAGAAGGGATAGGTGGAGACGACCTGACGGATGCGGTCGGCGTAGAGCCGGGCCCCGGCCTTGGACGTCTCCACCAGCAGGACCACGAACTCGTCACCGCCGTAGCGCGAGACCACGTTGATGCCGCGCGAGTGCTTCATGAGGATCTGGGAGATGTCGCGGAGCGTCTCGTCGCCGACGGCGTGCCCCAACTCGTCGTTGACCGCCTTGAAGCCGTCGAGGTCCATGAGCACGACCGAGACGGGATGGTTGAACCGGCGATGCCGCTGCATCTCTTCTTCCAGGCGGATCGAGAAGAAGCGGCGATTGTAGAGCCCGGTCACCTCGTCCTTGAACGAGGTCTCCTTCAGACGCGCGTTGGTCGACTCGAGCTCCTTGTACGCCTGGTCGAGGCGGCTGGCGAAGCTGTTGATCTCGGCCGCCTGCTGCTCGATGGTCTCGAGCATCTTGGCGAACGACTGCATGAGCGTGCCGACCTCGTCCTTGCGGTGCTCGAGCTTGGCCATGCGGCCGTCGTCGCCGAACATCTCGGCCAGGCGCGCGATCGTGCGGCCGAGATCCCAGATGATGTAGCCGCCCGACACCATGGCCAGCAGGGTGAAGAGCATGAGGAGCTGGAGCGCGTAGAATCGCGTGGTGTCGGTGGGGTCGAGCCCCGGCAGCACGTACCCGTGAGTCACGTAGGCGAGGATCAGGAGGGGAACGACCGCCGACAGCGCCAAGGCCAGGAGCACCTTTCGTCTGAGCCGCTGGCCTGCAAAGGCGACGTCGGACGACGCCGGCATATCAAGTCATTATTCTGTTGCCGCTCTGTGGTGTCAATGTCAGAATTTCCCGCAGATGGCCGTCGTCGCTCCGAACAAGAAAATCGATTGTCTCGGGCTGTTTTGCCCTATGCCGATTCTGAAAGTCCGCGAGGCTATGATCCCCCTGACCCCGGGCCAGGTCCTCGAGATGCTCTCTGACGATCCCGCGTCCGAGGCCGACATGAAGAGCTGGACCACCCGTACGGGGCACGAGCTCCTGGCGATCGAGAGGGATGGCGCGGTCTTCCGCTTCCTCGTCCGAAAGACCAAGTAGCGGCTCCACCGCCGCCGCGACGCGGGTCTATCTCGACTACGCGGCGTTTTCCCCTGTCGACCCGCGGGTCGTCGCGGTCATGCGGCCTTTCTTCGAGGGCGGGGTGGGCAACCCGTCGGCGCCCCACTCGCTGGGGCTCGAAGCGCGCGCCTCGCTCGACGGCGCCCGGGCCAAGCTCGCCCGTCTGGTTGGCGCCACGCCGACCGGCGTGGTCTTCACCTCCGGCGCCACCGAGGCCAACAACCTGGCCGTCAAGGGCCTGGTGTCCCGTGGGCCCGGGCGCCACGTGGTCACGTCGGCCGTCGAGCACATCTCGGTGATCAACGCCTGTCGCGACCTCGAGAAGCACGGGGTGGGGGTCAGCTACGTGGGGGTCTCCGCCGACGGCCGAGTGGATCCAGGCGCGGTCGCCGACGCGCTGCGGCCCGACACCGCGCTGGTCTCGATCATGGCCGCCAATGGCGAGATCGGGACCGTGCAGCCGCTCCGGGACATCGGGCGCATCACGCGCTCGCGAGGCGTCCCGTTCCACGTGGACGCGGTGAACGCCGCCGGGCGCGTGCCGATCGCGGTCGACGAGTGGGGCATCGATCTGCTCACTCTTTCGTCGAACGACCTCTATGGCCCGCCCGGAGCTGGAGCGCTCTGGGTGCGTCCTGAACTCAAGCTGTCCCCGATCGTCCTTGGGGGTGGACAGGAGCGCGGCTATCGATCGGGGACCGAGAACCTGCCTGCCATCGTCGGTATGGGCGTTGCCGCCGACCTGGCGCGGGCCGAGCTCCAGGCCGAGGCGACGCGGCTCGCCGCGCTGCGTGATCGCCTCCTCACCGGGCTGGTCGAGCGGGTGCGGGGATCGCGCGTGACCGGAGCCCTCGCCGGGGATCGCCTGCCTCACCACACGAGCCTGGTGGTCCCTGGAGTGAAGGCCGATAGCGTGCTGCTCGAGCTCGATCTGCGCGGCGTCGCCGCGTCGTCGGGTTCGGCGTGCGCCGCGCTCACCGGCGAGCCCTCCCACGTGCTGCGCGCCATCGGCTGTGATCGTGAGGCCGCCGAGGGCTCGCTCTGCTTCACGCTGGGCCGCTGGACGACGGCCGCCGAGATCGATTACGTGATCGACGTCGTGCCGGGCGTCGTCGAGCGCCTCCGACGTCTCGCCCCGTAGGGCGCCCGGCTGTCGAGCCGCGGGTCTAGCGGTGCACCTCTTCCTGTTCGACATCGACGGCACGCTCGTGACCGCCCGTGGCGCTGGCCGAGCCGCCGTCGGGCAGGCGCTCACCGAGGTCTATGGGACGACGGGGCCGATCGACTCGTTCGACTTCCGCGGGCGCACGGATCCCCACATCGTGTTCAGTCTCATGCGCGCGGCCGGCCTGCCCGACGACGCGATCCGCGCGGGACTCGACGCGTGCTTCGCCGCCTACGTGCGTGAGCTCGCCGCCATCATCGGCGAGGGCCGCCGCGTTCAGGTCATGCCCGGAATGCCCGAGGTGCTGCGACAGCTCAGCGGACGCGAGGACGCGCTGGTCGGCCTGCTCACCGGCAACATCGAGGCGGGCGCCCGCGTGAAGCTGCACCCGACGGGGTTGTGGCCGCTGTTCCGCGTCGGCGCGTTCGGCTCCGACGACGCGGACCGGCGCCGTTTGCCCGCGATCGCCTGCGCGCGAGCCGAGACGCTGACGGGGCGTTCCTTTCCCTACGATCGGGTGACGATCATCGGCGACACGCCGCTCGATGTGGACTGCGCGCGGGCCTGCGGAGCTCGCGCCGTGGCGGTGGCGACGGGCTTTCATTCCGGTGACGAGCTGGCGGCCTGCGAGCCCGATCTGCTCTTCGGCGATTTCGCCGACGTCGGTCGAGTGCTCGAGGCGCTCGGGCCACACCCATGACGCTGGCAGCGCTCTGGCTCCACGTGCTGGGCGTGATCGTGTGGATGGGCGGCGTCATGTATCAGGCGCACGTGCTCCTGCCGATGGCGCGTCGCGGCCACGTGGCGGCGTTCGCGGCGGCCGCGCGCCGCGGGCGACCGGTCGCGTGGACGGCGCTGGCGCTCGTCGTGCTGACGGGCTTCTACAACGTCACCCGGCTGGGGCCACTCGATCGGGTCATGCAGTCGGGCGCCGCCATGCTGCTGGCCGGCAAGTTTGGCCTCGTGCTCGTGCTGGCCGCGCTGGCCGGACGCCGGGACTTCGGCGAGGTGACGCGACTCGATCGCCTGGTCGCGTCGGGTGACGATCCCGCGCCGGCGCTCGGTGCAATCGCGTGGCTCGATCGCATCGCGTTGCTGCTGGGCCTGGTCATCGTGTATCTGGGGCTGGCGATCTCTCGGAGCTGATCTCGCCGGACGTCGTCAGGCGCGGCTCACGTCTTCCGGTTGGCCAGCTGCTGGATGGTTTCACACAGCTTCTCCACGTCGAACGGCTTGGGTACGAACGCGTCGAAGCCCGCCCTGATCGCACGTTCCTCGTGTCCCTCACCGTACGCGCTGACGGCGATGGCGGAAGGCTGCGTGCGGCCGCCGTGACGCGCCTGCGCGTTCAGCTGATCGATGAACCAGTATCCATCCTCGATCGGCATGGTGAGATCGACGAGAAGGACATCCGGCGCGACCTGTCCGAGCGTGGCCAGGCCATCTCGCGCGGATGCCGCGACCATGACGAAGGCGCCGTGAGCCTCCAGAACCATCTTCATGATCGTGCGCGCGTCGTCGTCGTCGTCGATGACGACGACATGGATGCCCGACAGCTCCTGACGTCTCTTCATCGACGACATGGGACGACCGTACTTCTACGGGCCGCTTATAGGACTGTCAAGACTGAAAGGATTTTCCTATGCGATCGCGGGGATCCCCAGGCCGCGCGCCATCTCGTTGCACTGAGCGACGAGTGCCGGCGCCAGCGGAATGCCGTCCCGGCGTCGCGTCTGCTCGGTCTCCGCCTCGGGCTCTCCGGCGATCCAGATCCGCGTTTGACCGTCGGCCGTGGGTGAGCCCCTTGAGCGCATCGAACATGTCGTCCATGTCGTGCTTGAACTCCGCCAGTGGGCGGAAGCGGACCGGGTCGATCGCCGCGAAGCAGTGGCCCACGTCCTGAACGCGGCGCTCCTGGCGGTCGCTGCGATTGAAGAGGTCGCCGTAGACGGCCCCGCTCATCACGCCCGAGAGGATGTCCACCATCATGCCCAGGCCGTAGCCCTTGTGGCTGCCGAGATCGCGCGTTCCGCCGAGCGGCGTGACGAGGCGGTGTTTCAGCGCGACGAAGGGATCGGTGGTGGGCGTGCCGCTGTCGTCGAGCGCCCAGCCCGACGGGATCGGTTTGTTCCACCGCGAGGCGACCGAGAGCTTGCCGATGGCCACCGTCGTCGTCGCCATGTCGAGCACGAACGGCGCGTGGCGTCCGGCCGGCGCGGCGAACGAGATCGGATTGGTCGAGAGCATGGCCTTGCGGCCGAACGTCGGCACCATCGCCACGTAGGGCGAGTTCGTCATGCTGAGCCCGATCATGTCGTGCTCGAGCGCCATCATCGAGTAGTTGGCGGCGGCGCCGTAGTGTCCCGAGTTGCGGACGGCGACCATGCCCAGGCCATACGTGCGCGCCTTCTCGATGCACGCCTGCATCGCCCGGGTGGAGACGTAGTGGCCGAGGCCCTTCTGCCCGTCGAAGAGACCGGTGGCCACCTCGTCACGCACGACCGACGGCTCGGCGTCCATACGGATATAGCCGGCCTGCCACAGCTCGTGGTAGCGCGGGAGCATGCCGATCCCGTGCGAGTCGACACCGCGCAGGTCGGTGCGCACCATGAGCCCGGCCGTCACTTCGGCGATCGGGCGCGACATCTTCATGGCGACGAGCGCGGTGACGATGAACTCATGGAGTCGGGTGTGGCTGACGAGGATCGCTGACTCGGCCATGGATCGCTCCCCGGTCGTCGGCCTGCTAGAGCCCGGTGATCTTGATGCCGCTGTTCTTGATCTTGTAGCGGCGATTGATGGTGGCCAGCACCGCGGTGATGCCCTCGACCGGCCCGGCGTTGGACAGCGGGCCGGCGTCGATCGTGCGGAGCCCGATCGACCGGCCGAGCTCGGCCACGGTGTCCTTGGCGTCGGCGTCCCGGCCGCAGACGAGCAGATCGCAGTTGATCGACTCGTCGAGCTCGGCCAGCTCGTGAGCGGCGATGTGGTGGAACGCCGCCACCACCGTGGCCTCGGGCAAGAGCGCCTGCACCTCCTCGGCGGCCGAGCCGGCGGGCGGAGGCGTGAAGAGCCGGGGCCCGCCGAAGGTGAGTGGCACCACGGTGCTCACCACGATCTTGCCGCGACAGGCGCTCGCCACCTCGGGCAGCGTCGTCTGCAAGCCCGCGGCCGGCAGCGCGATCACGACGACGTCACCGAGCTCGGCGGCCTCGGCGTTGGTGTGGCCCACGATCGGGAGCTTCTTGGTGATCTCCCGCAGCTCGGCGGCCTTGCCGCGAGCGCGCTCGGCGTCGCGGGAGCCGATGATGATGGAGTGACCGGCCAGCGCCCAGCGGATTGCGAGGCCCGCGCCCTCCTTGCCGGTGCCGCCGAGGATGGCGATGTTCACGAGGCGTCCTCTGGGCGGATCGACCCTCGGGCCGTTCGGCAGACCGATCGACGGCGGGAGATCCATCGCCATCTAGCGGAACAGATCACGCGCGGGATCGCGCAGCAGGGGTTTCGAGCCTTGCTCGCCGGGCGGCAGGTCGAGGCCGCGCACGAGGGCGACCGGAATGCGAGCGAGTTTGCCCATGACGAGCTCGGCGGCGCCCGCCACCTCGTCGGCCAGCGCGAGAATGGTCGCCTGGAGCTCGCGGCCGGCGGGGTCGCGCTGGCCGAGGTAGCTCTGGAGCGGCGCGATGCCGCTCACGCCGATCGCGATGTTCGTCAGGCCCTCGCGCCACGGCCGGCCGAACGTGTCGGCGACGATGACGGCCACGTCTCCGCCCGCGCGCTCCCGCAGGCGCTCGCGCAGCGTCCGCGCGGAGCGGTCCGGATCCTCGGGCAGCAGCGCGACCGCATCGCGGTCCACGTTCGACTGATCGACGCCCGCGTTGGCGCAGACCCAGCCGTGGTGCGTCTCGGCGATGAGGATGCCGCGGTCCATCCGCACGATGCGACGCGACTCCCGCAAGATGACCTCGACCAGGCGCGGATCGCGGTCGAGATGCCCCGCCATCGAGAGCGCCGCTGGCGTCGGCGTCACGTCGGTGAGCCGGACGAGCCGGCCTTCGGACTTCGAGACGATCTTCTGGCTGATCACGACCACGTCGCCGGCGACGAGCGGTGTGCGCTGCCGCGCGGCGGCATCGACGATGAGTGCTGCGACGTCGTCGCCGGGCCGGACTTCGCCGATGCCCTCGACGCCGATCACCTCGTAGCGGGGCGGTTTCATCGGACGGTGACCGCCGTTGGCGGGCGCGCGGCGACGTCCCAGCGCGCGAGCAACCGCGCACTGTCGGTGGCAGCTCCCTCGGCGAGCAGGAGGGGCAGGTCCTCGGGGCTGTCGATGTCGACGCCGAGGCCGGGAAGCGCCAGCACCGCCGGCGTCAGACCGCGCTCGCGCGCCGCGGCCAGATGATTGTCGAAGGACGGCTCGCCGAAGGTGAGGGGCATCAGCGTCGGTGGCGAGAGCGCGACCCCGTTGGTGCCGAGACGCGAACGCGAGGGCGTGAAGGCCGCCGAGGCCGAACGCGCGGCGGCCGCGAGGGTACGGATCTCGTCGGCGGTGACGAGCGGCACGTCGCCGGGGATCGTGACGAAGACGTGCGCGCCGGCCTCGGCCGCGCGCTGCTGGGCCAGGGCCACCGCGGCGGTGTGGCCACGGTTCTCCCGCTCGCCGAGCACCGTGGCGCCGAGCGCGCGGGCGATGGCCGAGACCTCGTGATCGCGTGTGATCACCCAGACGGCATCGAGCTCGGCGGCCACCGCGGTGCGCAGCACGTCGTGCAGCATCGCCTGGGCGAGCGCTCTGCGCTGCTCGGGCCCCAGAGCCCGGGTCAGCCGCTGCTTGGCGTTGACGAGATCCTTCACGGGCACCGCGCACACGATCATGCGCAGGCTCCCTCGAGCACGACACGCGCGAGTGCGACCTCGCGCGCGTGATCGGTCATCAGGATGTCGGCGACCACGGAGGCGATACCGAGATCGCGCAGGGCCGACGCGAATTCGGCGTCGCGCACGTCCACCACCAGCGAATCGAGCCAGCCGCGATAGGCCTGGGCGACGCCGAGCGATGAGACAGGCAGCCCGCGCGCACGCATCAGCGCGCCTGCCGGGCCGCTCACGGGCGCGTCGCCGACGATGGGGCTCACGCCGATGACGGGTGCCCGCGTCGCGTGCAGGGCCGCCACCAGACCGGGAACGGCCAGGATGGGGCCGATCGACGTCACGGGATTCGACGGACAGACGACCACGACGTCGGCGTCCGCGATCGCATCGACGACACCGGGCGCTGGCGTCGCGTCGCTGGCGCCGGCATACGCGACGTCGACCACGGCCAGGCTCGCCTTCTCGCGGACGAAGTACTCCTGGAAATCGAGCCAGCCACTGGCCACGCCGGGCAGGTCGGACGTCAGGATTCGCGTGCGAACCGGGTCATCGCTCATCGGGAGGATGAGTGACGCGACGCCTTGGCGGCGAGCCAGCTGCGCGGTCACCGCCGACAGTGGTTCGCCGGCGTTCAGGCGCTCGGTGCGAACGAGATGCGTGGCGAGATCGCGGTCGCCGAGATTGAACCACGTCTCCGCGCCGAGGGCGCCGACGGCGTCGAGACAGTTGAAGGTCTCGTCCCGGAGTCCCCAGCCACGCGCGACGTCGAGGCGGCCGGCCAGCGCGTACGTGACGCTGTCGAGATCCGGCGAGACGTGCAGTCCCCAGATCCTCGCGTCGTCGCCGGTGTTGACGACGATGGTCAGATCCGAGGGCGGCACGAGCTCGGCGAGGCCGCGGATGAGCTTGGCGGCGCCGGTGCCGCCGGCGAGGGCCGTCACGCGCATGTCGATGCTAGGAGCGCGGTGACTCGCGCAGGGTCCAGAGTGCGGTGCCGCCACGCCAGGCGTAGAGGCCGGCGCCCGGCCGACCGGCGAGTCGACGCGGCAGCGTGCTCTCGGGAACCGGGATGAAGCCGAAGCGGACCCACACGCGATCGAGACCCAGCGGACGGGTGAAGACGGTCTCGGCGCCGAGTGCGGCGGTGTGGTCGAGGGCCGCCGCGACGAGTTGCGCGGCGACTTCGAGCGGCTCGTCCTCGGTCACGATGACGGGCCCGTGGAACATCATCGAGCGTTCGTCGGACTCGGCCGCCAGCGCTCCCACGAGGCGATCGGTGCCGGTGAACGCTCCCCATGTGAACGCGATCATGTCGGGCGTGGGCCACGGCACCGCCGCGAAGTCGAAGAGCGCGCGCGCGGCGGTGGCCTCCGGTAACGGCCGATAACCCAGGCCCTGCCACACGCGCGGCAGCGTCGCAGAGGCCAGCGAGGGGGTGGGAGCCGGTCCCACCCCCGCGGGAGGAGAGCCCGACGGCGGGGCAGCGCCCCGCCTACTTCTTGCCAAGCACCGTGTCCTTCAGACTCTTGGCGAGACGGAATTTGCACACGCGCTTGGCCGGGATCTTGATCGGCTCGCCCGTTTGCGGGTTGCGACCGATGCGCGCCTTGCGATTGGCGAGCACGAGCTTGCCGAACCCGGGCAGCACCCACCCGTTCTTCGCTTCCTTGCAGGCCAGACCCAACGTCTCGTCGAAGAGTTCAGCGATCTGCTTCTTCGGGAGATTGGTCTTCTGCGAAAGGTAGGAGAGGGTCGCAGACTTCGTCATCATCTTCGCCACGGGCGTCCTCCTGTTCGGGATTGAGAGTAAACGCGACGTGAATTAATACCACAGGCCTCCGCACACGGCTACCCGCGCGTGAAACGAAACTCGCCCGATGCGATGAGACGGCGATACGAACCGAATCGCGCTTCGGCGTCATCGATGGCGTCGAGTGGCGACGCCTCGTCATCGTCCGAGTCGTACCGGTGGAGGAGACCGTACAGCGTGTCGCGCTGGGCCGGAACGCGGCCGGCGTCGCGCGCGAGACGCTTGAGCTCGGCCGGCGGCACGAGCTGACCGAAGCCGGCGCCGGCCGACGTCGAGATCGATTCATTGATCAGCGTGCCGCCGAGATCGTTGGCGCCCGCGGTCAGGAGCAGCTGGGCGAGCTTCGGCCCTTCCTTCACCCACGACGCCTGGATGTTGGGGATCGAGCCACCCAGCATCACGCGAGCGAGCGCGTGCATCTTGACGACCTCGAGACCGGTGGCCCCGGGACGCACGCCCGGCACCAGACGCTTGGCGTACATCGGCGCTTCGGAGTGGATGAGCGAGAGGGGAACGAACTCGGTGAAGCCGCCGGTGTCCTTCTGGATGGCGCGGAGCAGCGCCATGTGCCGGACCCAGTGCCCGGGCGTCTCCACGTGCCCGTACATGATCGTCGACGTCGTACGGATCCCCAGCGCGTGCGCGGTGGTGATGACCTCGATCCACTGCTCGACCGTGATGCGGCCCCGGGCGATGACGTCGCGGATCTCTTGATCGAGGATCTCCGCCGACGTGCCGGGCAGGGTCCCCAGCCCGGCCGCCTTGAGCTCGGTCAGGTACTCCTTGATCGGCAGACCTGACCGCACCGAGCCGTAGAGGATTTCTTCCGGCGAGAAGGCGTGCAGGTGCAGGTCGGGCAGGGCGCGCTTGATCGCGCGACAGAGGTCGATGTAGTAGCGCCCGTCGAGCTTCGGGGGCAATCCGGCCTGGATGCAGACCTCGGTGGCGCCGAGCGACCACGCTTCCTCGGCGCGCCGGACCACCTCGTCCACGGGCAGGAAGTAGCCCTGCTCCTCGCGGTGGTCGCGGCTGAACGCGCAGAACGTGCAGTGCTTGATGCAGACGTTCGTGAAGTTGACGTTGCGGTTCACCACGAACGTGACGACGTCGCCCGCCTGTCGCCGCCGCAGCTCGTCGGCGACCAGCGTCAACGCGTGGACGTCGCGGCCGTTGGCCTCGGCGAGCAGCATCGCGTCGGCGACGGAGACGTCCTCACCGTCGAGCGCACGCGAGAGCACCCGGCGGACGTCGGCCGAGGCCCAGTCGAGCGTGATGCCAGGAACGCTGCCGTTACCAGGCGCGCCAGTGCTCATGAGCTTCCTTTACCAGACCGTCGGCGTCGATCAGCGCGCCGACGCGGGGACGCAGGCGCTCGGCCAGGAACTCCGGGCGCGTTGCATATTCGGGGTAGAGGGCGAGACGCTCGCGGAACGTGTAGCCGAGGCTCTCGGTCGCGCGCCGCAGCTCGGGGATCAGCGGCCACGGCGCTTCCGGATTGATGTGGTCGATCGTCAGCGGCGAGATCCCGCCCCAGTCGTTGAGACCGGCGGCGAGCAATCGCGGATAGACACCCGGCGTGAGGTTCGGCGGCGCCTGGATGTTGACGTCGGGGCCGAGCACGAGCCGCGCCACGGCCAGCGTGCGCAGCACGTCGTCGAGCGTCGGCTCGGGCTGCCCGTGCATGGGAATACGCGGCTTGGCCCGGAAGTTCTGGATGATGACTTCTTGCACGTGGCCGTGGCGCTCGTGGAGGTCGCGAATCGCGCACAGCGCGTCCACGCGCTCGCGCGGCACCTCTCCGATGCCGATGAGGATCCCGGTGGTGAAGGGAATCTGGAGCTTGCCGGCCAGCTCGATCGTGCGCAACCGACGGGCCGGCACCTTGTCGGGCGCGTTGTCGTGGGCGAGGCCCGGGCCGAGCAGCCGGGACGACACGCTCTCGAGCATGAGGCCCATGCTCACGCTGACCTCACGCAGCGCGGCCAGATCGCGCTCGCTCATCACGCCGGGGTTGACGTGCGGGAGGAGCGACGACTCGCGCAGCGTGAGCTCGCAGATCGCACGCAGGTACTGGAGCGTCGTGCGGTGGCCGTGCCGCCGCAAGAAATCGCGATGCACGGCGAAGCGCGCCTCCGGCTTGTCCCCCAGGGAGAACAGCGCTTCCTTCGCTCCCAACCTCTGGCCGGCCTGAACGAGCGCGACCACCTCGTCGGGCGTCATGGTGTGAGCCCCCGGCTCACCGGGATCCCGACGAAACGTGCAGTACCCGCAGTAGTCGCGGCAGAGGGTGGTGAGCGGCACGAAGACCTTCTTCGAGAACGTCACCGTGCGGCCACGACCGCGATCGCGGACTTCCCCGGCGCGCGCCAAAAGGTCGTCGAGCCCGTCGGCCGGGGTCTCGATCAGCGCGTAAGCTTCGCCGTGCGAGAGCATTATAGGATCCGCGAGCCCGGTGTGAAGCGCGGGTGGCCTGTTCGCGGTGCGGAGTGGCTGCGCTGGCATTCCCAATTCATCATCATGCTCGATTGATCATCGCGAGGCCCGGACTTTGGGGCGGACGTCGTGCGCGAAGCGCTCGAGCGACGCCAGCGCGGCGTTCACGTCCGGGCGAACGGGATCGAAGACGATGTGGCTCACGCCCAGCGCCTGGTAACGGCGAACGTCGTCGATCACTTCCGCGGCCGTGCCCTGGAAGAGCGGGCGGTCGCCGCCGGGGGATTTCTCGCGCGCGCCGCGGACCTCCATCGGCGTCCGGAACGTCAGCGCGATGGTCCGGGGATCTCGCCCGGCCTGGTGGGCGTAACTCTGAAGCTGCTTCACCTTCGCCGCGTACTCATCGGGCAGCAGCATGGCGGGCGGACGCTGCCCGATGGGGTGCCACGCGTCGCCGAGGACGGCCGTACGCTTCAACGCGGAGTCGGTGTGCCCGCCGATCCAGATCGGGATGCCGCCGCGTTGGACGGGCTTCGGCAGCGCGTGGACGTCGCGGACCGTGTAGAAGCGGCCCGCGAAGCTCACCGGATCCTTGGTCCACATCGCGCGCATCAACGACAGATATTCGTCGGTCACGCGACCGCGCTCTGCGAAGGGCGGGGCGCTCACCGCCTCGAACTCCTCGCGCAGCCAGCCCACGCCGGCACCGAGGATGACGCGACCGCGGGAGAGGACGTCGATCGTCGCCAGCGTCTTCGCCGTCGTCACCGGATTGCGATAGGGCACGACGAGCACGCTGGTGCCGAGCCGCACTTTCGTCGTGGCCTGCGCGAGGTGGGCCAAGAGCGACAGCGGCTCGAGGTAATCCTGGTTGGCGCCACCGGGGAGCTGGCCGGTCGGGGAGTAGGGATAGACCGAGCGTGCCGACGAGGTGGGCAGCACGATGTGATCGCTCACGAACACGGAGGCGTAGCGAAGCGCCTCGGCCTTGGCTGCGATTTTGAGCACGATGTCGGGCCTGGCGAGCGGCCCGCGACTGGGAAGCGAGACTCCGAACTCCATAGCGGACGCCATGGTAGGCCACGCTCCAGGCCTTTGCAATCGCGCGCCAGCCACGGTTACGGGGCGACAGGCGGCCCGGTTTCGGCTATTGTTGAAGGACCCGAACGCCGATGACGCCCGAAGCCTTCGCCCAGAAGATCAACGAGTGGGGCCGCGGCACGATGATCGAGCGCCATGGCACGCGTTTCGTCACGGCCGGCAAGGGCCGCGCGGTCGCCCAGATCGACTTCAAGCCCGAGCTGACGCAGCTCACCGGCCGGTTTCACGCGGGCGCGATCGTGGCCCTCGCCGACGAAGCGGCCACCGCGGCCGCGATGTGGGAAACGAATCCGACCGGGGACTTCCGTCCCGAGCTCTTTCCGCTGTCGCTCCAGCTCTCCGTCAACCTCATTCGCAACACGAATCGCGGCACGCTCACCGCGGAAGCCGAGGTCACGCACCGCGGGCGGACGATCCTCGTCGTCGACGTCCAGGTGTTCGATGACGAGCGCGCGCTCGTCGCGAAGCTCGTCGCCACCCTGCTGGCGCCGCGGGCGGCATGAAGCTCGCGTCCAAGATCTTCCTCGGCTCGGCACTGGTGATGGTCGTGCTCGTCGGCGTCGGCATCCTGAGCCTGCGGGCCGTCGGCCATCTGGCTGCCGTCAACCGCGACATCACGATGCGCGCCTTGCCCACGCTCGGTCGCGCCGGGGCCGCCCACGATGCCGTGCTCGCCCTGGTCAGGCTCGAGACGCGCTTCCTCGTCCTCGGCGACGCTCGATACGCGGCGCTGTGGGACGAGCGCGCCGCTCGTGTCCGCGAGGATCTCGCGGCGCTGCGTCGCCTGGTGCGCACGGCGCGCGAGCAGGCGGTGCTCGACGTGGCGGCCGGCTCCTTCGCGCGGTACGAGGCCGCGGTGGAGGAAGAGCGCCGACTCTTGAAGCGGCGCCAGCGCGCCGAGGCGATCCGACTCGGCGAGACGGAAGCCCGCTCGCTCGCCGATCAGGTGGGCCAGAGTCTCGAGGATCTCGTGGCGGCCACGCACCGTGGCGCCGAGGAAGCGCGCGCCGAGGCCGCTCTGCTGGAGCAGCGCACGTGGACGGGGGTGCTCGTCGCGCTCGGCTGCGCGCTCGGGCTCGGGCTCGGCGCCACCGCCGTGCTGGCCAACCGGCTGACCCGGCGCCTCCGCGTGCTCTCCGAGGCCACCGCGGCCGTGGCGGCCGGCTCCTTTCGCGAGCCGATTCCGGAGCGCGGCGCCGACGAGATCGCGGCCCTGGCCCACAGCTTCAATGCCATGGCCGCCAACCTGCGCCAGCTCGACCAGCTCAAGGAGTCCTTCCTGGCCACGGTGTCCCACGAGCTGCGCTCGCCGCTGACGTCGATGCGCGAAGCCGCGCACCTGCTCCACGAGGAAGTGGCGGGCACGCTCAACCCGAAACAGACGCGGCTCGTCGCCATCATCGGCGACAGCACCGAGCGCCTGCTGCGCCTCGTCAATCAGATCCTCGATCTCTCCCGCCTGCGGGCGGGACGGCTGCCGCTGGCCCGCCGCACGCTCGACCTCACCCAGGTCGCCGAGCGCGGCGTGAACGAGCTCCGGCCCCAGGCGGCCGAGGGCCACGTGTCCGTCTCGGTCGAGCGCGTCGGTCAGAATTTCGAGGCGGCGGTGGACGAGGATAAGCTGGTGCAGGTCGTGGTCAACCTGGTCGCCAATGCCATCCGTTTCACGCCGGCCGGCGGACGCGTCGCGGTGCGTGTGGTCGACGCCGGGCCGGAGGTGGAGCTGCACGTCGAAGACACCGGCGTCGGCATCCCGGCGGCCGCCTTGCCACGGATCTTCGACATGTACCAGCAGGCTCACAGCCAGAGCGGGGGGACCGGCCTCGGGCTGGCCATCGTCCGCGGCGTCGTCGAGGCGCACAATGGCCGCGTCACGGTGGAATCGCAGGAGGGCAAGGGGAGTCGCTTCACGGTCTTGCTGCCGCGACGGAGGGCCGACGCGTGAGAGCCCTGGTGCTGGCCGCGCTGGTGCTGGTCCTCGCCGGCTGCTTCACCTTGCCGCTCCGTCCCGGAGTGACGCTCCTCGATCGCGGCGACGCGCTGCTGGAACACGGTGATTACGTGTCCGCCATGGCGGCGTACGACGAGTTCTTGAAGAAGTATCCGGATGATCGGCTGGCCGGATCGGTGCAGGCGCGGCGCGACACCGCGTCGGCCATCCGGGCGGCCCGCGACGAAATTGCCAGGCTGCGCTCGGATCTCTTGCTGCGCGAGAGCGAGATGACGCGCCTTCGGCAGGAGATCGACCGCCTGCGCGCCGATCTGGAGACGATCAAGCAAACCGACCTGAGGCTGGAGCGGAAGCGATAGATGAAGCGGCCCGCACCCCGACCAGGTGTCGTCGTCGACTCGATCGCTCGGCAAGGTGTACGGAGCCACTGCGCACCTCGAACAGGCCACCCACGGTTCACCCCGATCTGGAGCTCCATTACATGAAGCGGCGAGTTCTTGTCGTAGACGACGACGCGGCGATCCTCGAGGTGCTCGAGATGCGGCTGGCCGCCATGGGCTTCGACGTCACCGCGACGCCCGAGGCGAACAAGGCGATGGAGTTCGCCGCCACTCACCGGTTCGACGTCGCCCTGCTCGACCTGCGCATGTTGCCGCTCGACGGCATCCAGCTCATGGAGGCGCTGCACCAGCGCCAGCCACGGCTGCCCGTGCTCATCATGACCGCGCACGGGACCATCGAGACAGCCGTCGAGGCCGTGCAGCGCGGCGCCTTCGACTACCTGACCAAGCCGTTCGTCCGCGACGAGCTGCGCGCGAAGATCCGGCGCGCGCTCGCCGCACGGCGCTGGGCCCGCGACCGCGAGCGGCTGCTGACCGTGGGCGAGACGCTGGCATCGTCCGGCGTCATGGAGCGCATCCTCGACGCCGTGGCTCAGGCCGCCGTCGAGACGACGGAGGCCGAGCGCTCGGTGGTCTTCCAGCTCACGGCCGGACGTCTGGTGCCGATGGCGAGCGCCGGCACGCCGCCGCCGTCGTGGCCAGCGCTGGAGGCGGCCGCTTCGCAAGCGATCGACAAGGGCGCACCCACGATGGTGGCCGGCCAGGAGGCGCGCGTGATCGTCGCCGCGCCTCTCGTCGTCCAGCGCGGCCCGGTCGGCGCGCTCGTCATCGAGACGCCCGGGCGCGTGGAGCCCACCGAGGACGACCTCGAGCTGCTGGCGCTCTTCTCCTCGCAGGCGGCCATCGCCATCCGGAATACTCACGAGCTGGAGCGGTTGCGGAGCGGCGCGCTGGCCGCCCTCGGCCGCATGGCCACGCAGGTGGCTCACGAGCTCAAGAATCCACTGGCCGGGCTGCGGCTCTACGCGCGTCACCTCGAGCAGCGGCTGGACCGCAACGGCGACGGTGACAGCGCCGATCTGGCCCGCAAGATCACGTCGTCCATCGATCATCTCGCCGCGATCGTGTCCGAGATCACCGCGTTCGGGCGGCCGCCCGAGCTTCACCGCGCGCCGACGTCGCTCGGCGCGCTCATCGACGAGTGCATCACGCTGGCCCAGGCGCGCTGTCCCTCGGAACAGGTCGAGATCGTGCGCACCTACGATCCGGCGGCTCCCGAGCCGATGCTGGACGCCCGCGAGTTGCGCAAGGCGTTCCTGAACCTGATCCTCAATGCGCTGGAAGCGCTGGGGGGGCAGGGGCGCCTCTCCATCACCACCCAGTGCGCGGCCGATCGAAAATCGATCACGATCGCCATCGACGACGACGGCCCCGGGATGAACGAGGAGACCCTGACGCGCCTGTTCGATCTCTTCTTTACGACCAAGCCCGAGGGCACGGGGCTCGGCATGGCGATCGCGCGTTCGGTGGTCGACCTCCACGGGGGCGAGCTCACCGTGCAGAGCGCGCTCGGCAACGGCACGCGGGTGCGCATCCGGCTTCCCTTCGGTACCCCCTCGGCCGGAGCGGGAGCGTGAAGCAAGGCCGCACCATTCTCGTTGTCGACGACGAGCCCACGATCGTCGACGGTCTGCGCATGACGCTCGAGGCCGAAGGCTACGCGGTACGCATCGCCGGCGGTGTCCAGACCGCGATGTCGGTGGTCGCCCAGTCCGACGTGCACGCCGCCATCGTCGACCTCATGCTGCCCGATGGCGACGGCCTGGGCCTCACCCGCGAGCTCAAGAAGCGTGATCCCGGGCTCGAAGTGATCATCGTCACGGCGTACGGCTCCGTGCGGAAGGCGATGGAGGCGACCAAGGGCGCCGGCGCCTTCTACGTCCTCGAGAAGCCCTTCGACCCCGACGAGATCCTGGGTCACGTCCGCAACATGCTGGAGCACCGCAAGCTCGTCGCCGAAAACGCCGACCTCAAGCGACGGCTGGCCGAGCAGGTGGCCGACACCGAGATCATCGGCTCCGCGCCCACGCTCAAGCGCGTGCTCGAGACGGTGGCGTCGGTGGCCGAGGCCGATGCCAACGTCCTCATCGTGGGCGAGAGCGGGACGGGCAAGGAGCTGATCGCCAACGCGCTGCACGAGCGGAGCCACCGGCGCGAAGGGCCGTGGATCAAGATCAACTGCGCGGCGTTGCCCAAGGACCTGATCGAGTCGGAGCTGTTCGGCCACACGAAGGGCGCCTTCACCGGCGCCACCACCGACAAGGTGGGCCTGCTCGAGGAAGCCCACCACGGCTCGCTGCTCCTCGACGAGATCATCGAGATGCCGCAGGACCTCCAGGCCAAGCTCCTGCGCGTGCTGGAGGAGCGCGTCGTACGCCGGCTCGGCGGAACGAAGGCCGTGCCCGTCGACTTTCGACTGATCTCCTCGACCAACCGCAGCCCGGAGATCGCGGTCCGGGATGGCTCGCTCCGCCAGGATCTCTACTTCCGGATCAACACGGTGACGATCGCGGTGCCGGCGCTGCGCGAGCGGCGCGAGGACATTCCGATCCTGGTGCGCGCCTTCCTCGAGCGCTACACCGCCAAGCACGCGCGGCCGATCGACGCGATCGCCCCCGAGGCGTATCGCCGCCTCCTCGCCCACTCCTGGCCGGGCAACGTCCGCGAGCTGCAGCACGCGATCGAGCGCGCCGTGCTCGTCTCGCGCGGACGCGAGATCACGCCGGCCGATCTGCCCGAGGCCCTCCAGCACCTTCCCGCTGACGGCGGCGCCGCGCCGACCATCGCCCCCTCCGAGGTGCCCTCGGGCTCGCTGGAAGAGATCGAGCGCGCGTCGATTTTGAAGGCGCTGGAGAGCACGCGCTGGAACAAGCAGGCCGCGGCGGCGTTGCTCGGCCTCCGCCGTCCCACGCTGTACTCCAAGATGCGGAAGCACGGCATTCCGCAGCGCCCGGGATAGCGCGCCGCTGGCGCAACCCACGGGATTCCGCAGCGCCCGGGATGAGCACGGCGCACGATATTCCGGAGCGGCCTCGATAGCGATCCGACCCGACCAAAACGCGGGCAGGAGGGTTGCCGACTGCCCGATTCGTAGGCATCTTCCCGGTGTGATGCCGGGCCGAGTCGAACCTCAAGCGCGCGATTTGCCAACGCCTCGGGCCTGGCGGCGTTCGGCACGGGCGTTGCTCCGCGGGCTTCCGGAGGACCAGTGATGAAAAAGATCGAGGCGGTCATCAAGCCGTTCAAGCTCGACGACGTCAAGGAAGCGCTCACCGGCATCGGCGTCGTCGGCATGACGGTGTCCGAGGTCCGTGGATTTGGCCGCCAGAAGGGCCACACCGAGCTGTACCGCGGCGGCGAGTACACGGTGGACTTCCTGCCGAAGATCAAGGTCGAGGTCGTGGTCTCCGATCACCTGGCCGACAAGGTGGCCGACGTGGTGGCCGGCGCGGCGAAGACCGGCAACATCGGTGACGGCAAGATCTTCATCCTTCCGGTCGAATCCGCGATTCGGATCCGCACCGGCGAACGTGACGAGTCCGCGCTCTAAAGGAGGCGACGTGAAGCGATTCAGCCTGGTGCTCGCAATCCTGCTGGTCCTCGGTGTCGCCGCCATCGTCCACGCTCAGACGGCGCCGGCCGCGTCTGCGGCCGCCGCGTCGGCGCCGCTCAAGATCGACAAGGGGGACACGGCGTGGATGCTGACGTCGTCCGCGCTCGTCCTCATGATGACGGCACCCGGCCTCGCACCATCATCATGGCGCTGATCTCGGTGCAGTGGGTGCTGTGGGGCTACAGCGTCGCCTTCGGCCCCGACAAGGGCGGCATCATCGGCGGACTCGAGTGGATCGGCCTCCGCGGCGTGGGCACCGAGCCGTACGAGGCTTACGCGAAGACGATTCCGCACCAGGCCTTCATGCTCTTCCAGATGATGTTCGCCATCATCACGCCGGCGCTCATCACCGGCGCCTTCGCCGAGCGGAAGAAGTTCTCGGCGTTCATCCTGTTCGTCCTGCTCTGGGCCACGCTCGTGTACGACCCGCTGGCCCACTGGGTATGGGGCGACGGCGGCTGGCTCAAGAAGATGGGGGCGCTCGACTTCGCCGGCGGGACCGTCGTCCACATCTCGTCGGGCGTGTCGGCGCTCGTCTGCGCGCTGATGATCGGCAAGCGGCGCGGCTACGGCCACCAGCCCATGCAGCCGCACAACCTGCCCATGACGGTCATGGGCGCCGCGCTGCTCTGGTTCGGCTGGTTCGGCTTCAATGCGGGGAGCGCGCTCGAGGCCAACGGCCTCGCGGTCAGTGCGTTTCTCGCCACGAACACGGCGGCGGCCGCGGCCGCGCTGGGCTGGATGTTCACCGAGTGGATGACGCGCGGCAAGCCGACCGTGCTGGGCGCTGCCTCCGGCGCCGTCGCCGGGCTCGTCGCGATCACCCCGGCCTCGGGTTTCGTCGGCCCCGTGTCTGCGCTCATGATCGGCGCTCTCGCCGGCGTCTTCTGCTACAGCGCGTGCAACTTCAAGTCGAAGCTCGGCTACGACGATTCGCTCGACGTGGTCGGGGTGCACGGTGTCGGCGGGACCTGGGGCGCCATCGCGACCGGGCTGTGGGCGTCGAAAGCGGTGAACCCCGACGGCGCGGACGGCCTCTTTTTCGGCAATCCCGGCCAGCTCTGGACGCAAATCGTCGCCATCCTGGCCAGCTATGCGTTGGCCGCCGTGATGACCGCCGTGATCTTGAAGGTTGTGGACGCCATCGTCGGCCTGCGCGTGCCCGAGGAGGACGAGGTGGCGGGGCTCGATCTCTCCCAGCACTCCGAGACGGCGTACGTCCTGGGCGGTGGCTCGTACAGCGAGTTCAGTGGCGGCGGAGGCGCGTTCTCCGAAGCGATGCGAGCGGCCGAGGCCAAGACACGAGTGGCCCACTGAGGGCGCCGGCTTGATTTTACTGGGCTAGTTCCGTAAGGTAACGAGACTGGCGCGCGGGTCTGGCCACATCACAATCATCGAAGAAGGAGTTCGGCATGACCGCCAAGGACGTCCTCAAGCTGGCTAAGGAGAAAGGCGCCAAGATCGTCGATCTCCGCTTCATCGACCTGCCCGGCCTGTGGCAGCACTTCTCGATTCCCGTGTCCGAGCTGAGCGAGGGCATCTTCGAGGATGGGCTTGGCTTTGACGGCTCCTCGATCCGCGGCTTCCAGTCGATCGACGAGTCGGACATGCTGCTGATCCCGGACCCGGCGACGGCCCAGATGGATCCGTTCACCGCGGTGCCGACGATCGTGCTCATCTGCAACGTCAAGGACCCCGTCACCGGCAAGGCGTACACGCGCGATCCACGCTACATCGCCCAGAAGGCCGAGGCGTACGTCAAGAAGAGCGGCGTGGCGGACACCATCTACATCGGGCCCGAGCTCGAGTTCTTCTTCTTCGACTCCATCCGCTTCGATCAGAGCTACAACTGCGGCTACTACTTCATCGACTCGGAGGCGGGCGCCTGGAACAGCGGCAAGGAAGGGACGGTGGATCAGCCCAACCTCGGTTACAAGCCGCGCTACAAGCAGGGGTACTTCCCGGTTCCGCCCATGGACAAGTTTCAGGACATCCGCTCGGACATGGTGCTGGCGCTGGAGTCGGTCGGCATCCGCGTGGAGGTGCACCACCACGAGGTGGCGACCGGCGGCCAGACCGAGATCGACATGCGCTTCGATACGCTGACGAAGATGGCCGACCGGGTCATGTGGTACAAGTACTGCGCGAAGAACACCGCGCGAAAGTGGGGCAAGACGGCGACGTTCATGCCCAAGCCACTCTTCCAGGACAACGGCTCCGGCATGCACACCCACCAGTCGCTGTGGAAGAACGGCAAGAACCTCTTCTACGAGCGGGGCGGCTACGCCGACATCAGCAAGACCTGCCTCTACTACATCGGCGGCATCCTCAAACACGCGCCGGCGCTGCTGGCGCTCATCGCGCCGTCGACCAACTCCTACAAGCGCCTGGTGCCGGGGTACGAAGCGCCCATCAACCTCGTGTACAGCCAGCGCAACCGATCCGCGTGCATCCGCATCCCGATGTATTCAAAATCCGAAGGCGCCAAGCGGATCGAGTTTCGGACTCCTGACCCCACCTGTAATCCATATCTGTCCTTCGCGGCGTGTCTCATGGCCGGCCTCGACGGCGTGGCCAACAAGGTCGATCCCGGCAAGCCCGTCGACAAGGACCTCTACGAGCTGCCGCCGGCCGAGGCGAAGAAGATCAAGCAAATGCCGGGCTCGCTCGACATCGTGCTCGACAATCTGGAGAAGTCGAACGACTGGCTGCTCAAGGGCGACGTCTTCACGCCCGACGTCATCGAGACCTGGATCGACTACAAGCGGAAGAACGAGGTCGATCCCGTCCGGTTGCGCCCGCATCCCTACGAGTTCGCCCTGTACTTCGACATTTGATTCACATCGGGGGGAGCGGGTGCCGCTCCCCCCGATGACCCCCCCCCACTAGAACTTCAGAGCTGCCTCCACGCCGGGCATCAAGCGCTGAAGTTGCCGCGTCTCCGAGCAGGGCGGCGAAAGCCATGCCGGGAAGTGCTTGATTCTGCGAGATCGGGGTCTGGCATCAGGCTTGCCCGGAATCGGCGGTGTGAGCAAGGCTCCACGCTGGCGGGTCGCCATCATCGACGATCACGAGCGCTCGCGCGCGGCGCTGCGCGCTGCCATCTGGGCGGCGGGCGGGGAAGTCGCCGGCGAGGCGACGCGGCGTAGCGACGCGAAGACGCTCATCGACCGGACGAACGCCGACGTCGCCATCTTCGCGATCGGGCTGCCCGACGGCGATGGCATCGACGCGGCGGCCGACGTCATCGGTGGCGGTTGCCCGGTGGTGCTCTTCACCAGCCGAACCGACACGACGTTCGTGGAGCGCGCCCGGACGGCGGGCGTGATGGCGTACCTGCTCAAGCCGCTTCGTCCCGCCGAGCTGGCGCCCGCGCTCGATCTGGCCGTGGCGCGGTTCGGAGAGGCACAGACCCTTCGCCTGCGGCTCGATGAGAGGAAGGTGATCGAGCGGGCCAAGGGCGCGCTGATGCGGCGCTACAACCTCAGTGAGGAGGCGGCGTTCCAGCGGCTCCGCCGGGCCGCGATGGACAGTCGCCGCTCCATGGCCGACATCTCCCGGGCGCTGCTCGTGTCGGAGTCGGTCGCCGGCGATGTGCCTGCCGAATAGGCAGTCGTCCAAGCGTCCTCTTCGTAATGCCCTGAATTTCCTAGGATCAGCCTCGGTACGTCGCTTGCACCCCGGCCAGGAGCCGAACGGACAACGTCGTCCGTAGTGAGCGCGGCAACGGAGCCTGCGCGGGAACGAGCCGGACCGCAACCTCCGTCCGACCGTCGGCGAACGGAGGCCCGCAACGCCGCTCCGACGGCACAGAGGAAAGGAGACGTCATGGCAGTAACGCGTCGCGAGTTCCTGAAGGGTTCCGTCGTAGCCGGCGCCGGCCTCGCCGCCGGCGTCGGGATGCCAAGCATCATCACCGCTCAGGGCAAGGAGCCAGTCAAGATCGGCGTCCTCCACTCGCTCTCCGGCACGATGGCGATCAGCGAAGTCTCGCTGCGCGACGTCGTGCTGATGGCGGTCGACGAGATCAACGCCAAGGGCGGCGTGATGGGCCGCAAGATCCAGCCGGTCGTCGTCGACCCCGCCTCCAACTGGGACCTGTTCGCGGAAAAGGCCAAGCAGCTCCTCCTCCAGGACAAGGTCGCGGTCGTCTTCGGCTGCTGGACCTCGGTCAGCCGCAAATCGGTGCTGCCGGTCTTCGAGAACAACAACGGCCTGCTCTTCTACCCCGTGCAGTACGAAGGCGAGGAGTGCAGCAAGAACGTCTTCTACACCGGCGCGTGCCCGAACCAGCAGCTCATCCCCGGCGCCGAGTACCTGATGTCGAAGGAGGGTGGCGGCTACAAGAAGTTCTACCTGCTCGGCACGGACTACGTGTTCCCGCGCACGGCGAACAAGATCCTCCGCGCGTTCCTGGTCGCCAAGGGCGTGCCGGCCGCGAACATCGAGGAGGAGTACACGCCGTTCAGCCACCAGGACTACCAGACGATCGTCGGCAAGATCAAACGCTTCGCGTCCGGCGGCGGCGGATGCGTGCTCTCGACGATCAACGGTGACAGCAACGTGCCCTTCTACAAGGAGTTCGCGAACCAGGGCCTGCGCTCGGAAAACGCGCCGATCATGGCGTACAGCGTGGCCGAGGACGAGCTGCGCGGCATGGACACCTCGGCGCTCGTCGGCCACCTCGCGGCGTGGAACTACTTCCAGTCCGTAGACACGCCCGCGAACACGAAGTTCGTGAAGGCGTTCAAGGAATACGCGAAGAAGAACAACCTCCCCGGCGGCGAGAGCCGCGTGACCGACGACCCGATGGAGGCCGCCTACTTCGGCGTCCACATCTGGCGGCAGGCGGTGGAGAAGGCCAAGAGCTTCGAGGTGGACAAGGTCCGGGCAGCCGTCTACGGTCAGACGTTCGCGGCGCCGGTCGGGCCGATCAAGATGCACGAGTACAACCAGCACACGTACCGCCCCGTGCTCATCGGCGAGATCCTCAAGAACGGCCAGTTCAAGATCATCTCGCGCACGAAGAGCAACGTCGAGCCGGAGCCGTGGAGCAAGTACACGAGCCCGGACAAGGGCTGCGACTGGATCAAGCACCAGGGGACGTACCAGAAGAAGGCCTGATGAGGCTGCTCTTCCTGCTGTTGTTGGTGGCGTGGCTCGCCGCACCCGCGGCGAGCCACGCGCAGTCTCCGGAGACGCTGAAGGCCCTGGCCGATCTCGTGGTCGACGACGGCGACAAGCGCGAGGCGGCCGTGACCGTGCTCGGCACCACCCGCGATCCCAAGTGGCTCGAGTTTCTCGGCGCGCTCCGCGACGGCAACGTCTACGCGCGCGGACAGGGCGAGGCCGCGGAGGTCGTCATCGGCGGCGCGAAGTCCACGAAGGGCGACCAGGACGTGATCGACATCGTCACCGCGTACGGTCGCCGGCCGCTCGGCACCGTGCCGGTGGCGGGCCTGACCGAGATCGCGGCCGACCGACGGCTGCGCATCGCCATCAAGCCGTTCCTCGACGCCGACGAGACGCGCGGCCAGCTCGCGAGCCTCGATCCGGAGACGCGGCGCGGCGCCGCCATGAAGCTCGGGCACCAGGCGGAGGCGAGCGCGGCCTCGGTGGTCGAAGCCGCGATCGCGAAGGAGACGGTGCCGCACGTCCGCCACGCCCTCGAGGAAGCGCTCGCGCTGATCCGGCTCGCGCAGAGCGACGCGGCGGTCCGCGTTCTCGCCGCGCAGAGCCTCGGCAACCTGCACTCGTTCGACGCGGCCCCGGCCCTGCAGAAGCTCGCGTCGGACTCGGCGGCGTCACGGGCCGAGCGCGACGCCGCCGCGCTCGCGATCCGCCAGATCGAGCGCTGGAGCCTGCTGGTCCGCACGGTCGAGACCCTCTTCCAGGGCGCGTCGCTGGCGTCGATCCTCCTGCTGATGTCCGTCGGACTCGCGATCGTGTTCGGGCTCATGGGCGTGATCAACATGGCCCACGGCGAGCTGATGGCGCTCGGCGCCTACTCGACGTTCGTCGTGCAGAACCTGTTCCGCGCCCGCTGGCCCGAATGGTTCGACGCGTACTTCGTGGTGGCGCTGCCCGTTTCGTTCGCGGTCGCCGCGGCCGTGGGGGTGGTCCTCGAGCGAGGGGTGATCCGCCGCCTCTACGGCCGTCCGCTCGAAACGCTGTTGCTCACCTGGGGCGCCTCGCTGATCATCCAGCAGGGCCTGCGGCTCTGGTTCGGGGCGGCCAACGTCGATGTGTCGTCACCGCGCTGGCTCTCCGGCGGCTTCGCGTTGATGACCGGGCTCACGCTGCCGTTCAACCGGCTCTTCATCATCGGCCTGGCCGCGGTCAGCGTCGCCGGCATGTACTGGCTGCTCTTCCGCACCGACCGAGGGCTCACCATCCGGGCGGTGACGCAGAATCGCGCGATGAGCGCGTGCCTCGGCGTGCGCGCGGGGGCAGTGGACGCCGTGACGTTCGGCCTCGGCGCCGGGCTCGCCGGCCTCGCGGGCTGCGCGCTGACCCAGATCGGCAACGTGGGGCCGTCACTCGGGCAGAACTACATCGTCGACTCGTTCATGGTGGTCGTGACCGGCGGGGTGGGTAAGCTCGCGGGGACGGTGCTCGCCGCCGCCGGGATCGGTGAGCTCAACAAGGTGATCGAGCCCGCGCTGGGCGCGGTGTTCGCGAAGGTGGCCATCCTGATCGCGGTCATCCTCTTCCTGCAGCGGCGGCCGGCGGGCCTGTTCGCTACGCGAGGCCGCGGTGCGGAAGCGTGAGTCGCTCGCGCTCGCCGTAGTCTCACTGGTGCTGGTGGCGGTGCTGCCGGCGCTGAACACGCTGCCGCCCTCGTCGGCGTTCCACGTCCCCAACTTCACGCTGAACCTGTTCGGCAAGTTCCTCACCTACGCGATCCTCGCGCTCGGCCTCGACCTCCTGTGGGGCTACGCGGGCGTGCTCAGTCTCGGTCACGGCGTGTTCTTCGGGCTCGGCGCCTACGCGATGGGCATGCACCTGATGCTCGAGATCGGCACGCAGAGCGTGTACCAGAACGCGCTGCCCGACTTCATGGTGTGGAACCAGGTCAAGACGCTGCCCCTGTTCTGGCGGCCGTTCCACAGCGCGATCTTCACCATCGTCGCGATCATGGCCGTGCCGGCCCTGGTCGGCCTCGTCTTCGGCTTCCTCGCCTTCCGGAGCCGGATCCGGGGCGTGTACTTCTCGATCATCACGCAGGCGCTCGCGCTCTCCGCCTGGCTCGTGTTCAACCGCAACGAAATGAACCTCGGCGGCACCAACGGGCTAGCGGATTTCAAGACCATCTTCGGCTTCCGGCTGAACCAGCCATCGACCCAGCGGGGGCTGTACGTGATCACCGCGCTGACGCTGATCGCCGCCTTCCTGCTCTGCCGGTGGATCACCCGGACGCGCGCGGGCAAGGTGCTGGTGGCCATCCGCGACAGCGAGACGCGCGTGCTCTTCTCCGGTTACGCGCCCGCGAACTACAAGCTGTTCGTCTTCGTGGTGTCGGCCGTGCTGGCTGGTGTCTCGGGCGCGCTCTACGCGCCGCAGGTGGGCATCATCACGCCCGCGAAGATGGGCGTGCTGCCCTCGATCGAGATGGTGGTGTGGGTGGCCGCGGGGGGGCGAGGCACGCTGATCGGTGCGGTGGTCGGCGCCTTCGGAGTGAACTGGATCCAGAGCTGGCTGACGACCAGCTATCCCGACGTCTGGCTCCTCTTCCTCGGCGGCCTCTTCATGAGCGTCGTGCTCTTCTTCCCCGACGGCGTCGTCGGCGCCGCCGCTCGCCTGGTCGATGCCCTCAAGCGCCTCGTGCCCTCGCGCGCGTCGAAGCCGTCGGTCATGGCGTCCGGATCGGGCCACCCCCGATCCGAACCGACCTCGCCGACCCCGCTCCAATGAGCACGAGCACCGGCCGCGCGGACACGATCATCTATCTCGACGACGTCACCATCGACTACGACGGCTTCAAGGCGCTCAGCCGGCTCAACTTCTACATGGACCGCCGCGAGCTACGGGTCGTCATCGGACCCAACGGGGCGGGCAAGACCACGCTGCTCGACGTGATCTCCGGACGCGTCCGGCCCGCGAGCGGTCGCGTGATCTTCGGCCACCACACGGACCTGACGCAGCTCCGCGAGAACGAGATCGCTGCGCTCGGGGTCGGGCGGAAATTCCAGACGCCGTCCGTGTTCGTGAACCTCACCGTGCGCGAGAACGTTGAGCTGTCCCTGCGACGCGCCAGCAAGGGCGTCTTCGCGACCCTCTTCGAGCGCGGCGACGTGGACGACGACCGGCGCCGCATCGACGGCGCGCTGGAGCAGGTCGGCCTTGCCGCCAAGGGCGGCGTGCTGGCGGGCGCGCTGTCGCACGGCGAGAAGCAGTGGCTGGAGATCGGGATGGTGATGGCGCAGGATCCCGAGCTCCTCCTCGTCGACGAGCCGGTGGCGGGCATGACGGACGAAGAGACCGCGCGCACCTCCGAGCTGCTCCTCGGCATCGCGCGCGACCGCTCCGTCCTGGTCATCGAGCACGACATGGAATTCGTCCGCCAGCTCGGCGCCAAGGTGACGGTGCTCCACCAGGGTACGGTCTTGTGCGAGGGCCCGGTGGAGCAGGTACAACGTGATCCGCGCGTGCTCGAGGTTTATCTGGGACAGCGCCGGGAGACCACGCATGCTCAGCGTTGAGCGCCTGGGCGCCGCCTATGGCGAGTCGCAGGTGCTGTGGGACGTGGATGTCGAGGTGCCGTCGGGCCGCGTGGTCTGTCTCATGGGACGCAACGGCATGGGCAAGACCACGGTGCTCAAGACGATCATGGGGCTGTTGCCGGCCCGCGGAGGCCGCGTGACCTTCGACGGCGCCGACATCACCCGCTGGTCACCGGATCGCCGGGCGCGCGCCGGCATCGGCTACGTCCCGCAGGGGCGCGAGATCTTTCCTCACCTGACGGTGGCCGAAAACCTTCGGATGGCGTACCTGGGATGCGGGCGCGAGTCACGTCTCACCGACGCGCTCGACCTGTTCCCAGCGCTCAAGCCGCTGCTCGCTCGCAAAGGCGGCGTCCTCTCGGGCGGCGAGCAGCAGATGCTGGCCATCGGACGTGCGCTGCTGACGCGGCCGAAGTTGCTCATGCTCGACGAGCCGACCGAAGGCATCCAGCCGTCCATCATCCTCGAGATCGAGGACGCCATTCGCCGGATCAAGACCGAGATGGGCCTGGCGGTGCTCCTTGTCGAGCAGTATCTTGACTTCGCCGAGCGACTGGCCGACTCCTACGTGATCATGGCCAAGGGTGCCGTGGTTGCCCGCGGGAATACCGGTGATCTGAAGGTGGAAGCGCTGCGGCATCATCTCGCCGTCTAGGACATGAGGGGAAATCGAGGAGCGCCACGGGTCTCCCGGGGCGCTCCAACCGTGCGGGGATCTGGGGGCCATTTCGAGGCCCCCAGTTCAACGATCTAGGAACGAGGCCAACGATGCATCTCACACCCCGAGAGCAGGAGAAGCTCTTGATCTTCACCGCGGCCGAGGTGGCGCGCCGCCGGCGCGCCCGGGGCCTCAAGCTCAACCATCCCGAGGCTGTCGCGCTCATCACCGCCGACATCCTCGAGGGTATCCGCGACGGCCGTACGGTCTCTGAGCTGATGGAGGCGGGCCAGGCGATTCTGCGGCGTGACGACGTCATGGAAGGCGTCCCCGAGATGATCGACGAGGTCCAGGTCGAGGGAACGTTCCCCGACGGCACGAAGCTCGTCACGATCCATCATCCGATCCGCTGATCCCGGGCGAGTATGAGCGGCCGCCGACGCCCAGCGGCTCGTCACTCGAACGCGAAGATCCGCTTCCAGTCGTTCTTCATGCTGATCACGACCCAGCCCTGCTTCTTCGACTGGGCCATCAGCTCGTCGGAGAATGTGCCGATCTTCGACTTCGGCCCATAGGCGTACTCGCGCGCGGCGTCGTCGTGATGCACCAGCATCATCAGCCGCGCGCCATCGCCCGCCTGCGTGTACTCCAGCATCTGCTTGTCGCCGATCGAGTTTCCGAACGCAGCCACGGGGCGCCGGCCGATGATGAGATGAATGCCCTCCGGCTTACCCGCCTTGTCGTCGTTCAGCAGGAGCTTGGGCTCCTTGGTGAGCATCGGCCGGCCGGCCTTGTCGTACCCGAACTTGGTGCCGCCCGCCGAGCCGACCACCTGCTCAGGCGGAATGCCGTACACCTGCTCCGAGTACACGCGCACGAAATCCTGGCCGCCCCCGGTGACGAAATAGATCTTGTAGCCGTTGGCGCGGAAGAGCCTCATCACCTCGAGCATCGGCTGATAGACCAGCTCGGTATAGGGGCGCTTGAAGCGCGGGTGCTTGGCGGTCCCGAGCCAGTCCTTCACCTGGACGCCGAACTGCTCCACCGTCATGCCGGTGAGCGTCGCGGCCAGGATCTCCTCGAGGTCCGGCATCGTGAATTTCGCCATCGCCTCGCGGTTACCGGAAAGCACGGTCCTGAACGGCTCGACGTCCTTGAGATCCGGCTTCGCCTTCGCCAGCACCGCCACCCGTTCGAGGCAGTAGATCACCTGCGTGTACATGGGCTGCTCGACCCACGTGGTGCCGTCCTGATCGAACGTGACGGTACGCGCCGCCGGCGCCACGAACTTCGGACTCGCCTGGTCGGTGGTCGCCTTCACGAATTCGAGGATGGCCCGCTTGGCGGGGCCGTCGTTCCAGGAGGGAGAGGATCCGTTTGTGCGCTCACACCTGCGTACGCGAGGACCACAACGCAGAGCGCGAACGCTACCGCGCGGCTACGTCCCGGACGACACGCAAAACGGACCGGAAGCTTCATGCGTCTGGTCTCCTTTATGAGCCGCCTCATCGTGTGAATGACTCCAGCCTTCCGAAGGCCACCGGGAAGGTCTGCCCCGGTGCTGCCTGGAAATACGTCCGCGACCAGCGACAGGCCGGACCGGATGGAATAGTGCCCGTCATCAATGCCGCCCGGGACGGCGTGCATCCTGGCTCGACGAGGAACTGAGTCAGCCGGAGTCCTTCGGATGCCAGTTGATCGATGCGCGGCGTCGGTGCCCCACGCAGCTCGCCGCCGCCGTAAACGCCGATGTCGCCGTAACCGATGTTGTCGGCAAGGATGAAGACGATGTTGGGCTTTTTGTCCTGTGCGGAGGCCGGGGCGGAAGACAGGCCGACTCCCGCCACGATCATCAGCGCGACGAGGGCAGCCGGTGTCATTCTCCTTCGGGGATTGACGCGAAAGCGAGCGCCCCGGGATGGGGGCGCCCGCTCGGTCATCAATACGCGCCCTCACCCGGTCATTGGCTCGGGTTACGGTGCCCCTGCCTCTTGATCTGGTCCAGTACCTGCGTGAGGTTGTAGCTCGCCGGATCCTGCATCGGCGGGAACGCCACATAGGACTCGAGCTCCTTGAGCCATAGCAATTGGCCGATGGGCAGGATGTTCCAGTTGTAGAGATACGCGGTACTCGGGGCGGCAAGTGCACCGGCGTAGCCCAACAACGACTTGCCGTCGGCGCCGACGGTCGTCTCGAACGGATCGCGCAGGATGTTCTGGAGCTGAGTCCAGTGGAAGGTGTTGGCTCCCATGAGCCCGCCGGTAGCAGTGTCGGGCACCATCGTGTAATAGAACTTCCAGTTCTTGTACCGCACCGCCGACGGCTGCGCGCCCGTATAGTAGAAGAACACCTCGCGTGCCGACTTATCGGTCTTTCCTTCCAGGTAGTCGCGCTGGTCGACGCCGTCGAGGGTCGTCTTGACAATGCCGGGATACTGGCCCGCTTCGATCCGCTTCTTCAGCGCGTCGCCCTTCGGTCCGCCGGCGATGTTGACCAGCGTCGGCACCCAGTCGAGTGCCGCAAACATCTCCTTCTTGACCGTGCCGGGCTTGATGACGCCCGGCCAGCGGACGACCAGCGGGGCGCGCATGCCGCCTTCCCAGGTGGTCAGCTTCCCACCTCTGAAGGGCGTGGTGCCGCCGTCCGGGAAGGTGATCACCTCGGCGCCGTTGTCGGTGGTAAAGGCGACGATCGTCTTGTCGAGCTGGCCCATGTCCTCCAGCTTCTTCAGCACATAGCCGATGTTGTCGTCCATCTGCTTCATGCCGGCTTCGTTGATGCCCCAGTCCTTGCCGCCCTTCTCGCCCAGCATGGCCTCGTACTTCGGCGACAGCATCGTCGTGATGTGCATGCGCGCCGGGTTGTACCAGACGAAGAAGGGCTTGTTGGTCTTCTTGGGATCGTTTCGATCGAGGAAGTCGATGACCTTGGCCGAGATCTCCTCGTCAACCGTCCTCGAGCGATCGAGCGTCAGCGGACCCTCGTCCTTACACTTCTGATTCCTCGCCGTGCCGTCGGAAGACGTGCACGCGAGGACGGGGCGCGGCGGCGTCAGACAGGTCGTCGTTTTCGGATCCACGGCGCCCGGGACCTCGGGCAGACCGGGGATCGGCGTGTTCTTGCACGGCGGGGCGATGCCCTGCTTGGTCGGGGAGACGTTGATGTCGTTGAAGCTGACCCCTTGCATCGCGTCCAGGTGGTACAGATAGCCCCAGAACTCCTGGAAGCCGTGCGCCGTAGGCAGCGCGTCGGTGTGGTCGCCCAGGTGGTTCTTGCCGAACTCGCCCGTGGTGTAGCCGAGATCGCGCAGGAACTTCGCGAGTGTTGGCGTGCCGGGACGGAGGTACGACGGGCTGCCGGGCAGCTGCGGCGGGATCATGCCCGTGCGCAGCGGATGCATGCCGGTGAAGAAGGCGTTACGCCCGGCGGTGCAGCTCTGCTCGGCGTAATAGTGCATGAAGATCGCGCCCTCGTTGCCGATGCGGTCGATGTTGGGCGTCTCCCCCACCATGAGGCCGCGATGGTAGATGCTCGGCTGCATCCAGCCGATGTCGTCGCCCATGATGAACAGGATGTTGGGTTTCTGCTGCGCGGCCACATGGGTGATCGGCAGCAGCACGACGGCGGTCAGCACCGCAGTCGCGATCAGTATCATTCGCCGTCCTGGATTCATGATGCTTGCTCCTCCTTGCCGTGCCTCGGCGGAGCCCACAAA
>QHTB01000121.1 GCA_003220615.1 Candidatus Rokuibacteriota bacterium
CGGCGGCCAGCATGTTGGCACCGAGCGGCGTCATGCACCACTGGAAGCGCCGGCGCATGTCCCACGCGGCGCCCTGACTCGTGCGCCACGTCGGGAAGTGGCGCGTGAGTCCTTCGGTCACGTCGGCGAGCATCCGGCCGCCCAGGAACTTGTTGGCGCCCCGCTCGGGCGTGTGGCAGTCGGCGCACGAGTGATTGCGCTCGCCGATCCGCCGGTAGAACGACACC
>QHTB01000122.1 GCA_003220615.1 Candidatus Rokuibacteriota bacterium
TGTCTCCGAACCCGGTGGGCCGCCCCCGCGTGAACGGATTGCGCTCGGCATCCTGCTCGGGCGGGATCGGCCCCTTGAGCGTCTGCAGATACGTCACCAGATGGACGATCTCCTCCGCCGTGAACGCTCCCGACGCGCCCCACGGCGGCATCGTCGTGTTGGGGAACGTGACGCGCGGATCCCAGATCTGCTGATAGAGATAGGCCTCCGGCAACCGACGCTCGCCGATCGCCGACAGATCCGGGCCGACGTTTCCCGCGGGCCACACGTCGGCGCCGGGCACGAGGTGACAGCCGGTGCACGGGGCCTTGGCGCGCGACAGGAACAGGACGCGGCCCTTCTTCGCGTCACCGGACACACCCGTCGGTGGTGTCGCCTTCGACACCGGCACGTCGGGCCGCGCGTCGTCGTAGGCGTAGGTGCGGAAGCTGCCGAAGTCCTGCGTCGGCCAGCCCTCGTAACGCACGGCCTGTCGGCGACCGTCGGGCAGCACGCGCACGTCGCCGCGCGCCTGCGCAATCGCGTGGGTCGTCCAGCGAGGCAGCGCCGAGTAGTCGGGGCTGTCGGCGACGGTGGCGCACCCGGCGAGGATCAGAGCGAGGACGACGAGCCGGCGCACCGGCTCAGACGAACTTGACGTCAGCAGTCCCTTCGTACTTGCCACCGTGGGTGTCGTAGAACGTGATGGTCAGCGTCCCGGGATCGGTGGCGCGAAACGAGAACACAAAGGTCGGGTTCTCGCTCACGCTCTGGGTCGTGTCGAAGGTCGCCACCGTCTTGCCCAGGTAGGTCGCGACGACACGGTTGATGTAGAGGTACTTCTTGTCGATGATCTTGCCCTTGCTGTCGCGCTCGATCCGCTCCATGGGGTGGATCACCAGGCTGCGCACGCGGACGACGTCGCCCGGCTTGATCGACGAGGGCAGGCGAACGCGGACCTTGCCGATGTCCGACACCTCAGCCTCCGCAGCCGCCGACGGTCACCTTGACCTCGCGCTTCACCGCGAGCAACGTGCCGTCGCTCTGCTCCACGATCGCGCGCACGTCGCCGGTCTCGCCGAGCCGGATGGTGGCGCCGACCGCCGCCTGGCCGGCTTCGGGTCCCAGCGCGGCGCGAAAGACGACCGGGATCCGGTTCTTGTCGGCGACGACGTAGATCGTCTTCACGTGGTTGGCCGGCGTCATCGGGGACGTCACGTCCACCGAGACCGGGACGACGGCGCCGTTCTCGGCGATGAGGGGCAGGTCGAGCTTGACGACACCGCTGCCGTCCTTCATCGGCCGCGCGCCGAAGATCCGCTTGAGCGCCTCGTCGACCGTCTCGTGCTGACCGAGCGCTTGCGCGTGAGCCGGGCGCGGCGCGGGCAGCATGAGACCGCTGGCGCCGAGACCAAGGGCCCCGAGCGTCACCAGCGCTCGACGGCGGCTCACCGGATGATCCTTCATCGCTCAGGAATTATATACGCCGACGTCGCAGGCTTGAAAGCGCGCGGCAGCCAGAGCGGCCGCCGCAGATTGCCCGGGCCGGGCGCCGGACGCGCCAGCGCGAGCCACCGGCGGTACATCTCGTGCGATTTGTTGGTGTCGACGAACACGTCGCCGTAGCGATCGTCGGGGCCGGCCCTCGTCACGCGCACCTTCTGGTGCCAGCAGTGCTGGCCAGAGACCGGATCGGGCTGGACGGGAAACGTCAGGTTCTGGTTGACCCCCGCGTCCTCCCACCAGATCCGGCTCGAGTCGGGATCGGCGCTCGGGAAGGGCCGGACGCCGTGGATCTGCCGCATACGCCACTGACCGCGCGCCACCTGCTCGAGACTCACCAGCGCGCTGGACCACCGCTCGCCACCCTGGTCCTCGCGCAGCCGCCAGCGGCCGATGTGATGCGAGCAGGCGACGATGCCCGGCCGCAGCGCCTCGGTCACCCACGCGCGATCGACGAAGTACCCGATGGCGGTCTCCACGCGGAGAAGATCGCCGGTGGCGATCTCGAGCCGGCGGGCGTCCTCGGGATTGATCCACAGCGGGTTCGTGTGGGAGATCTCGTTGAGCCACTTCGAGTTGCCCGAGCGGGTGTGGATCAACGTGGGCAGGCGGAACGTCGGCAGCAGGACCATCTCACCACGCGCGCGATCGATCTCGGAAGGGTGGACGTGGCTCTTCACGTAGCCGGGCACGGACTGCTCCGGCCAGCGCCACTCCTTGAGCGTCCCGGAGAAGAACTCGAGGCGACGCGACGGCGTGGGAAAACCCGCACGGGCGACGCCGTCGATCTCCACGCCGACGGCCTGGCCGGCTCTCGTCACGACCTTCGTCACCGGGTCCACGCTGGCGCCCTCGACGCTGACGGTCTTCTCGTGGCTCTCGTACACGTTGTCCTCGACGAGGAAGGCGCCGTACTTCCGCATGTACGCGAGCGGGGTCAGGCCTTCCTTGGCCGCCGCCTCGGCCAGGCCGGGCACCGAGTTCTCGAAGATCCAGCGATAGAACTCCTCGATCTGGAGCTTCTGGCCCGCTCGATACGGCGACTCGAAGTATTTCCTGATGCCCAGCGCGCCGTCGGGATCGATGCGCCACGAGAGCTCGATCCAGAACTCGTCTTCCTCCCACACCTGGCCGATGCCGGCCGCCTCGTGGGCCTGCCACGTCCACTCGAACGTCCGCCCCTCGCGCTCCATCGCCACCCGCAGCACCGGCTGGCGGAAGCCGATCCAGCGCGCGGCGTGCGTCTCCTGCGACATCAGGTCGTGACGCTCGGACGCGTGGCCCATTGGCAGCACGTAATCGGCGAACCACGCCGTCTCGCTCCACACCGGCGTGAGACACGCATGGCGCTCGACCTGGCTCTCGTCGGTCAGCATCTCGACCCACGACATGCCGTCGGGATTGGTCCACACGGGGTTGTAGACCCGCGTGAAGTACATCGCGAGCTTGCCCCGGCCCTCGCGGAGGAAGTGCGGGAGCAGGAAGCTCATCTCGAAGAAGGCGAGCGGATACTCTCGCGGCATCAAGAGCTCGCTCCACACCTTGCCAGGCGGTGGGAGCATGGGCGGGGCCGGGATCACCTTGTTGTACACGTTGGGCGCCGTGCCGCCCGGCGTGCCGACGGCGCCCATCAGGACGACGAGCAGCTCGAGCGCGCGCGCCACCTGCCAGCCGCCGAGATTGCCGGCGGCGGTGTTGCGCCAGACGTGGGTCGCGAGCGCGGTGCCGGCGCGCGCGATCTCCCGGGCCACCTCGACGATCGTCGCCGCCGGCACGCCGCTCTCGCGCTCGGCGAACTCCGGCGTGTAGGTGGCGTAGAGCTCCTCCAGCGCCCGCTCGAACGCCTCGAACGTCGGCGGCAGGTCACGGCGCTCCTCGCGCAGGTACTCCTCCCAGTTCACCCAGCGCCGGACGAAATCGCGATGATACCGGCGCTCGACGACGAGAATGCGCGCGATGGCCAGCAGCACGGCCGCCTCCGAGCCCGGCCAGGGCGACATCCACCAGTCCCCCGCATCTTGGCTTCCATGATGCGCTGCGCGTGTGGATTGAAGTAGTGGCCGGTCTCGAGATGCGAGGAGAGCAGGAGCAGGAAGCGGGCGTTGGCGTGGTCGGGTGACGGCCGGTCCATGCCCATCCAGAACGCGTAGCCGGCCCGAGCGCTCGCCGAGCAGACGTTGGTGTGGCTGTTGTGGCCGTCGATCCCCCAGGCGTGGAAGACGCGCTGGAGGTAGATGAGCTCGTGGCCCGGCCGGCCGAGGTGGTACATGACTTCCTGCGGCCGCCCCTCCACCAGCGCCTTTCGGATCCGGCCCGCGATGTCGTCGAGCGCCTCGTCCCACGTGACGCGCTCCCACTGGCCGGCGCCACGCTTGCCCGTGCGCCGCATCGGATAACGGATGCGCTCGGGATCGTCGATCTGGTTGAGCGTGGCCGGGCCCTTGGCGCAGTTGCGGCCGCGGCTGCCAGGATGGACGGGATTGCCTTCGAACTTCTGGATTCGTCCCGTCGTCCTGTCCACATAGGCGAGCAACCCGCACGCCGCCTCGCAGTTGAAGCAGATGGTCGGAATCAGGCGATAGCGACGCTTGACCTTCCGAGGCCACGCGACGGGGTCGTACTCCTCCCAGTCGTCCCAGCGCTCCGGCGGCGGATAACTCGCCAGGCGCTCCGGTGGTGGCAGCTCGCGTGCCGTGGGATGGAGAGGCTCGCCGACCGGTCGCATCAGCTCATCACGTCGAAGCGATTTTCTTTGCGAGGCCGAGTACGTAATTTGTACGTGAGGATCGGGGTGGGAGTGCGAGGCCGCACCGCCGCCGCGGCGCGAGGCGAGCCTGCGTGAGTCCGAGAACGACGTGCGGCGACGTGTATCGGCCTCGCATCAGCTCAAAGGGATGGACTGGCCGGCCTTGACCCATAGATCTTCCCAGAGCCACAGCCCGCCCAGCGCGAGCACGGAGGACAGCAGCAGGCCGATGTCCACGGCCCGGTCGACGCCGACCGGGGAGCCCGTCGATGTGAAGCCGGCGATCAACAGGACCGGCACAAGGGTTCCCATCACCATCACGCCCGCCCAGAATCTGACGCGGTAGTGGCCGTGCGTGATGAGCCTCGCGGCGCGCGCGGCATCGAGGCTCGGATGATAGGCGAAGAGATCGATCAGCAACGCCACGCCGTGGGCGAGGACGCCGAGGAGAAGCCAGGCGCTCAGCCCGCCCAGCGCCGCGGGATCGCGCCGGCCGACGGCCTCGACGACGAGCAGCGTGGCCGCCCCTGCCACGACAGCGGAGACGAGGAGCTGAGGCAGCACGAGCGGGCTCTGCCAGAAGTCACGGCCCTCGGCCTGGCCGAAGAGCAACGCGCTGTAGCCGGCCGCGGCAGTGGCGAGCAGCACGGCCGGTAACGCCAGGACGCGTAACGCTCCGACGTCGCCGCGCCATCCGACCACGAGCCACGCCGTCGCGACGACGCCATAGGCGAGCAGGATGAAGGCGCCCCACACGAGCCACGAGCGAAGGTTCGGCTTGAGCAATATGAAGACGAAGCGTTCGGGGCGCTTGAGATCGAACACCAGCAGGCCGGTCGTCATCGCCAGGAAGGCGAGCGCGAGCAGGGGCGCGACGATCCCGCTGAGCCAGCCACCGCCCGCGAGCGGGAAGAAGACGCCGAGGGCTGCCACGAGGAGCACGCCGGCGGCGATGGACTTGGTCCACAGATAGGCCGAGACCTTCCATCCCCACGGACGCGGCACGTGGGGCACGTCGTACACGGACCGGGCCAGCGCGCCGTCCCCGTGCGACGACGCCGTGCCGAGCCCCTCCAGCATCTTGACGAGCGAGATCTCGGCGGCCGGCCGCTGGGCCCACATGTACGTCATCGCCGGCGCCTGGAGCGACGGCGTCAGCGCTGCGGCGTCGCCGCCGACGTAGAAGACCTTAGGGCGCGTCCCCTGCTCGGGCTTGCGCACCTGCACCGGCTCGGTGGCCACGAGCTTGGCAATCCCGCTGCGCGGATCGTCGAGATCGCCGGCGATGATCGCGCGCTCGGGGCAGACGATCACGCACGCGGGCTCGAGGCCGACCTCGAGACGGTGAGCGCAGTAGTTGCACTTGGCGGCGGTCTGGGTGGCGGGATCGATGTAGAGCGCGTCGTAGGGGCAGGCCTGCATGCACGACTTGCAGCCGATACAGCGCTCGCCGTCGAAGTCCACGACGCCATCCGGCCTCCGGTAGAGCGCGACGGTCGGACAGATCGTGACGCACGGCGCGTCGTCGCAGTGATTACACCGGAGGACCGAGAAGTACCGTCGCGTGTTCGGAAACGTCCCCCGCTCCACGTACTTCACCCACGTCCGGAACGCGCCCAGCGGAACCTGGTTCTCTTCCTTGCACGCGACCGTGCAGGCGTGGCAGCCGATGCACTTGCGCTGATCGATCACGAAGCCGTAGCGCACTCGTCCTCCGATGGGCCGGGATCCCTGGGTGGCGATCGCACTCCGGGCCGGGGCAGCCGATGATAGCAGAAGCGTCCGGCCCGACGGCAGGCCGCTGTCAGCCGAGCAGTCGGCGGATCTTCGGGAGCATCTGCTCCGGATCGAGCTCCACCGACGTTTCGCGCGCCGCGATTCGCCCCTGGGCGTCGACGAAGAGCAGCAGGTTCGTGTGACCGATGCGACCGGTCGTTCCAGAGAGGAGGCCGACCTCCCGGGTCAACCGGTCGATGTCGGACGCGGGCCCGGTCAAGAAGTGCCACGTGGCCAGGTTGGCGCCGTAGACGGCGGCATAACGCTGGAGCGCCGCCGGCGTGTCGACGGTGGGATCGACCGTGATCGACACGAACCTCACGCGAGGTCCGAGGCCCTCGCTGAGCACGCGGGCCTGGACGCGGACCAGCTGCGCGGTGACGAGCGGGCAGACGTCGCCGCAGCTCGTGAAGATGAAGTTGACGAGCGCTGCGGTCCCGCGAAGATCGTCCGAGCGCACGACGTGGCCCGACTGGTTCGTCAGCGTGAAGGCCGGCAGGATCGGCGTCGAGGCCGAGCACGCCGACACCAGTATCGTGGTCACGGCGGCGACCAGACGTACGCGCCCCATCAGGCCTCCACCCTGACCCGGCCCTGCACGCGGAACCGGCCAACGATAGCCGCGACGAGCAGCAGGTAGCCGGCGGGGATCAGGACCGGCTCGAGGCGCCCGAACCACTGGATCGTCGCGCTCGAGATCCCGGCGATCGACAGGAGAACCCCGAACGACCCGAGCCCGCAGTGAGTGAGTGACGACACGCTGGCGCCCAGGAGGCCAACCAGTCCCGCTCCGCCGAGCGATCCGAGACCGCTCCAGCCGGCGGCGCCCCCCCCGAGCCCGAGCGCGACACCGAGCAGCGCCGAGAACGAGAGATAGAAGAGCAGGCTCGACCACGTCAGCTCGAAACTCCACACGGCGGCGCCGAACTGTGGATGCAGCCGACCATACTCGACGATCGGCTCGCGGGCCAGCAGGACGACGACGTCCGACACAGACGGCGTCAGGGCCACGATGCGACGCGCGTTTGCCCAGACCGGATACGTGCGCACGAAGTTGGGGCGACCGCCCAGCCCCACGACGAGGAGCGCACCGATGACCGCCTGGTAGACGAGGAACACCGCCACGATGCAGACGACGATGCGGCGCCAGCGCCGGCCGACGACGGCCACGACGGCGCTCAACGAAGCGCCTCCTCACGAACCTGGGCGAAGACGTGCGCTTTCAGGCGCATGAACTCGGGTGCCGTCGTGATCTCGGGCGCCCGCGGGCGCGGCAACGGCACGTCGACGACATCGCGGAGCCGTCCCGGGCGGGCGGTCATCACCGCCACCCGGTCGGAAAGAAAGAGCGCCTCATCGATGTCGTGGGTGACGAAGAGCACGGTCGTGCGCACCTCCTGCCAGACGGCGAGCAGCAGCTCTTGCATCGTGAGCCGCGTCTGGGCATCGAGCGCCGCGAAGGGCTCGTCCATCAACATCACGCGCGGCCGGTTCACGAGGACGCGGGCGATGCCGACCCGCTGCTGCATGCCGCCGGACAGCTGGGCCGGATACGCGTTCTCGAACCCGCCGAGGCCCACGAGATGCAGGTAGGTCCGCGCGGCGGAGTTGCGCTCGGTGCGCCCGACTCCGCGCATCTTGAGGCCGAACTCGACGTTCTCGACCACGGTCTTCCAGGGAAACAGTGAGTGCTGCTGGAACACCATCCCTCGATCAGCGCCCGGCCGGGCCACGGGCTCGCCGTCGACCAGGACCTGTCCCTCCAGCGGCCGCACGAACCCGGCCACCGCGTTCAGCACGGTCGACTTGCCACACCCGGACGGGCCGAGCAGGGCCACGAACTCGCCGGGCCGCGTGGTCAGGCTGAACCGCTGGACAGCCTCGACGGTGTGACCGTTGCCGCCGAACGCGATGCGGACGTCCTCGAGGTCGATGCGGCCGGTCTTGGCGCCGTCGATCACGCCTCCTCCTTGGCGCTGCGCGGCCGCCACGGCATCAGCCAGGCGCCCGCCAGGCGGATGAGCGTGCTCGAGATCATTCCCAGCACGCCGATGGTCAGCATGCCGACGATGATCGAGGAGTACTTGACGATGCCGTAGGCGACCCAGGTGAAGTACCCGACGCCGTACTGGCCGGAGATCATCTCGGCCGAGATGAGGCAGATCCAGGAGACGCCCATGCCCACCGAAAGGCCGGTGACGATGTTGGGGAGCGCGCCGGGAATGACGACTTCCCGGAAGATCGAGGCCCGTCCGGCGCCGAGGCTCATCGCCGCGCGCACGAGTCCCCGGTCGATGCCCTCCACGCCGTGAATGGTGTTCAGGACGATGGGGAAGAACGCGCCGAGGCCGGTGATGAAGACGATGCTCGAGCGCTCGGTCGGCCACAGCATGATCGCGATCGGCACCCAGGCCACCGCGGGAATCGGCCGCAGGAGCTCGATCGGGGGAAAGAGCAGGTCCTCGGCCACGCGAAACCAGCCGATCAGGAGCCCCAGGCCCACACCGAGGGCGGTCGCGATCGCGAATCCCAGGTAGATCCGCTCCAGGCTGGCGCCGATATGGATCCAGAACGCCCGGCTGGCGAACAGCGTCAACGCGTCGCTCACGACCCGGGCCGGCGTCGGAATGTTCTGAAATCGGACGTAGAAATCGAGCTGGTACGTGGTGGCCAGATGCCAGCCGATCAGGAACACCGCGAGCGACAGGCCGCGCAGCAGCGGGCGGCCGCTGACGAGTCGCCGCGTGCGCGGCACCGGCCACGCGACGCGGGGCACGGCGCGCGTCGCGACCCCGGCGACCTGGATCCTCGGCGTGATGCTCATCTCGACGCTCCGGCTACTTCACAGCCGTCACCTTCTTCGTCTCGTCCAGGGTCAGCACGCGCCCGCCGTTCTTGCCGGCAAACGCCTCGGCCTCGTCCTTCCGGGCGAAGGCGGTCAACGAGGCGGCGGCCGCCTTGCCCTGGCCCCCGGCGACGAAGAACGCGCGGTGAGCGAAGAGCTTGAGGCCGGTCGGTTGATCGAACACGTAGGCGGCGGTCACCGCCTTGTTCTTCTGCTCGGCCTCGCGCAGGGCCGTGAGCAGCGTGGCCAGTGAACCGTACATGGTGATCGGCCCGTCCTTCTCCCACAACTCACCGGCGGCGCGCGGGTCCTTGATGGGCGCCCCGGTCAGGGCGTCCTTGCCCGCCAGCGGCGAGGTACCGGCGGTGATGCCACCGCTCTCCTTCGCGTAGTCGCGCCCCAGCTCCTTGAAGGCCTGCTTGATGTAGCCGTCGTCGATCCAGCCCTCGACGTCGATCGTTTTGATGATGTCCATCTTCTGGAGCACGGTCGCGTCGTACTTCAGCGTCTCCACCCACTTGGGCTTGATCGTCGCGTCGAGGGTCAGAAACCCGCCGCGCCCGAAGTAGAGGTAGAGGACTTCTTTCGGAATCGACGTCCACCCCTGCTGCTTCTCGGTCGCCATCTGCGGGTTCTTCGTGATCCACTCGTTGGACTCGACGACGGCCTTGATGTAGGCGACCACGATCTCCGGATACTTCTCGGCGAAGTCCTTCCGCACGACCGCGCCGTGGAGGTACGGCACCGCGGCCTGGCTGCCGTCCATGATCTTACGAGCGAAGCCCTTGAACTCCATCAGCTCGCCCCAGGGGCAGAAGTCGGCGTGGGCGTCGATCTTCTTCTCCTGGATGCTGGTGGCCCCGACCGGCGGACTCTGGTTGACGAGCGTGAAGTAATCAGTGGAGAGCTTCCGGTCGACGAGCGCCTTGAGCAACATGCCGTGGGCCGCCGAGCCGAAGGGCACCGACACGCGCTTGCCCTTGAGGTCCTCGAACTTGTAGGCGGACGAGTCGTTGGGGACGACGATGGCGTTGCCCGAGCCGTACATGTTGTAGCCGGTCATCGTCACGAGCACGCTGCGCAGGCTCTTCGTCTCCTGGAAGCGCGCGGCGTTGACCAGGAGCGGATAGTCGCCCATGACGCCGATGTCGAGCTTGCCCGCCAGCATCTGGTTGGTGATCGGCGGCCCGGAGGTGTAGTCCTCCCACACGATGTCGTACTTCACGCCCTTGTACTTGCCGTCCTTGGGCAGGTGCTTCTGCAGCAGGCCCAGCTCCTTGATGGTGATGCCGCCGCTATAGGTGTCGGTGCACAGGCTCTGGTGGCCGATGCCGATCCGAACGACGTCCTCGGCGCCGGCGGGACCTCCCGGCGCGAGCGCGACCATGACGACCACGAGCCCGGTGAACCATCGCGCATTCATCGAACGCTCCTTTTCTTACTGGACCACGCGTCCAGCCAGCGCGATCTCGTTGAGGGCGCGGCTCGCAGCCTTGCGAACTTCGACGTCGTTGTCGTGGGTCAGCGCCGTGAGACGGTTGACGGCTTCGAGCGCCCCGATGGCGCCCAGCGCCGTCGCGGCGTTTTTCCTGATGTCGGGATGAGCGTGACGGAGCAGGTGGACGAGGGGGGCCACCGCGGCGACCCGCCGCTGGCCGACGCCGGCGGCCGCTTCCTTCACGACCTGCCAGGCCGGATCGTCGAGCGCCCTGACGAGCGCCGGTCCGGCCCCGGGGTGCTCCATCCGGCCGAGCACGATGACCGCCTCGCGGCGGACCTGCCAGTCCTCGTCGGCGAGGGCGTGGACGAAATCGGGGAGCAGGCCGGGCTCGTTGAAGAACGCCAGCGCGCCGATGGCGAGCCGCCGAACCGACGCGTCCGGGTCGCCGAGCGCGGCTTTGAGGTCGTCGACGGCCGCGCGCTCACGGAGATATCCGAGCGCCGTCACCGCCTCGCGGCGGACGATCAGCTCAGGGTCGCGCAGAGCGCGGCGCAGAGGAGCGACGGCGCGCGGATCACGAAGCTCGCGCAGCGCCAGGATCACCGCCGCGCGAACGTCCGGGTCGTCGCGCTCGAGCGCGGCGACGAGCGCCGGCGTCGCCTCCCCCGAACGGAACTCGCGGAGCGCCGTGCGGGCCGCCGCTCGTACCGCCGGCGCATCGTCCTCCAGCGCGGCCACGAGCGGCTCGACCGCGCGGGGATCGCCCAGCTCCTCGAGGACGCCGACGGCCAGGCGCCGCACGGTGGCATCGGGATCTCGGAGCGCGCCGATCAGCGAGTCCACCGAGGCGGCGTCGGCCAGCTCCTCGAGGGCCATCACGGCGAGCTGGCGCTTGCCGGCGTCGGCGTCCGACAGCTGCTGGATGGCGATCGTCAGCTCCATGTCGCTCATCGGAGCAGGAACGGAATGCCCACCGTCACCGCGTCGGCCGGGCAGTCGACCTCGCACGGCGTGCAGTACCAGCATTCGTCGCGCGCCATGTACGCCTTGCCGGTTTCTGGATGGATGGCGAGCGCGTCGAGCGGGCACACGTCGACACAGAGGTGGCAGCCCTTGATGCACTTCGACTCGTCCACGGTGACCGGCACGTCGAACTTCATCGCGACCGTCGGCATCGCCGTCTCCTCTAGGCCTGCGCGGCCGGGATCCGCAGCTTGTGGTACGCCGAGAGCTCGTCGTCGGTCATGGGGACGACGTAGGGAGCGACCGGCCGCGTGAGGTGCTCCATTGCGCCGTCGGCTCCCTTTCTCAGATTGGCGTGGACGAACCAGCGCTCGTTGTCCATCTCCGGATAGTCCACGCGATAGTGATAGAGGCCCCAGCGGCTCTCGGTCCGGAACAGCGAGGCGCGGGCCGCCATCTCGGCGCAGTCGCGGATGAAGTGCGCTTCCATCGCGCGCATGAGGTCGTGGGGGTTGTCCGCGCCGATGGCCGCGAGGTCGCGGTGGGCGCGCTCGAAGTACTCGAGCCCGATCTCCATCTTCGTGGTGACCTTCGGCGGTTGCAGGTAGTCGTTCACGAAGCGGCGAATCTTGTATTCGACCTGGTGGTGGGGCAGTCCGTTGCGCTCGCGGGTCGGCCGGAAGATCCGCTCGCGCTCGGCCTCGCACTGCCCGACGTCGACCCCCGGCTCCCCTGCCCCGCCGATGTACTGGAGCGCGTTCTCGGCGCAGATCTTTCCGTACGTCATGGCGCCCAGGAGATAGTTGTGCGGCACCGAGCCCATGTCGCCGGCGGCGTACAGCCCGGGGACGGTCGTCTCCCCTCGCTCGTTGATCCACACGCCGGAGGCGCTGTGACCGCTGCAGAAGCCGATCTCGGAGACGTGCATTTCCACCATGCGGTCCCGGTAGTCGAGCCCGCGTCCCGCGTGGAACCGACCGCGGCTCGGGCGCTCGGTGCCGTGCAGGACGCGCTCGATTTCGAGGATCGTCTCTTCGGCCAGGTGATTGAGTTTCAGGTAGACGGGCCCGTTCGCGGTCTGGAGCTCGCGCCAGAACTCCATCATCATCTGGCCGCTCCAGTAGTCGGATTCGATGAAGCGGACGCCCTTGGCATTGACCGTGTGGCCGCCGAGCGGCCCGGTGACGTAGGCGCAGGCTGGTCCGTTGTAGTCCTTGATGAGGGGGTTGATCTGGTAGCACTCGAGCCCGGTCAACTCGGCGCCGGCGTGGTACGCCATCGAGTACCCGTCCCCGGCGTTGGTCGGATTCTCGTACGTCCCGTAGAGATATCCGGACGCGGGCAGCCCGAGCCGGCCGGCTGCACCGCAGCAGAGGATCACTGCCTTGGCGCGGATCACCACGAACGCACCCGTGCGCGTCTGAAGCCCGAGGGCCCCGACGACCCGTCCGTCGTGCGTGAGGAGTCGCGTCGCCATGATGCGGTTGGAAACCTTGACGCCGACGCGACGCATCTGGCGGGTCAGGATCTTCTTGAGGTCGTAGCCTTCCGGCATCGGCAGGACGTAGGCGCCCTTGTGATGCACCTTCTTGACGTCGAAGGCGCCCGACTCCGTCTTCTGGAACTTCACGCCCCAGCCGTCGAGCTCCTGGATCATGGCGAAGGATCTCCTTGACGTACTGCTCGGGCGTGGCGTGGCCCGGAATGATCGCGTTGTTGAGTCCGTCCATGCCCATCGAGATGGCGCCGCTTCGCTTGACGTTCGCTTTTTCCAGCACGAGCACGGTGGCCTCGGGACGGGCCTCCTTCGCTTTGATCGCGGCGACCGAGCCGGCGCTGCCGCCGCCGATCACGAGCACGTCGGCCTCGAGCGTCAGGGTCTCCGGCGCCATCATGCCCACTCACCTCTCATCGGGGACGTTCCAGCCTCAGGCCGTAACGGACCCGGTCGCTCCGCACGTACAGATGCTCGTAATCGATCGGCATGCCGGTGACGTCGTAGCTCAGGCGGTCGATCAGGAGCAGCGGCGCGCCCGCCGGTACGCCGAGCTGCAACGCGATGTCCTCCTCGGCGGCCACCGCGCCGATCTGGTGATCGGCGGCGCCCAGTCGCACGCCGCAGACGTTTTCCAGGAGCCAGAAAACGTCCCGCCGCACCAGGTCTTCGCGGGCGAGGCGCCGGCCGAGGTCCGCGGGAAAGTAGCTGTGATCGAACGAGACCGGCGAGTCGTTCACGAGCCGTACGCGCCGGATCTCGAAGAGGGGCGTCCCGGGCGGTACTCGGAGCCGCTCGGCCACGTCGGTGGCGGCCCGGGTGGGGCCGAGCCGCAGGACGCGCGAGACGGCTTCGAGGCCTTGCGCGGACATCGCCTCGGCGAACCCGGTGAGCTGGGCGAGCCCCTGCACGACGGTAGGACGAGCCACGAAGCTACCGCGGCCCTGGAGCCGGAACACGAGCCCGTTGCGCTCCAGCTCTCCGAGCGCCTGCCGCGCCGTGATGCGGCTGATCGAGTGCTCGCGAGCGAGCTCGTGCTCGGACGGGAGGCGATCGAGTGGCCCGTAGATGCCGCTCTTGATCCGTTCCCGAAGCAGATCGGACAGTTGCTGGTACAGCGGAGCCGGAGCGCCCGGGGTGAGCCCCGAGCGGCGCGGTTGCGTCGTCTGGTCCGTCTCTGTCATATCAAGCACGCGCAGCCGGTGGAGCAACCGATGTGCCACAGCCGGCTCGCCCTCCTGTCTGTATCGCGATGCTCGCCACAGCGCGGCGTTCCGCTCACTTGAAACATCGGGCGCCGCTGCCGTCCGATTCAGCAGGCGCGGCGACGCCTGCTGTTCGAGCGAGCAGCGAGCCGGCGAGGGCCACCAGCGCCCGTTGCGCACCGGCACCCGTTGCGCTCAGCAAGCCGCTGAAAGAACAAAGGCGCCGGCTCCATGGAGGAGCGGCGCCTTCGCCGCAAGCTGCACACGTGGCAGCGGTCCACTCGTCGGCCGAGCAAGTCGAGTGCCACGCCCGACTCGTCGACCGGCGCCCACCGAACGATCAGTGATACGTCAGCACGTCCCACCAGACGCGAACGGCGATGACCACGATGATCAGGCCGAGCGCGAGCCTGAGCTGACTGCCGGACAGCCGGCGACTGAGGGCCGCACCGAGGTGGGCGCCTGGCACCGCGCCGATCGCCACGACGAGCGCGGATTCGTACGGGATCTGGTCGGTGACGAGCTTCCCCACGACGCCCATGCTCGAGGAGAGCGCCGTGATGGCGAGCGAGCTGCCGATCGTCACGCGAATCGGCACACCGACGACGGCCAGCAGCAACGGGACGAGCAGGAACGCGCCGCCGGCGCCGACCAGTCCCGCGCCGACGCCGACGCTTCCGCACACCGTCGCCGTGAGCGGGCGGCTGAAGCGCCGAGGCTCACCGATGGGCAGGGACGGCGCCGCCGCCTCGACGGGCACGATCATGAGCGCGCCGGCGGCGGTCACCATGAGGGCGAAGATCAGCAGCAACCAGCGGTCGTACACGTAGTAGGACCCGAGCGCTCCCACCAGCGAGCCCGACGCCATCGCAACGCCGCCCACCCACGCCAGCTCGGCGTTGACGGCGCGGTGTCGACGATGGGCAAGCATGCCCGACGTCGCCGCGACCAGCACCTGCACCATCGTGACGCCGGCCACGGCCTTCACGCTCAGCTTGCCGACGTCGACGAGCGGCGGCACGTACAGCAGCAACGGAATCATGATGATGGCGCCGCCGACTCCGAGGAGCCCGGCCACGAAGGCACCGCCGAGGCCCAGGCCCATCAGCGTGGCGGCGAACGCCAGCGTCATGTCGCGGACGCCGGCCGTGACCGCTGGCGAAGCCGCTTGACGACCGGCCACAGCACGATCACGACCGAGATGGCGAGCAGCGCGGCGCTCACCGGGCGCGTGACGAAAACGCTGACGTCGTTGGCGTGGGCCACCATCGACGTGAGGAAGTACTGCTCCGCCATCGGGCCGAGAATGATGCCCATCACCAGCGGCGGGATGGGCAAATCGTACCGTCGCATGAAGAAGCCGAGGACGCCGAAGAGCATCGTCAGCCAGACGTCGGCGAGATCGTTGCGGAGCGCGAACGCACCCAGGAAGCAGAAGACGACGATGAAGGTGTTGAGGATCGGCGGCGGGACCTTCATCAGCATGGCGAAGGAGAGCGCGGCCAGGAAGCCGAGCCCGATCATGACGACGTTGGCCAGGATCATCCCGGCCACGATCGTGTAGACCTCGGCCGTCTGCCGCGTGAAGAGGAGCGGCCCGGGCTGGATGCCGTGGAGCAGGAACGCGCCCATCATGACCGCGGTGGCCGCGCTGCCGGGAATGCCGAGGGTGAGCAGGTGGATCATCGCGCCACCCGTCGAGCCGTTGACCGAGCTTTCCGAGGCGACGAGGCCACCGGCGTGGCCGGTGCCGAACAGCTCCGGCGTCCGCGAGATCTGCTTCTCGAGGCCGTAGGAGACGAACGACGACACCGTCGCCCCGGCGCCGGCGAGGCCGCCGACGGCGATTCCGACCGCCGTGCCTCGCGCCAGCGGCCCGCGCAACGCCCAGAGCGCCAGCAAGGGCAAGCGCGGCACCGCGCGGGCACGGGGCGTCTCGGCGGCCGCCTCGCTCGAGGTCCCCACGAGCTGGCCGAGCACCTCGCCGATGGCGAAGAGCCCGATGAGCACGGTGACGAAGTCGACGCCGGTCTTGAGGAACGGAATGCCGAAGGCGAAGCGCTCGACGCCGTACTGGGCCTCGGTGCCGATGGTGCCCAGGAACATCCCGCTGAAGAGCGAGACGAGCGCGGCCGCCATCGACGACTGGCCCAGCACCGAGACGCTGGCCAGGCCGAAGACGACCACCGAGAAAAACTCCACGGTCGAGAACGAGAGCGCGAAGCGCGCGAACGGCGGCGCGAAGAAGGCGAGGAAGAGCGCGCTCACCAGGCCGCCGAAGGCCGACGACATGATGGCGAGGCCGAGGGCGTACTGCGTGTGGCCCTGGCGGCTCATCCGGTAGCCCTCCCAGGTCGTGGGCACGTTCATGGGATCGCCCGGGATGTTGAAGAGGATTCCGGTGATCGAGCCGCCGAACACACCGCCGCAGTAGACGCCGATCATCAGCAGCAGCGCCGGCACGATCCCCATGAGGTACGTGAAGGGCAGGACCAGGACGATGGAGTTCAGCATCGTGATGCCGGGCAGCGCGCCGGCGATAATGCCGATGGCGAGGCCGACGACGATCATCAGGAAGTTGAGGGGCTGAACGGCGTTGACGAAGCCCGTCGCGAGATTGCCGAGGATCTCGCCCATGTCGCCGCGCTAGAAAATGCCGAGGCCGCGGTAGAGCGCCAGCGTCATCGTCTCGAACACGCCGTCGCCCTTGGGGAGCGGCAGGTACACGAGCTTGACGAAGACGTAGAGCAGCCCGGCCGTCCCGAGGACCGCCGCCGCGCCGATGGCGACCGGCGAGCGGGCCCCGGCCAGCATCATGAACGCGGCGACGAATCCCACGGTGACGAGCGGAAAGCCCAGCCACGGCGTCAGCGCGACGTAGAGCACGATCGTCGCAATGGCCAGGAGCAACGTGCCGCGGCGCACGCCGCCCAGCCCGGCAGCGCCGGCGCGAGCCACGGCATGGTCGGTCGGCGCGGCGCGCCGCAGGTTTTCGACGAGCTTGGCCGCGGAGGCCAGGCCCAGGCCGATGAGGACCAGGCGCGGCCAGAACCCGGGGCCGAGCTGCTCGCCGCGCGCGACGTCGTCGAGGCCGCGCGTGGCCGCGAACAGCGCGACGGCGACGATCACGCCGGCGAGCGGCGCGACGACGCGGGCCAGGGCCGGCATCCTACTTGCGGAGCCCGAAATCCTTGACCAGCCGCTCGAGCGTCGCCGTCTCGCCGGCGACCCACGGCCCGAACTGCTCGTGGCCCATGAAGCTGTCCGGGCTCATGTACCACTCCTCCGCGAACTTCTTCCACTGCGGCGTCTGCATCGCCCGCGCGAACGCGTCGGCCAGCGCCTTCACGCGCTCGACCGGCACGCCCTTGCGGGTCGCCAGGCCGCGGAACTGCGGCAGCGTGATGTCGAAGCCCAGCTCCTTCGACGTCGGCACGTCAGCGAACGCCGAATGTCGCCTTTCCGCGAAGATGATCAGAGGCCTGAGCTGGCCGGCCTTCAGGTACTGCAGCACGTCGCCGGCCTGCTCGTAGAGCACCTCGGTGTGGCCGCCGAGCGCGGCGGCGTAACGCTCGCCTGGCTTCGGGTACGGCACCGTCGTCATCGTGTAGCCCTTCTTCTCCAGAAATCTCACGGTCACGTCGTCGACGGTACCGAAGCCGGTCGCGGCGACACGCAGCTTGCCAGGATTGGCCTGCGCGTGCTTGAACAGCTCCTGGATCGAGCGGAACGGCGAGTCCGACTTGACGAACAGGAACGAGTCGGCCACCTGGGTGCGGACGATCCACTCGAAGTCGTCGACCTTGTGACGGGCCAGGCCCATCGGAATCGTCATCAAGGTGTCCTGGATGTAGGTGGCGATCGTGTAGCCGTCGGGCCTGGCGTTGAGCACCTGGGCCATGCCCGTGTTCCCCGACGCGCCGGGCACGTTCGAGACCGGAAGCGCCACGCCGAGCACTGGCTGGGCGAGGCTCGAGATCTGCCGAGCCATCGTGTCAGCACCGCCGCCGGTGCCCCACGTGCAGATGATATCGACCGGGCGATTGGGGAACTTCTCTTGCGCCGCCACCTGGCTCACGGCAACCGCGAGCAGGACGCACGCCAGTGTGCGCACTCTCATCGTCGACCTCCCCACCGCTGTGCCAGGCTCAGGACG
>QHTB01000131.1:0-97243 GCA_003220615.1 Candidatus Rokuibacteriota bacterium
AGCAACGGCAAGAGCGACAAGACCGGGGTCGAGCTGGACGGGCCGAACGGGCCGCCGGCCGCCGTGCCCGAGCCGATGACGCTCCTGCTGGTTGGCCCCGGCATGGCCGGGCTCGTCTGGCTGAGGGCCCGGCGCCGTCGGTCGTCAGGCGTCTAGTCACCGCCGGGGGTGTATTCTCGCGCGGTGATTCGGGAGTCATCGGTCGCCGCGCTGCTGTGGCTCGCGCTGTGTGCGGTCTACGTCGGGCTCGGGGTGTTCGGGGTGGGGAGCGGCCTGTGGGGCGTGGCGCCCTACATCGCGGCGTTGACGATCGCTCGCGCGACCGAGCCGAGGCCCGGACTGCGCCGTGGATTGCGCACGGCCGCGGTTGCCGGAGCGACGGGTGCCATTGTCGTCGGCGTTGCCGTCGGGATCGGTCGGGAGCACGTGCTGGGCGCTGGCTCAGGGGATACGGCGCGGCTCGTAACGGTCGCGGCCTTCAGCCTGGCCGCCGCCGGGATCCTGACGCTGGCGTGCGCCGTTCGTCCGGTGCGGCAGCGGCTCTTCCCGAGGGTCGGACTCGATCCGGCGTCGGCGGTCCACGCCACGGCGGCCGTGCTCTATGCGACGACGCTCGTCGTGATGGCGGGCTCGTTCGTGCTGCTCTACGACGACCCCGGCGAGACGATCCCGATCTACCTGAGCGATCCAGTGGTCTCGCTGCTGACCGACGTGCCGCTCGCCCTCGCCGGTGTCGGCTGGCTGATGACCCGCAACTTCTCGATGGCGCTCGGTCGTCTCGGCTTCGAGCCGATCACGCGGCGTCAGGTGGCGTGGGCGGGAGTCGTCGCGGCCGCCTTCGTGGTCGCGGCGGGATTGCTCGACCATGTCGAAGCGTGGCTGCTTCCCGAGATCTACGAACGCGAGGGCCGCTTCTCGCTCAAGTTCGCGAACGTCTCGCCGTGGCTCGGCGCGCCTCTGGTGGCGGTGGCCGCCGGCGTCGGGGAGGAAGCGGTCTTTCGAGGCGCCATGCAGCCGCGCTTCGGTGTGCCGCTCACCGCGCTGCTCTTCGCGGCCGTCCACGTCCAGTACGAGATCCCGGGCATCATCCTCATTTTCCTCATCGGCGTCGTGCTCGGAGTGCTCCGCGATCGCACCTCGACGACGTTCACGGCGCTGGCGCACATGCTGTACGACATCGCGGCGTTCCTGATCCCCGACGCCTGAAGCGCGTGATTCGGCAGGACGAGTCGATGAGGGCGTCGGCGGCAGATGCTGTACGATATCGCCACGTTGCTGCCCGGCCTCTGACACTTTTCGCGAGGCCGTGAGGAGGATCGAGTGGATCTCGTGAGCCCGACCGGAACCGCCGCCGTTGCCGTCAAGCGCCTGGCCGCGCGGCGCGCGAGCCTGACCGGCTGCCGCATCGCCGTTCTCGACAACTCCAAGCCGAACGCCGGCGCGCTGCTCGGCCGCGTGGCCGAGCTGCTGGTCGAGCGCGCGGACGCCGCATCGGTCCGGATCTGGCGCAAGCCGGGCGCCTCGCACCCGGCCGCGAACCACGAGGAGATCGCGGCGACCGCGGACGTGCTCCTCACAGGATCAGCCGACTGAGGCTCCTGCACGTCGTGGAGTGTCCACGACGCAGCGGAGCTGGAAGGGCGGGGGATTCCCGCCGTCGTCCTCGGGACGGATGCGTTCATCTCCCTCGGCCGCACGGCGTCGGCCGCGCTCGGCCTGCCCCATCTGCCCGTCGTCACGGTCTCGCATCCGATCGGCGGCGTCGCCGCCGACGACGTGCGCAAGCGCGCCGAGGGGATCGTGGATGCCGTGGTGAAGGCGCTGACGCGCGACCCGGCACCGGTGACCGCGACACCGGCGGCCGAGACCGTTTCCGGGCCCGACGATCTCGACGCCTTCCAGGAGTTCGTGATGACCCAGGGCTGGGGTGATGGCCTGCCCGTGCTGCCCGCCACCCGGCCGCGGGTTGCCCGTATCCTCGGTCGTCGTCGAGCCGACGAGGTCGTCGCGACGCTCGCGCCACGACAAGGCATCGCGACGCTCGAAACGATCGCCGCCAACGCCGCGCTCGCCGGCGCCGGGCCGGAGCATCTCCCCGTGATCGTCGCGGCCCTCCGCGCGCTGGCCGAGCCGCGCTTCAACCTCTTCGCGATCCAGACGACGACCCATCCGTGCACGCCGCTCGTGATCGTCAATGGCCCCATCGCCCGGCGCCTCGGCATCAGCGGCGGACCCAACGCCCTCGGCAACGGCTCCCGGAGCAACGCCGTCATCGGCCGGGCCGTTCGCCTGGTGCTGCAGAACGTCGGTGGCGCAAAGCCGGGAAGCACCGACCGCGCCACGCAGGGTCACCCGGGAAAGTTCTCGTACTGCGTGGCGGAGAACGAGGAGGCCTCGCCGTGGGAGCCGCTCTCGGCCGAGCGTGGCTTCGGGCGGGACGAGAGCACGGTGACCGTGTGCGGATCGGAGGGCCCGCACAACGTGAACGATCACGGATCGAGCGCACCGGAGGCGCTCCTCCGCGCGCTGGTCGGGACGGCGGCCACCACCGGCAGCAACAATATCTATCTCGGCGGCGAGCCGCTGGTGATCCTCGGCCCCGAGCACGCCCAGACCATCGCCGCCGCGGGATGGTCCAAGAGCGACTTCAAGCGCGCGTTCTGGGAGGGCGCCCGCGTGCCCCTCGCCGCCTTCAGCGCCGAAAACGTCGAGCGCTTCGCCGTCATCGACCCGGCGCGCTTCAGGGACAAGCCGCCCAATACGTGGATCCACGTCGCGAAGACACCCGACGACGTGATGGTCGTCGTAGCGGGCGGTCCGGGGAAGCATTCCGCGATCGTGCCGACGTTCGGCGACACACGGTCGGTGACCGTACCGATCGCCGAGTAATCGATTCTGTGCTAGCGTGACCGCGCCGAAGGAGGTCGCCATGCCGACCACGCTCACCTCGAAGCGCCACGCCGTCGAAGGCTCGCTCGACGACGCCATCGAGTTCTGCTTCCAGCAAGGCTGGACGGACGGTCTCCCCGTCGTCCCGCCCACTGCGCCGAAGGTGGCCAGGATGCTCGAGGCCGCCCGGCTCGATCCCAAGCAGCAGATCGCCTTCGTCGAGCACCGCGCGGTGTCGATCACCGCCGAGAAGGTCGCCATCAACGCCGTGATGGCGGGCTGCAAGCCGGAATACATGCCGGTGGTCGTCGCGGCGGTCGAGGGGATCGCCGACCCGAAGTGGAGCTATCACGGCCCGGGCACGTCGACCGGGGGTGCCGGCGTGCTGATGATCGTCAACGGCCCCATTGCCAGCGCGCTCGACGTCAACGCGGGCGACAACCTGTTCGGCCCCGGCTGGCGGTCCAATCTCACCATCGGGCGGGCTCTGCGTCTCGTCATGCGTAACGTCTGCGGCTCACGCCCGGGCACGCTCGACCGCGGCACGCTCGGCCATCCCGGCAAGCTCTCCTACGTCATCGCCGAGAACGAGGCGGAGAGCCCGTGGACGCCGCTGCACGTCGAGCGCGGCTTCCGGCCCGAGCAGAGCACGGTGACGGTCATGGCGGCCGAGGCGCCTCATCAGTTCTACAACCAGCTCTCGAACACCGCGGAAGGTGTGCTGACCACGCTGGCCGACAACATGCGCGTGTCCGGCAACGTGATGGGCCAGCCCCAGTACGTGATCGTCCTGGCCGGCGAGCACATGCGCACGGTTGCCGCCAGCGGCTGGGGCAAGAAGGAGATCCGCGACTTCGTGTGGAAGCACACGCAGAATTCGCTCGCCCATCTCAAGCGCACCCAGCGCATGTCCGGCGCGATCCAGGACGGCGACGAGACGAAGCTCCGCCCGCTCGTGGAGTCGCCGGATGATATTCTGGTCGTGCCCGCCGGCGGTCGCGCCGGCGCGTTTTCCTGTTACATCCCCGGCTGGGGTAGCCGGCGTTCGTCGCAAGCCGTGACCAAGGAGGTCAAACGATGATCGAGCTCCTCGATCCCACGCTCGAAGCGGCCACACAGCCGATCGCTTACGCGGCGCGTCCGTCGCGCCTCGAGGGCAAACGGGTGGCGCTGATCGAGAACACGAAGTTCAACTCCGACAAGCTGCTCCTGAAGATCGGCGACATCCTCGTCAAGGAGTACGGCGCGGCGTCGGCCCGGATGTTCCGGAAGCACAACGCCAGCGTGCCCGCGCACGCCGAGATCATCGAGGAGATCCAGAAGACCTGCGACGTCGTCGTCGCAGGCGTCGGAGACTGAGGGTCCTGCTCGTCGGGCAGTGTGCTCGACGGAATCCTCCTGGAGAAGGCGGGCGTCCCCTCGGCCTCGATCGTGACCGACGTGTTCGAGATCACCGGCCGGGCCATGGCCGAGCAGTGGGGTGTGCCGTACTACAAGTTCCTGGCCATGCCGCACCCCATCGCGAATCTCACCGAGGCGCAGCTCGACCAGCGCGCGCGTGGGATCGCGGCGGACGTGGCGAAGCTCCTGCTACAGGGACAGGCATAGCGTACCGAGCCGCGTGGTGGTGCCGGAACCGGCACCTGCAGACGATCTGGGGCGCGCTCTTCCGCCGCCGGCGATTGCCGCTGCGGCGGGAGCGCGTGGCCACCGACGACGGCGACTTCGTGGACCTGGACTGGTCGGAGCCCGCTCCGACCAGTCCGCGCGATCAGACGATCAACCCACTTCTGCTCATCCTGCATGGGCTCGAGGGCGACGTTCGCTCTCACTACGTCGGGGGCATGCTGCGAGAGGCGGCGGCGCGTGGATGGCGGGCGGTCGTCCTCCACTTCCGCTCGTGCAGCGGCGAGCTGAACCGGCTGCCCCGCTTCTACCATTCCGGTGACACCGGTGATCTCGAGCTCGTCGTTCGGCGACTGCTCGAGCGCGAGCCGGATGTGCGCCTGGTGGCTGCCGGCGTCTCGATCGGTGGCAACGTCCTCCTCAAGTGGCTGGGCGAACACGGGAAGGACGCGCCCCGGCAGCTCATCGGTGCCGCGGCGATCTCGACGCCCTACGATCTCACCTCGTGCGCCCGCGCCCTCGATCGCGGCTTTGCCCGCATGGTCTACACGGCGAATTTCTTGCGCTCGCTGAAGGCAAAGGTCCGCGACAAGGCGCGCGTGTATCCCGACTTCGTGGACGTCCAGGCGGTGCTGCGCGCCCGGACCTTCGCCGAGTACGACCGCGCGCTCACCGCGCCGCTCCACGGCTTCGCCGACGAGCGAGATTACTGGGCGCGCGCCAGCTCGAAGCCGTATCTCGCCCACGTCCGCCGTCCGACGCTGCTCATCAACGCGCTCGACGATCCGTTCGTGCCCGCCGGCTCGCTGCCTGATCCAAAGACGCTGCCGCCGGAGATCGAGGTCGAGTTCGTCGCGGACGGAGGCCACGTCGGCTTCCTCGATGGACCGCCGTGGGCCCTGCGATCGTGGGCGGAGCGTCGTGCCGTCGCGTGGCTGGCCGACGTGCTGGAGCGCGAGGAGCACCGGTAGGATGGCGCGGTGAGGCACGACGTTCACGGCCTCGACGTGACCACCGGATCGCGGGCGGCGCTCGACGCGTACGACGCCGCCACCGTGGGCCTCCTCGGCTGGGACGCCTCGGCCCTCGATCAGTTCCGCGCGGCCGCGACGCACGACCCGCAGCTCGCCGTGGCCCACGCCGGTGCCGGCGTGTGCCTGTTTCTCGAGGAGCGCTTCGACGAGGCCCGCGCGGCGATCGAATCGGCGCGCACGACGGTGGCCGGCCAGAGCGAGCGCGAGCGCAGTCACGTCGAGGCGATGGCGCGGCTGGTCACGGGCCGCCCGCCCGAGGCCGAGGCGGCCATGCAGGCGCATCTTTCAACCTGGCCGCGCGACCTCCTCGTCGCCCAGCGACTCTACTTCCTGTGGTTCTGGCAGGGCCGGTTTCGCGAGATGCTCGACATGACGGCGGCGATCGTGCGCTACTCGCCCGGCAACTCGTTCGTGCTCGGATTGCACGCCTTCGCTCTCGAGGAGATGGGGCGCTGCGACGAGGCGGTGAGGGTGGCCACGGCCGCGCTCATGCGCAACTCGGGCGACGCGTGGGCCGTGCACGCCCTCGCCCACGCGCTCTACGAGATGGCCGGCTTCGACACCGGCATCACGCGGCTGCCCGGTTGCATCCATCCGTGCCGTCACGTGAACTGGTTCCGCGATCACCTCGTGTGGCATCTGGCCCTCCTGCACTACGCGCGCGGCGACTACGGGCGAGCCTCGACGATCGCGCGCGGGGCGTTCGAGCGTCGCCCGTCGGCCATCGCCGGCGAGCTCCACGACTCGATCTCGATGCTGTGGCGGCTGATGCTGGTCGGCCGGGACGTGCGCACGCGGTGGCTACCGTTCGCCGAGATCGCCCGTGGGAGGCTCAACCGTCAGGGGCTGCTCTTCCATGCCGCGCATCTCGGCATGGCGCTGGCCGCCGCCGGCGACTGGGCGACGGCCACGCGGCAGCTCGAGATGCTGCGCGAACGGGCGCCCAAGGACAAGAGCGGACTGCTGGGCGACGTCGCCGTGCCGTTGATCGAGGGCATGCAGGCGTTCGCCGGCGGCGACTATCGGACGACGATCGCCCGGATCGAGCCGCTCCGAGCGCGGATCGTCGAGATCGGCGGGAGCCGCGCTCAGCGCGACGTCTTCCACGACACCCTCCTCGAGGCGTGCTTCCGTGCCGGCGACGCCGAGCGCGCGGAGCGCCTGCTCGCCGAGCGCGTGAAGCGCCGGCCCGACCACTACTGGGCGTCTCGACAGATCGGGTCGACGTCTGGACAGGTCGCCCCGTCGTCGTAGGCGCGAAGTAGCGGCATCGTCTTTGCTGTGCTTTCGGGCAAGGAGGTCGACCCATGCCCGAGAAAGAGACCATCGAGCGCGTCCGTCGTGACCGGCGTCAGGGCAAAGCCCCCAGCACTCAGGCCGGCGAGTTCGTCCGCGAAGAGATCGAGCACGTGCGAGAGGGTAAGCACGGAGCCCGCTCGACGAAGCAAGCGATCGCCATCGGGCTGTCCAAGGCGCGCCGAGCCGGCGTGAAGCTGCCGCCGCCCAAGCCTGGCCGCACGTCCGCCGAGACGCGCGAGCGCGCGGTCCGCGATGTCGCACGCGGACGCGCCGGCAGCCGGCGCAAGCCCGCTCAGAAGCGCTCGCGGGCGACACTGCGCGCGCTCAAGCGTGAGGGCCGCGCGGCGGTATCACGCAAGGCACTCGCCCGCCAGGCCCGCACGGCGGCACGACGACGCCGCGCGGCCTGATCCGCGAACGCGCTACGCAACGACCGGTGGTCGCCGGTCCGCCCACGGTGCGGCGGACTCGAAGGCGGCCGCCGCGCGGAGCACCGTCGCCTCGTCGCGCCAGCGGCCGGCGAGCTGGAGCCCCACCGGGAGTCCGTCGCGCGTGAAGCCGCATGGGATCGAGATCGCCGGGAGGCCGACCACGGTGAAGGCGTAGGTGAGCATCACCCACGAGATGTAGTTCGCCACCGGCTGGCCGTTGATCTTCGTCGGGTACCACGCCTCGACCGGGAAGGGTGGAACGGCGGTTGTCGGCGTCGCGATGACGTCGTGACGTCCGAAGAACTCCCGGAAACGGGACGACAGCACCGAACGCTGGCGTTCGCAGCGCCCGATGTTGGCGGCCGTGAGCTCGAGGCCGTAGTCGATGTTGCGGACGAGGTGCTCCTGCATCACGTCACGCCACTTCGCCAGCTTCTCCTCGTGGAGGCCGACCATGCGGGCTCCCCGACTGATCAGGACCACGTCGTTCACGCCGTCGAGGTCGGGATGCTCATCGCTGATGCGCGCGCCGACCTTCCGGAAGACGGCCATCGCGTTGCGGGCGATGCCGAGCACCTCGTCGTCGACCGGCGTGACACCGAGATCGCCACCCCAGGCGATGCGCAGCCCGCGGGCCGAGGGGCGCTTCACCGCCGCGGTGAAGGCGCGAGTGTCGACGGCGTACGAGATCGGAGAGCGCGCGTCCGGCCCCGCGATTGCGGCCAGCATCAACGCGACGTCCTCGACGGTCCGGGCCATCGGGCCCTGGACTCCATACGAGTCCCACGCGAGCGGGTGGGGCCACACGGGGACGAGGCCAGGCGAGGGGCGAAGGCCGACCACGCCGCAGAAGGACGCGGGGATCCGGAGCGAGCCTCCGAGGTCTGATCCCTGGGCGAGCGGCGCCATGCCGGTAGCGAGCGCGACGGCGCCGCCTCCCGTCGAGCCCCCGCACGTGAGCGCGAGGTTCCACGGGTTCAGCGTCGGACCGAAGACGGCGTTGCGCGTGTTGCCGCCCGCGCCGAACTCGGGTGTGTTCGTCTTGCCGATCACGATGGCTCCGGCGGCTCGTAGTCGCTCGACGACCAGCCCGTCCTCGGTCGGCACGTGGTGCTCGTAGATCTTCGAGCCCCACGTGGTCCTGATCCCTCGAGTTGGCGTGAGGTCCTTGATGGAGACGGGCACGCCGTGCAGGGGCCCGAGCCGCGCGCTCCGCCGCGTCACCGCGGACGTGGCCTTGCGGGCGTCGGCCAGTGCGGTCTTCGCTGCGACCGTACAGTACGCGTTGACCTTCGGCCGGGGTGAAGCAGAGGTCCATGGCCGGCATACTAGCGCGAGATCACTTTGCGTGGGTCGAGCGCATCGCGCAGTCCGTCGCCGATGTAATTCCGGTCGGAGGGGGCCTCGACGGCCCCCTCCGATGCCTCCCCCAGGACCGATTGCGCCGGCAGAGCCGGCGCGCGAACACGGTTCAGCGCGAGATCACTTTGCGTGGGTCGAGCGCATCGCGCAGCCCGTCGCCGATGTAGTTGATGGAGAGCACAGTCAGGAAGATCGCGGTACCCGGGAAGAAGGCCCAGTGCGGCGCGAAGTCCAGGTTGTCCTTGGCGTCGAAGAGGATGCGTCCCCACGTGGGAATGTCGGGAGGGAAGCCGAGGCCGAGGAAGGAGAGCGAGGATTCCGCGATGATCGCGGCGGCGACGTCGAGGGAGCCGGCGACGATCACGGGGCCCATCGCGTTCGGCAGGACGTGACGGACGACCTGGCGAAGCGGCGGGGCGCCGAGGCCGCGCGCCGCCTCGACGAATTCCTTCTCGCGCAGCGACAGGAATTGCGCGCGGACGAGCCGCGCCACCGGCATCCAGCGCAGCCCGCCGATGACGACGACGATGAGAACGAACACGCCGACCTCGGGGCCGAGCGCCTGTCTCAGGACGTCGCGGAACAGGTAGACCATCAAGAGCAGCAACGGGAGCTGGGGCAGGGACAAGAACAGGTCGGTGATGCGCATGAGCGCGTGGTCCACGGCGCCGCCAAGCTGGCCGGCGGTGGCTCCGATCATCACGCCGACCGTGATCGCGATGAGCATCGCGGTGACTCCCACCGCCAGCGAGATGCGGCCGCCGTAGAGCATGCGGGCCAGCAAATCCTGTCCGAGGTCGTCCGTCCCGAGCGGGTGCGCCCACGAGGGGCCGCGGAGCTTCGCCTTGAAATCGATGTCGTTGATCGGCACCCGGTAGATGGCGGGGCCGGCGACGACGGCCACGACCATCGCGAACAGCACGACGGCGCCGAGCGCGGCCAGCCGATGGCGCCGGAAGCGGCGGAACCCTTCGTCCCAGAGCGAGGCCGCCGGTGTCGCTCGCGTCCCTGGTCGTGAGGCGACGAGCCGCTCGGTCGGAGTCGCGGTGGTCATCGGACTACCGGTACGAGATCCGAGGATCGAGCCAGCCATAGAGGAGATCGGCGATCAGGTTGAACAGCACCACCAGGCAGGAGAAGACGAAGGTGATCGCCATGATGACGGGCGTGTCGTTGGCCAGGATGGAGCTGATCAACAACGATCCGACGCCGGGCACGCGGAAGATCTGCTCGGTGATGACGGCGCCCGTGAAGATGGCCGGGACCTGCAACGCGACCAGGGTCAACACCGGGATGAGGGCGTTCCTGACCGCGTGCTTCACGATCGTCGTCTTCTCGGAGAGTCCCTTGGCGCGGGCGGTGTTGATGTAGTCGAGCTGGATCACCTCGAGGACGGCCGAGCGCACGAAGCGCGTCAGCGAGGCGCCCTGGAAGAGGCCGAGGACGGCCACCGGCATGATGGCCTGGCGGACGTGCTGCCAGTACCACGAGAGGCCGGTTGCGCTGATGTCCGAGCGATAGATGAAGGGCAGCCAGTCGAGGTGGATGCTGAAGAACAGGATGAAGAGCAGCCCGGTGAAGAACGTGGGCAGCGAGAACCCGATGAAGGCGAGGGTGGTCGCGATCTGATCGAAGACGGAATACGGCCGCATGGCCGAGAGCGTGCCGATCGGCAGCGCCACGAGGATGCCGAGGAGCTGGGCCGTGCCGAGGACGATGATGGTGGTCGGCAACCGCTGGAGGATCAGCGTCTCCACGCTGACACGACTCACGAAGGAGAATCCCCAGTCCCCACGCACCATCGAGGTGAACCAGCGCGCGTAACGCACGGGCACCGGGTCGTCGAGGCCGAACTTCGCCCGGAGGTTCTGTCGCACCTCGGCCGGCACGTTGGCGTTGGTGGCGAGCTCCTCGAACGGGTCACCGGGGGCGAGGGCGAGGATCGTGAAGAGGATGAGGCTGATCCCGACGAGGACCGGGATCGAGATCAGCGTGCGTCGGATCAGGTATTTCAACATCGAAAGGACGGGGGCCGGGCGGTCGTCGCGGCCCCCGCGCGCTCGGCTAGGCCTGCTTCCACCAGTGGGCCACGTTCCAGAAGTCCGAATCCCACCCGCTCTGCGTCGAGTCGCGCAGACGCGCCGAGATCGCGGCGATGCGCGGACGCCAGACGACGGGGATGACCACGATATTCTGGATAAGGAGGTCGTTCATTTTGATGAAGAGCACGGCGCGCTTGACCGGGTCCATCTCGGCCTCGGCCGCCTTCCAGGTCCGGTCGTACTCGTCGTTGCGCCAGCGCACGACGTTCCGCCCCTGCCACTGGTTCGCCTTCGCGGCGACTTCCCAGGAGACGAACTGGTCCATGAAGCGCTGAGGGTCCGGCTGGGTCATCGTCGTCGTGTACATCTGGACGTCCGTGGAGAAGTGACTGTACGTGTCCGGATTGGCCGCGTCCGACGAGAAGTACACGGATGGCGTCACCGACTTGATGTCCACGTCGATGCCCGCCTTCGCGCACGCCTGCTTGACGATCTGCTGGTTCTTCTGGCGGGGCGCGTTGATGGACGTCTGGTAGACGAGCTTCAGCTTCTTGCCGTCCTTGGCGCGGATGCCGTCGGCGCCGCGCTTCCATCCCGCGGACTCGAGAATCTGGCTGGCCCGGTCGACGTTGAATTCCCACTTCGTGGTCTTCGACTGGACGCGAGGCGGAGCGTTGAGGAAGTTGGCGGTGGCGATGCCGGTCCGGCCGTAGATCTGCTCCTGGACCGCGCCCCGGTCGACCAGGAGATTCAGCGCCTGGCGGACGGCGAGATCCGTGAGGAACGGATGCCGCGTCTTGATCGACGACTTCTCGCCCTCCACCTCCGTCCACGGGTCGGTCTGGTTGAGCTGGATGTGCTCGATGTTGCCACCGAGGGCGGCGTCGATGCGGCCCTTGCCGCTCTGCTCCAGGCGCTTGAGGATGTCGTCCTCCACCTGCATGTTCCAGGCGTAGTCGTACTCGCCCGTCTGGAGCACGGCACGCGCCGCCGAGACGGCGTCGCCGCCACCCTTCATCTCGATCTGGTCGAAGAACGGCCGGTTGGCCTCGTAATAGCTCGGGTTGAGCTCGCCCCGAACGATGTCACCGGGCTTGAAGTCCACGAAGCGATAGGGACCGGTCCCCACCGGCTTGAGGTTCGTCGGCGCCTCGCGCGACTTGCCGCCCTTGAAGGCGTCGAAGAGATGTTTGGGGATGAGCATCCCCGTGGGGCCGCAGAAGGGCGCCGACCAGAACGGCGTCGGTGTCTTGAAGACGATCTTGATGGTGTGGCTGTCCAGCTTGTCGATGCGCGCGATGTCACGGTACTGGCCGGAGGTCGTGGCGGCCGTGGCCGAGTCCGCCGCGTACTCCCAGTTGAAGACCACGTCGTCGGCGGTGAACGGCTTGCCGTCGTGCCACGTCGCGTTCTTCCGGAGCCGCCAGGTGACGGACAGGCCATCCTTGGCCACGAGCCCGTTCTGTAAGCTCGGAACATCGGCCGCGAGAATCGGGACGACGTTGCCGTCGGGGTCGTAGCTCGCCAGCGGCTCGTAGAAGATCCGGCACGCGTCCTGGTCCTTGGTGCCGGTCGCGAAGTGCGGGTTGAGGAGCGTGGGCGCCTGCCACCACAGCGTCTTGAGGAGGCCTCCCCCTCCGCGCTTCGTGGGCGAGAAGGCGGGTTTGGGCTGCGCCGATGCGACGTCGACGGCGGCAAACATCTGAGCCACCAACGGCGCCGTGAGGCCGAAACCCAGCATCGATTCCAGGAAGGCGCGGCGCGACAGCCGTCCGGCTCTCACGTCGTCGAGCACATTGCGAAGCTGGCGCTCGTCCATCGACGAACCTCCCTCGTGGCTTGGGCCTTACGCGGCCTGGAGCATCGTGACCGCGACCTCGATGGCTTCCGTCATGCTCTCGTGGTTGGCGGTGCCCTTCCACGCGCGGTCGAACGCGGTGCCGTGATCGACCGACACGCGCAGGAAGGGCAGGCCCACCGTGACGTTGACCCCCGAGAGTCCGGTCCAGGTCTTGCGCGATTCGTCGTACTCGAAGCCGAGCGTCTTGACGGGGATGTGGCCCTGATCGTGGTACATCGCCACCACGATGTCGAATTCGCCGCCGCGGGCGCGGGAGAAGAGCGTGTCGGCGGGGATGGGCCCGATCACCGTCATGCCCTCGCCTCGCGCGGCCGTGATGGCCGGGACGATCTCGCGTTTTTCCTCGTCGCCGAAGAGGCCATCCTCGCCGGCGTGGGGATTGAGACCGGCCACGGCGATCCGGGCCCGAGGCTTCCCCAGGCCCTCCATCGTTCGCTGAGCCAGCCGGATCGTCGTGAGCACACGGTCACGCGTCACCAGGTCGGGAACGCGACGGAGCGCCACGTGCGTGGTCACGTGGATCACGCGCAGCTCCTTGCCCATGAGGAGCATCGCGTAGTCCCGGGTGTGGGAGAGCTCGGCGAGGATTTCGGTGTGGCCGGAGTGTCGGACCCCCGCCGCCGCCAGCGCTTCCTTGTTGACGGGCGCGGTCACGATTCCGTGGATCTCCCCGGCCTGGGCGAGCCGGATAGCGCGCTCGATGTAGTCGTACGCGGCGCGACCCGCGGCGGCGCTGACCTCGCCGCGCGGCAGCGTGGCCGCCTCGACGTTGCCGAGATCGAGGCACTCGAGCGTCTGCGCTTCCCATCGGCTGTCGGCGATCCCCCGCACGACGTGGAGCGCGAGCGGCGAGCCGACGAGCCCCAGCGCTTCCTTCATGATCGCGGCCGATCCGATCACCACCGGCCGGCTGCTCGCGATCACCGCCGGCTCGGCGAGCGCCCGCGCGATGATCTCGGGCCCAACACCGGCGGGATCTCCCATGGTGACGCCGAGGATCGGGCGCTTCACGCGAGCGCCTCGTCGCGGAGCGAGACGAAGAGATCCGGCGCGCCGAAGCTCCCGGCCTTCGTGAGCACCGCCAGATCGGGATGGCTCGGAGAGCGCAGCCAGCCGAAGGCGAGGCCCGGCGCGGGAGGGCCGACGAGATCGAAGCGCTCGGCTCCCAGCGCCTCGAAGAGCCGGATGGCGGTGCCGCCGCCCGTGACCGCGACGAGATCGAAGCGCTCCTGGTCGAGCGCCCGTCGCGCTTCGGCGGCGAGCTGTGTCGCCACCGTCCGTCGATCGACGTCGTCGCGGTCGGACGTCGTCAGCACGCGGAGGCCGGCGGCCCGCGCCGTCTCGACCTGGCGCCGCGTCGCGGGATGCCGGCTGCCGGCCACGATCAGCCAGCGACCGACGCTCGGCAAGGGCACGTGCTCGATGAGCAGACCGAGGCGCGCCGCCAGGGCGCGAGCCAGGCCGGCCGAGCCGACGAGCAGCGGCGAAGGCTCGATCGCGAGCGCGGCGTCCACCAGCGCGGCGAGGTCGGCGTCGGTCTCGGCGTCGGCGATGGCCACCGTTCCGCGAAGGCGGACGAGGCGCGCCGAGAGCGCGTTGAGACCGGCGCGCACCTGATCGAGCGGAATCCAGGACAGCGGCCGATCGAGGACCGGTCGCAGGATGTCGATGACGTTTCCGGTGTCGGAGCGCGGCAACTCGGGGTCGCGGCGAAACGCGGTTTCCATGATGGGCACGCCGTCGATCATGAGCATGCGCTCGACAACCGTGCGGCCGCGGGCCGGAAACGCCGGGCTCAGGAGGACGCCGGTGGCGCCGGTCGCGCTGATCAGGGCATCGACCTCGGGGCCGACGTGGCCGCGCAGCGTCGAGTCGATCTTCTTGAAGATTCGTTCCGCGGGGGCGGCCGCTACCGCCGCCGCCGCGCGCTGGGCCGCGGTGGGCCCGTCCAGCGTCCGGGTCTCCGTATCGACGGCGCGCGTGGTCGCCGGGACGGGCGTCCGCGGCCAAACCGTCACCGGCACCGGGTGCTTGGCGGCGAACAGCGCGCCGGTGTCGCACGCTCCGGTGAGATCATCGGCGAGGATGGTGAGCACGGCGCGCGGGGGCGTCATGGAGTTCGCATAATATAATGATGAGCCTGTCATGCGCATCGCCGTCGTCGTCCTGATCGTTGCTCTGCTGGCCGGGGGCGCGCTCGTTCTCGCGCGCCAGTCGAGCGCGCCCGAGCCCGAGCCTCAGCCCGCGTCGCGCAGCTCGGTCGGCGATCCGCCATCGACCCCGCCGGTTGCGACGGGGCCGAAGCGGGGAGGACGCGTCATCGACGTCGACGTGGCCCTCAAGTCGCTCGAGCTCATCAAGCCCGTGAAGATCAAGGCGGTCGGCGACTTCACGCTCCCCATGCCGGACGGCAAGACGTTCCGTCTCTCCGAGCACCACGGCAAGATGGTCTTCCTGAACTTCTGGGCGACGTGGTGCGAGCCGTGCAAGGAGGAGATGCCGGCGATGGAGCGCCTCTGGCGTAGCCATCAGGGCCAGGGCTTCGTGATGGTAGGCGTCTCGCTCGACTCCAATCCCAAGGTGGTGCCGCCCTTCATCGCCCAGCACAAGCTGACGTTTCCCATCGCGCTCGACGCGAAGATGGACGTCGCCAACACCTACGGGGTCCGGGCGCTGCCGACCAGCTTCATCATCGACCGTGAGGGCAGGATGACGGCGCTGGCGCTCGGGCCACGGCCCTGGGACAATGACGCGGCCCACTCGCTGGTCGAGGGGCTCACGAGGTAACGGTGGGACAGTCACTCGGCGTCGCGGTGGCGTTCAGCGCGGGGTTGTTCTCGTTCCTCTCACCCTGCGTGCTGCCCCTGTTTCCGTCGTATCTCTCGTTCATCACGGGCATGTCGGTGGCCGACCTGAGCGCGGAGCTCTCGCTAGCGGTGCGCCGCCGCGTGTTGATCCACGCGATCGTGTTCGTGCTCGGCTTCTCGCTCGTCTTCGTGGGGCTGGGCGCGTCGTTCAGCGCCGTCGGTCAGTTCCTGCTCGACTACCGCGACCCCATTCGGCTCGTCGGCGGCGCCCTCATCGTGATCTTCGGGCTCTACATCGCCGGCGTCTTCCGGCTCGGCATCTTCGGTCGCACGGCGCAGTGGCAGATCAGCGAGAAGCCGGCCGGCTATCTGGGCACGCTGCTCGTCGGCGTCACCTTCGCGATCGGGTGGACGCCGTGCGTGGGGCCGATCCTCGGCGCCATTCTCTCGCTCGCCGGCACCGCCGAGACGGTGTCGCGCGGCGTGGGACTGCTGGTCGCCTACTCGGCGGGCCTGGGGTTGCCGTTCCTGCTCTCGGCCATCGCGCTGGGATCGTTCTTGAAGTTCTTCAAGCGCTATCGGCCGTTCATTCCGACCGTCGAGCGCGCCGCGGGCGTCCTGCTCGTCGTCGTCGGCGTGCTCGTCATCACCAACAAGTACATCTTGTTGAACGCGTGGGCGATCTCGCTGACTCCCGAGTGGCTGCTGAAGCGGCTGTAACCGCCGTCGCGTGAAGGTTCACGTCCGCGTTCCTGCCAGCTCCGCCAACCTGGGGCCGGGGTTCGACTCGCTCGGCCTGGCGCTCGCGCTCTACAACGAGGTCACCGCCGAAGAGGCCGACGGCGTGCGGGTCGCCGTCGAGGGGGAAGGCGCGGGCCGGCTCGCCGCGAATGAGCGCAACGTCGTGGCCAGGGGCGTGAGCGCGGCCTACGACGCGGCGGGCCGCCGCTTTCCGGGCTGCGCGCTCACGTGTGTGAATCGCATCCCGCTCTCGCGCGGCCTGGGCTCGAGCGCCGCGGCCTGGGTGGGAGGACTCGTCGCGGGCAACGCGCTGCTCGGCTCGCCCCTCGATCGATCGACGGTGCTGACGCTGGCCGCGCGTGCCGAAGGCCATCCCGACAACGTGGCGGCCGCGCTCCTCGGCGGCCTGACCGTGTCGGCGGGCGGTGGTGACGGCGCCATCGCGGTGGCGCTCCCGGTGCCGAGCGATCTTCACTGGGTGACCTTGATCCCCGAGATCACGAGCGCGACGTCGGAGGCTCGCGCGGTGCTGCCGTCGTCGGTGCCGCGCGAGGACGCCGTCTTCAACGTCCAGCGCGTGGCGTTGCTGCTGGCGGCGCTCCAGACGCAGCGCATGGATGTGCTCGGGACGGCGCTCGACGATCGCCTTCACCAGCCCTATCGCGTGCGGCTCTTTCCGTGGCTCCCGTCGGTGGCCGATGCGGCGCGCAAGGCCGGTGCGCTCGGCTGCGTGCTGAGCGGGGCGGGGCCTGCGCTGCTCGCCGTGGTCGCGGGCACCGAGGGCGAGGCGTCCGCGGTGGCGCGAGCGATGGAGGAGGCTCTCGCCCGGGCTGGCATCGCTGGGGCCGCGAACGCGCTGGCCGTCGATCGTGAGGGTGCGGTCAGCGTGAAGCTCGGCGGTCCACCGTGAGCGTGACGCCCGTCGCGCCGCGGCCGGGTGTGTTGCCGTACCAGTCGCTCCGCGCGGCGGCGGACGCGGGCTGGATCACGGCCACCGCGCCGATCGACGACAAACAGTTCCAGCCGGCGAGCCTCGACCTGCGCCTGGGTCCCGTCGCCTACCAGCTTCGTGCGAGCTTCCTGCCGTATCGAGAGACGGTTCAGGCGCGACTCGACGCGACCGAGGCCGGCGACAGCGAGCTGGTGATCGACCGCATCTCGCTCGAGTCTGGCGCCACGCTCCAGCGTGGCTCGGTGTACCTCGTGCCGCTTCTCGAGCGCCTCGCGCTCCCGCCCTCGGTGCGCGGCCGGTGCAATCCGAAGAGCACGACCGGTCGTCTCGACGTGTTCACGCGCGTCATCACCGACGCCACGCCGCGCTTCGACGAGGTGGCTGCCGGCTACCGCGGCGCACTCTATCTGGAGGTGTCACCGCAGTCCTTTCCCGTGCGAGTGCAGGCCGGCCACTCGTTGAATCAGCTCCGGCTCGTGAGCGGCGCCTCGCTGCTCTCCGACGCCGAGCTGGTCGAGCTGTATCGCACCGGGCCGCTGCTCTATGACGACGACGACCGTCCGGTGCCCATCGAGCGCGCGACGTTCAACGAGGGCCTCTGCATGGGCATCGATCTGTCGGGAAGGAAGACGGGCGGCATCATCGGATTTCGCGCGCATCCGAACCCTCCGGCGGTCGATCTGAGCCGCGTGGACCATTACGATGCCGGCGAATTCTGGGAGCCGATCAAGCGTCCCGGGCGCGATTCATACATCCTCGAGGCCAACCGGTTCTACATCCTGGTGTCCAAGGAGCGCATCCGCGTTCCTCCCGGCTTCGCGGCCGAGATGGTCGTGTACGACGCCGGCGCCGGGGAGATCCGAACGCACTATGCAGGATTTTTCGATCCCGGCTTCGGCTACGGCGACGGCGGGGTGCTCGGGACGAAGGTCGTGATGGAGGTGCGCGCCCGCGAAGTGCCGTTCCTCGTGTATGACGGGCAAATCTCGTTCAAGGTCCTCTTCGAGCGTCTGGCCGATCGGCCGGGACGCCTCTACGGCGTCGGACTAGGCTCTTCGTACCAGAACCAGACGCTGACGCTCAGCAAGCAGTTCCGGCGGGGTTGAAAAGGCATGGCACGTGCACCCATCTGCTAGAATGCAGGCAGGGTAGCAGGTACCCGGTGCTGGCCGGCACGATCGCGTGCCACGGAGAGTCATATGGCAGAACAGAAGAAGAAGGAAACGCGGCCCAGCAAGCCCGCCGAGGGCGGTGAAGGCGGAAACGGTAGTGCGGAGCTCGCCAAGAAGGGCAAGAAGATCAAGGAAGACATCGACAAGCTGCTCGACGAGATCGATGACATCCTCGAAGAGAACGCCGAGGAGTTCGTGAAGAGCTACGTGCAGCGGGGAGGCCAGTAAGCCCGGTGCCGATTTACGAGTACCGCTGCGGGGCCTGCGGCAAGGACTTCGAGCGCTTCGTTCAGATGGGCGCCACGGCGGTGGCCTGTCCCGCGTGCGAGAGCGGTGACGTCAAGCGCACGCTCTCGATCGTCGCGTTCAAGACCAGCTCGGGTTTCGTGCCGTCCACCATGTCGGCAGGCGGCGGCTGTTGCGGCGGCGGCTGCGCCTGTCACTAACAGCCCGACTCCGATCACCCACGTTCCATGGATCTTCACCGCCTCGAAGTCTTCGCCAAGGTCGCTGAGCTCGGAAGCTTCTCCCGCGCCGCCGAAGCGCTGTTCCTGACTCAGCCCACAGTTTCCGAGCACGTCCGCGCGCTGGAAGAGGAAGTCGGCCTGTCGTTGCTCGACCGCATGGGCCGCGGCGCGACGCCGACGCCAGCCGGCCAGCTCCTGCTCGGCTACGCCCGACGGATCCTCACGCTCGCGCGTGAGGCCAAGCAGGCGATCGAGCAGTTCCAGGGACGCATGAGCGGTCAGCTCACCGTGGGCGGCAGTACGATCCCCGGAGAGTACGTGCTTCCCATGCTCGTCGGTCAGTTCAAGGCGAGGTTCCCCGACATCTCGATCAGCCTGCTCGTGGGCTCGAGCAGCCAGATCAACGACTGGGTCGAGGAAGGACGTGTGGAGATCGGCGTGGCCGGGGCACGCCCCGCCAGCCGCATGCTGCAGGCGCGCGAGCTGATGCCCGATGAGCTGGTGATCGTGGTTCCCGCCGAGCACGCGTGGGCCAACACCAAGTCGGTGATGCTCGCCAGCCTGAAGACCCAGCCCCTCATCGTGCGCGAGCGCGGCTCCGGCTCCCGCGAAGCCGTGGAGCGCGCCCTGGCCGACGTCGGCGGCGACCTCGCCGCCTTCCGCGTGGTCGCAGAGATGGGCTCGACCCAGGCCGTCAAGCAGGCTGTCCGGGCCGGCGTTGGGATCGCCCTCATTTCCAAGCGCGCGGTCGTGGACGAGTGCCGTGCCCGGCTACTCCACTGCGTGAAGGTGACGGATTTGAAGATCTCGCGGTCGTTCTATCTCGTCACCCATCGCGACCGCACCCGCTCTCCGCTGGCCCAGGCCTTCGTCGACTTCCTCGAATCGCAGGCGCCCGCGCTCGCGTCCTAACAGCGTCATGGCCGAACCGGCCCCGAGCGGCAAGGAAATCCGGCTCACCGCCTACGCCGCCTGCGCCGGCTGAGCGTCCAAGATGGCTCCTGGAGATCTCCAGGAGGTGCTCGCCGTCATCAAGCCCGCCGGCCATGCTCACCACGCCGATTTGCTGGTGGGTCTCGGGCGGGCCGACGACGCCGCCGTGTACCGAGTGGCTCCCGACCTCGCCATCGTGGAGACCGTCGATTTCTTCCCGCCCGTGGTCGACGATCCCTACACGTGGGGAGCCGTCGCGGCGGCGAACGCGATGTCGGACGTGTACGCGATGGGAGGCCAGGTGATGTTCGCGCTGGCCGTGGCGGGATTTCCGCGCGAGCTGCCGAAGGCGATCATCGCCGAGGTCTTTCGAGGCGGCGCCGAGAAGGTGGCCGAAGCCGGGGGCGTGATCGCCGGCGGGCACACCGTGATCGACGCCGAGCCGAAGTATGGCCTCTGCGTCACCGGGCGCGTTCACCCCGATCGCATCCTCATCAAGGGTGGGCTTCGTCCGGGAGACCGGCTCTTCCTCTCCAAGCCGCTCGGCACGGGCGTCATCACCACCGCGGCGAAGGACGGCAAAGCGTCCGCCGACGTCGTCGAGGGTGCCGTGCAGAGCATGCTCAGGCTCAACCGTGTGGCCGCCGAAGTCGCGGCCGACTGTGACGTGCGTGGGGCGACGGACATCACGGGATTCGGGCTGCTCGGGCACGCGGGCGAGATGGTCGAAGCGTCCGGCGCGGGCATCGCGATCGCCGCCTCACGGCTGCCGCTGCTGCCGGGCGCCCTCGCCCTGGCCGAGGCGGGCAACTTCAGCGGCGGCATGAAGCGTAACCGCCGCTACGTCGAGGCCGTGTTCGGGTCGCGGCTGGCGCTCGCCGCTGACATCGCGCCCGCCCTTACCGGGTTGCTCTTCGAGTCGGAGACCTCGGGCGGGCTCCTGTTCTCCGTCGCGCCCGACCGCGCCTCCCGTGTCACCGAGGGCTTCGCCCGCCGTGGCGAGCCGTGCTGGGAGGTCGGTGAGGTCGTCCCCCAGCCCGTGATCCGCGTCTCGCGTTAGCCGCAAGCCTCATCGTCGACTCCGATCATCTGCACTCGAGGTATCGATTCGGCCAATTTGCATTGTGGAGGAATGTCGATAGCCTCTATCCCTTACAAGGGGGAGCCACTCATGGAGCGGCGAACATTTCTGAAGTCGATCACGCTACCGGCTGCCGGCGCGGTCGTCGGCGTGCCGTCCTTAGCGGGGCGCGCGAGAGCATCCACGGCACCGATGGGTTGGCGCACGTTCGAAGTGACCACGAAGGTGGAAGTGATCCAGCCGAGAGGCGTCGCGCGGGCATGGCTGCCGGTTCCTCTCATGACGGACACCGACTACTTCAAGCGCCTCGGCGACAACTGGACGGGCAACACGAGCGTGACACGGCTCTACCGCGACGAGAAATACGACGCAGGCATGCTCTACGCCGAATGGCGTTCCGGCGAGTCGGCGCCGGTCGTCGAATTGACCAGCCGGTTCGCCACGCGCGACCGGAACTTCGATCTCAGCAAGCTGGATCCGTCCGCCGTCAAGGAGTCTCCGGCGGCATTGAAGAAGTATCTCGAGGGAACGAAGCTGATCCCCATCGACGGCATCGTGCTCGAAACGTCACAGGAGATCACCAAGGGCGCCACCGCCGACGTGGAGAAGGCGCGGGCCATCTACGAGTGGATCGTGGACAACACGTTCCGTGATCCGAAGGTTCGCGGCTGCGGCCTGGGCGACATCAAGACGATGCTCGAGACGCGCTACTTCGGCGGCAAGTGCGCCGACCTGAACGCGCTCTTCGTGGGCCTGACGCGAGCGGCCGGCATTCCCGCTCGCGACGTCTACGGCGTGCGCGCGGCTGACTCGAAGGAGTTCAAGAGTCTCGGCAAGAGCGGTGACATCAGCAAGGCTCAACACTGCCGCGCGGAGTTCTACGCGTCGAGCCACGGCTGGGTGCCGGTCGATCCCGCCGACGTCCGCAAGGTCGTGCTGGAGGAGCCGCCCGGGAATCTCACGCTCACCGATCCGCAGCCGCGGCGAGCCCGCGCCAAGCTGTTCGGCCAGTGGGAGATGAACTACCTGGCGTTCAACTACGCCCACGACGTGAAGCTGCCCAACTCGCCGGGAGAGCCGATCGCCTTCTTCATGTACCCCCAGGGCGAGACGGCGGATGGACGCAAGGACAGCCTCGATCCCGGGACCTTCAAGTACCAGATGACGGCGCGCGACGTCGGCGCGTAACGTCGCTCGAACGCGTCAACGCGCCGAGGCCGTCCTCGGGGCGTTCGTGTGTTCAGCGACCGTGTCGGGTCAGAAGCGCGACGTGAGCGCGATCAGCCACATGGGCATCAGATCCACGAGCTTCGTCTCGATGACCCGGTCACCGCCCGAGAGTGTCAGGACACCCACCACGATCAGCACGGTCGCCGTCAGCGGTCGGGCGATGCGCGCGACGTCGGCGGCACGGCGGCCGAAGAGCTCGCGCGATCCATAGGCGATGATCACGAGTGGCAGCGCCGCCCCGAGGCTGAAGGCGCCCAGCACCGCGGTTGCGCTGAGCAGGCTCGTTCGCTGGGCGGCCAGGCCGATCGCGGCGGCGAGCGTCGGCCCGGCGCATGGGCTCCATACGGCACCGAGCAGCGCGCCCAGCACGAGCTGACCTTTGAGGCCGCCGGGTGCCGTACGACTCGCCAGCGCCGTGGCAGTGCTCGCGACGGGCGCGGTGAGACGGGTGAGGCCGGACTGCAGCCGGGCACTGAGCAGGACCCCTCCCACGAGGATCAGCAGGCCGGCGGCGCTCAGTCTGACGAGATCGCGATCGAGCGCCAGGCCGACCAGCGCGAAGACCAGCCCCAGCACGGTCGCCGAGACCGCGAGGCCGGCGGCCAGGGCGAGGGGACCGTAGCGGTGACGCTGGAACGCGGTCGTGACAGTGACCGCCAGCAACGGCAGGACGCAGGGCGAGAACGCGGTCAGGACGCCGGCGGCGAACCCGAGGGCGCAGGCGCCCACGCCCATCGGATCAGAGCGCGCTCTGGAACAGGGTGCGGATCTGCTCGGGGTCGGTGACGGCCGTCGAGCGCTTCCGCTCGGTCTTGCCCTTGAAGGCGATCAGGGTGGACTGCATCGTCACGTTGAGGTCGCGGAGCGCCTGCTTGTCGGAATCGAAGTCGACAACGAACAGGACGGCTTCGCTGAAGGCCGGGTCCTTGGTCAGCGTGTCCACGATCGGTTGCTGGGCCCGACAATTCGGACACCAGGACGCGGTGACGAACACGATGACGGGCTTGCCGGCGTCCTGGGCCTGCTCGAGCGCCTGCTTGCTGTACTTCGCCACCGGGCCGGCGGCGGTGACGATCGGCATCGAAACCACCAGCGCGACAAGGAGCGCAACGAAGCGTGTCATGGGACCTCCAGCGGGACTAGGTCGTCGGCTGATCGGCCGCGCGCTGAGCGCGGAGCACCTGCAGCAGTCGCTTTTTCAACTCGGCGGGCATTCCCGATGCGGGCAGCTTGCGGGTGGCGGCGATCGTAGTTTTATAGGTGTTCATGAAGGCGACGCAGGGGGCACAGCCGTCGACGTGCCATTCGAGGAGTTCGACGGTGCGTTGCGGCAGCGCCCCATCGAAGTAGTCGCCGAGAAGCTCGGCGATCTGCCGACACTCGATCTCGGAGGGGCTCGAGCCGCTACCGCACTCGGACATCGCCATCGATTATAAGATGCCAGAGTTGGGCCCGCCGATTCTTTGCAGGCTTGCCTGGACGGTGGGGCGCTGAGCCCGGTATCCTTGGCCGCAATGCCGCTCCGGATCGCGGTGGTGACGCCATTTGCGTTTCCGTCGGTCCGGGGCAACGCCGTGACCGTGGAGCGCATCGCCGGCGGGCTCCGCCAGGCCGGTGCCGACCTTCGGGTGTGGGACCTGTCGATCACCCCTGAGGCGGTGATCGAGCGGGAAGTCGAGGCGTTCGGTCCCCGCATTATCCACGCGTTTCACGCCTACCGTGTGGGGCCGTTCGCGCTCCGCCTGGCCCGGCGCCACGAGGTCCCACTGGTCGTCACCGTCACCGGCACCGATGCCAATCACGACCTCTCCGATCCCCAGCGCGCGGCAACCGTACGCGGCGTCCTCGAAGGGGCGGCCACTGTCGTCGTCTTCCACGACTCCTTGGGGGCTCGCATCACAGGGGCGCTGCCCGAGGTGGCCGCCCGGCTGGTGACCATCCCGCAAGCCGCGGTGTTTTCTGGCCCGCACCCGTTCGACCTCGCCGCGCGGTGGTCCTTGCCCGCCGAGCGCGTGCTCTTCGTCTTTCCAGCCGGCATTCGGATGGTCAAGCAGCCGCTCCTGCCCCTCGCCCCGTTCGATCGCCTCGTCCAGCGTCGCCCCCAGGTGAGGCTCCTCTACGTCGGCCCTGTCCTCGATCCCGATCAGGGGGAGTACCTTTTGGGCGAGCTCGCCAGCCGGCCCTGGGCCCGCCACGTGGGCGCCGTGCCCCACGGTCAGATGAGATCGCTCCTCGCCCAATCCGACGTCGTGCTCAACTGCTCCATCTCAGAAGGTGGGATGTCGAACTCGGTGCTCGAGGCGCTGGCGGCTGGGAGGCCCGTGCTGGCCTCGGATATCGATGGGAATCGCTCCCTGGTCGAGGACGGGGTCACCGGCTTCCTCTTCCGGGATACGACCGAGCTCGAGGTCAAAGCCGAACAGCTCGCGGCCGATCGAGCTCTTCGCGAGCGGCTCGGCCTGGCCGGCCGTGACCTCGTCGAGCGCCGGTATCCGCCCCGCCGCGAGGTCGAAAGCTACCTGGGTGTCTACGCGCGTCTGGCTCCCGTCGCGTCCGCCTGAACCGGGGAGAGCGCGTTCAGCCGCCGTCCGCTTCCTATGACGCAGAGAGACGTAAACGTGGTGCGCGGTGAATGAGCGCGCTGGGCGGGCTCAGGGCTCGGCGTTGCCGGCTTCGCCCAGGTTTTGGGCGACCGCCTGATCGGATTCGACGCGAGTCCGATAATCGTCAGCGATCACGCCTCGTTCGCCGTGGACCTCCTCCTACACATAAGCACTTCGATTCATGGCGGGGGAGTTGCGCCTTTCGATAGAATCGGGACAGGCTTGAGAGAGGAGCGCTCGATGACCCAAGACGCCAGGGTTCAGGAGTTCGTCACCTCGTTCAACGCGCTGCGCAGCGAGGTCGAGAAGGTCATCGTCGGCCATCGCGAGATCATCACGCACGTGCTCTTCGGGATGTTCGCGGGAGGTCACGTCCTTCTCGAAGGCGTCCCCGGACTCGGGAAGACGCTTCTCATCAAGACGCTCGCCGAAGGACTCGAGCTCAAGTTCTCACGCATCCAGTTCACGCCCGACCTGATGCCGGCCGACATCATCGGCACGAACATCATCGTGGAGGATGCCGAGGGTCGGAAGCACTTCCAGTTCCAGTACGGCCCGATCTTCGCCAACATCCTGCTCGCGGACGAGATCAACCGTGCCACTCCCAAGACGCAGTCGGCGCTCCTCGAAGGCATGCAGGAGGGTTCGGTCACGGTCGGCGGGGCGTCCCGTCCGTTGCCGCCGCCATTCTTCGTGCTCGCCACCCAGAACCCCATCGAGATGGAAGGGACGTATCCGCTGCCCGAGGCGCAGCTCGACCGCTTCCTCTTCAAGCTACGGGTCCGCTATCCGGCCCTCGAAGAGCTGAACGCGATCATCGATCGCACGACGCATGCGACGTCGGCGAGCGTGCACCGGGTGATGAGCGGACCCAACGTCATGAGCTTCCGCGAGCTGATCCGCGAGGTCCCGGTCGCCACCCACGTCCGCGACCTCGCCTCGATGATCGTGATGGCCACGCATCCCGAGTGGGACCGGTCGCCCGAGCCGGCGCGACGCTTCGTCCGTTACGGAGCGAGCCCCCGTGGTGCCCAGGCGCTGATCCTCGGCGCCAAGGTGCGGGCGCTCGCGGAGGGGCGCTACAACGTGAGCGTCGACGACTTGAAAACCCTGGCGGCGCCGGCCCTGCGCCATCGCATCATCCTGAACTTCGAGGGTGAGGCCGAGGCCGTGGACATCGACTCGCTGATCGACGACATCGTGCAGAGCGCCGAGACGCTCGTCGGGCAGGCGAAAGAGCCGTTCCTGCGATGAGCCTGGAGACACTGGTCCGACGCATCGCCACCCAGGTGCGCTGGCGCCGCGCCGAGCACTACGCGGTGCGCGGCCTGTTCTACGGCGCCCTGGCCGGTGCGCTCCTGCTCGCGCTCAAGTTCTTCCTCGGCCCGTGGGCGTTGACGGCGGCGGGTATCTCGGTGGTCGTCGGGCTGCTCGCCGGTGCGGCGTGGGGCGCGACCAAGCGTGTGCCGCTCGCGGACGCGGCGCGACTGGCCGATCGCCACTACGGATTACAAGATAGGGTGACCACGGCGCTGGAATGGTCGGCCCGTGCCGACCGCACGTCGATGGTCGATTCGCTCGTGGCCGATGCCACGGCACGCGTGGCCGCGCTCGCGCCCAGGCAGGTGATCGAGCGCCAGTGGCCACGCGAGGCGCGATGGCTGCCGCTTCCTCTCCTCGGCGTCCTCGTGCTGCTCGTGACCCCACCGATCCCGTTGCCGTCGGGACGGCTGCTCGATCTGTCGCCGTCGTCGGAGAGTGAGGAGACGCGCGACAGGCCGGAGGCGGGAACGCTGGAGCAGGAGAAGCGCCCGCTGCCGCGGACCGCGGTCAAGACGCCCTCGTTCGAAGAGCGTGACTACATGCAGCGGGGAATGACCGGGGCCGGCGCCACCGCCGGCGACCTCTCGGCGGTGTTCAAGGACACCTCGCTCGCCAATCAGCGGCCGGACTTCAATTCGTTCCTCAAGAAGGGCGACGAACGGTTGAAGATGCTGGAGCAAGTCGATCGTCTGCCCGACCTCCAGTCCGACTTCACGGCGAGCCAGTACAAGATGGTCTTCAAGAAGTCGAAGGCGCTGACGGGTGGCCTCCGTCCCGATCAGATCTCCCCGCAGAAGCTGAAGGAGTTGCTGGAGGAGATGGAGCGGCTCGGACGCAAGGGCGGCGGCAACGTCGGGTCCGAGGTGTCGGAAGGGATGGAGGCGCTCGAGTACGGACAGCAAGACCGGGCCCTCGACGCCATGGAGAAGGCGCTCAACAAGCTTCGCGCGATGGAGGAGCAGCAGCGCTCCGGCAAGAATCTTCGAGGGGGTCGCGAGTCCGAGCGTGGCCGCGGCTCCGATCGTGATCGCGGCCGCAGCGGTGGCGGGGGCGCTGACGATCAGGACTTCGGTGAGGGCGAGGGACTGCTGCCCGGCAAGGGCAAGAGCCCGAATCCCAAGGGGGAGGCGTCGCAGCGGCTGCGGGCGAGTCCTTACGACGTCGGCGTCGAAGGCGAATCACGCCAGGGCCGCAAGGATGGGTACGACACGAACATGACGGGCCGCAGCGGCAAGATGCCCTCGCGGCTGGGCTATCTCGGCGTCATCGGTCAGTACCGGAAGCAGATGGAGGACACGCTGGCGCGCGAGCAGGTGCCCCGGGACTTCCACGGGCAGATCAGAGAGTATTTCCAGTCGCTCGACGAGCGGTAGTTCGTGACGACGGGCACCAGATCCGTCTCGTTCACGCCAGACTTCCTGGCCCAGCTCGAACGGCTCGCGCTCGCGTCGCGCCGGACGTTCCGGGGACGAGTGAGGGGCGAGCGGCGCAGCCCGCGCAAAGGGCAGAGCGTCGAGTTCTCGGATTACCGGCCGTACGGCATCGGCGACGACCTCCGCTACGTCGACTGGAACATCTTCGGCCGCCTCGATCGTCTGCACGTGAAGCTCTTCGTCGACGAGGAGGATCTGTGCCTGCACCTGCTCGTCGATGCCTCCCGCTCGATGGGGTTTGGTCAGCCCCAGAAGCTCGAGTACGCGGCACGGCTGGCCGCCGCCCTCGGCTTCGTGGGGCTCGTCAACCACGAGCGCGTCGGCCTCGGGATCTTGCGCGATCGCGTGAGCGAAGGCTGGGCGCCCGTGCGCGGGCGCAACCAGTTCCCCCACCTGGCCGACTTCCTGAGCCAGGTCGAGGCGGACGGCACGACCAACCTGAACGACGGCCTCGGCAACTACGCGCGACGCGCGCGCGAGCCCGGGCTGGCCGTGGTGATCTCGGACCTCCTCGATCCCGGCGGATTCGAGGCCGGGCTGCGGGCCCTGCTCGAGCGCCGCTTCGAGGTCCACGTGATCCATCTGCTCTCGGCGGAGGAGCTCAATCCCACGCTGACCGGTGATCTCCGGCTGGAAGATTCGGAGACCGGCGAAGTGCGCGAGATCAGCATCGATGGCGACGCGCTCCGCGGGTACCGCGAGCGTCTGCACGCGTTCCTCGAGCGCGTCGAGACGTTCTGCCACGGGCGCGAGATCGGGTACCGCCGCGTGAGCACCGATGCGCCGATGGAGGACTTCCTCCTGGCGCAGCTCCGGGGACTGCTGCTCTCGTGAACTTCCTCTCGCCCCTGGCCCTCGGCCTGTTCGCCCTGTCGCTCCCGCTGGTGCTCCTCTACTTCCTCAAGGTGCGCCGCCGCGAGCGCATGGTGCCGAGCCTCCTGCTGTGGGAGACGTCGCTCCGCGACCGAGAGGCCTCCGCCTTCTTCCAGCGTCTGCAGCGCGATCCGCTGCTCGCGCTCCAGATCCTGGCCCTGGCCGCGATGGCGGTGGCGCTGGCCCGCCCGGCGGTGACGGTGATGGGCCAGGGCGCGCGCAAGGTCGTCGTGGTGATGGACACGTCGGCCTCCATGAAGGCGCGCGATGCCGGGGGCACCCGCTTCGCCGCGGCGCGGGCGCAGGCCGCCTCGCTGGTGAGCAGCCTCGGCGAGGGCGCCGAGGTGATGGTGATCGAGTCGGGTGTGCAGCCGCACGTGCTGGCGCCGCTCAGTCGCGACCGCGAGCGCGCCGCGTCGGCCATCCGCTCCACGCGCCCGCGCGATCTCCCCCATCGATTGACGGACGCCCTGCGGACGGCGCGGGCGCTCGTGGGCGCCGATCCACGCGCCGAGATCTACGTCTTCACGGATGGCGCGTTCACACTCGCCGCTGGCCCCGAATCGCAAGACGCTCGGATCCACTGGATGACGGTGGGGCGCGGCGGGCGCAACGTCGGCATCACCAACCTCGCCGTTCGCAAGAACTACTACGGCTCCTTCGAATACCAGGCGTTCGCCTCGCTGGTGAACTACACCGGCGAGATGCAGACCTTCACGTTCACGCTGGCCGTCGACGGCAACGCGATCGCCGACAAGACCGTCACGCTCGAGCCGAACGTGCGCCGCTCGCTCCTGCTGCCCTTCAGCCACACGGGAGGCGGCGTGGTGAAGGCGAGCATCGACGTCCGCGACGATCTCGCCACCGACAACACGGCGTGGGCGGTGCTGCCGCCGCCCCGGAAGATCGCCGTGATGCTGGTCAGCCCGGGCAACCTCTTCCTGGAAAAGGTGCTCCGCACGGATCCCCAGGTCGCGCTCGACGTTCGCACGCCCGACCAGTATCAGGGCGGGATGGGCGAGGCCGACGTGGTCGTGCTCGACTCGGTCACGCTGCCCCGTGTGGGCCAGGGCCGCTTCGTGTTCGTCAACGCGGTGCCGGCCGACGTGCCGCTCGAAACGCTCGGGCGCATCGAGCGCCCGACGATCATGGACTGGGACCGCTCACACCCGGTGATGCGTCACGTCGAGTTCGCGAAGGTGAACATCGAGGACGCGCTCCGCATCCGGCCCCTCGCGGCCGGCCGGCCCCTCGTGGAAGCGGTCGGTGGCCCGCTGATCTACGCGCTCGAGGAACCCGACCGCAAGGCGCTCTTCGTCGGCTTCGACCTCTTCAAGACCGACTTCCCGCTGCGGGTGGCCTTTCCGTTGATCCTCTCCAACGGGTTGCGCTGGCTGCATCCGGCCGGTCTCGATCAAGCGAGCCTCCAGCTCACCGCCGGTCAGCCGATCCTGTTGCCGGTCGAGCACGGCGTGACCAGCGTCTCCGTGAACACGCCGGGCGGACGGACGGTCAAGGCTCAGGTCACGCGCGGCGTCGTCAGCTTCACCGAAACCGACGAGGTCGGCGTCTACACGCTCAGCACGGCCAAGGGCGAGACGAAGATCGCGGTGAACCTAGCCGACGCCGACGAGTCCGACATTACGCCTCGGCCGTTGCCCACGGCGGCGGCGCGCGCGACCGAGGCGGTGACGCCCGTCGCCGTGCAGCGGGAGCTCTGGCAGCTCTTCGTCGTGATCGCGCTGGCGCTGCTCGTGATCGAAGGGCTGCTCTACTGGCGCCGCCAGAGCGGCGGACACCTCGCGCTGCCGTCGTCTCTCGGCGACCGATGGGCGCTCGCGCTGCGCAGCGCCCTCGTCGTCGTGCTCGCGTTGACGTTGCTCAAGCCGACGGTGCCGCGCTGGGTGGACCGTCTCAACGTCGTCTTCCTCCTCGATCATTCCGACAGCGTGAGCCTGGCGGCGCGCGAGCGCGCCTGGCGGTTCGCGGCGGAGTCGGTCAAGTCGATGCGCGGCAACGACCGCGTCAGCCTCGTCGTGTTCGGCGAGGACGCCGTCGTGGATCAGTCGCTGGCTAATCGCAGTGGGCTGGATCGGCCGAAGGCGGACGTGGGCGGCCGCGGCACCAACATCTTCCAGGCCATCCAGCTCGCGCTGGCGACGCTGCCGCCCGGCCAGGCCAACCGCATCGTGATGCTGACGGACGGGCAGGAAAACGGCGGCCAGGCCGTGGCGGGCGCGCAGGCGTCCAGGGAGAGCGGCGCGGACATCTTCTACGTTCCGGCCCCGCTCACCTTCGATCAGGAAGTCGTGGCCGAGTCCCTGGTCCTACCCCAGGAGGTCAAGTACGGAGAGCCCTTCCAGGCCCGCGTGGTGGCGTGGAGCCTCAAGGACACGCAGGGGAGGCTCTCCCTCTTCCGTAACGGCGAGTTCCTGGGCTCGCAGGTCGTGCGCCTGCAGGCCGGCAAGAACGTGTTCAGCTATCGCCAGGCGCTCGACGCCAGCGGCATCCACGTCTACCAGGCCTCGCTCGAGGTCGACGGCGACACCATCGAGGACAACAATCGCGCGGTCGGGTCCGTCGTGGTCCGCGGCCGCCCGCAAGTGCTGCTGGCCGAGAAGGACCGGAGCCACGCCCAGTCCCTCGCTTCGGCGCTCCGCTCGCAGAACATCGAGGTCACGGTGGTGGACGCCGGCGGCGTCCCCAAGGACATCGTCGGGCTGCAGAAATACGACGGCGTGATCCTCTCCAACGTCTCGTCGCTGAAGCTCACCCGCGCGCAGATGACGATGATCCGCGACTACGTCCGCGACCAGGGCGGCGGCTTGATCATGGTCGGCGGCGAGGAGAGCTTCGGTCTGGGCGGCTATTACCGAACGCCGATCGAGGAAGCGCTGCCCGTGACGATGGAGGTCAAGCAGAAGGTCGAGATCCCGAGCCTGGCCGTCGTCCTCTCCATCGACCGCTCCGGTTCCATGGCCATGTCCACCGGCGACGAGAAAGTCACCAAGCTCGACCTCGCCAAGGAAGCCTCCCATCTCGTGGTGGACTTGCTCGACGACCGCAACGAAGTCGGCGTGATGAGCTGGGACACCGAGTTCATCTGGGACGTCGCCATGCGGTCGGCGCGCGACAAGGCCGCTATCCATCACGCCATCGCGACGATCAAGGCCGGGGGCGGGACCGATGGCTACCCGGCGCTCAAGGAGTCGTACGCCGTTCTCTTCGAGCGGCCGGCGCTGCTCAAGCACGTCATCTTCCTGTCCGACGGCCAGATGACGCGCGGTGATTTTGCTGGCCTGCTGCGTCGGATGGCCAAGGACAAGATCACGGTCTCGACCGTCGCCATCGGCAAGGACGCCGATCTCCAGCTCATGGTGGACATCGCCAAGTGGGGCCGCGGCCGCTTCTACTACACCGAAGACTCCCAGACGATCCCACGGATCTTCACGCTCGAGACCCAGCTCGCCTCGAAGGCGTCCCTGATCGAGCAACCGTTCAAGCCCCAACTGACCTCCGCATCGCACGAGGCGATGCAGGACATCGACTGGAAGGCGGTGCCGCCGCTCGGCGGTTACGTGGCGACCACGCTCAAGCAGACGGCCGAGCTGGTGCTGATGAGCCACCAGGAGGATCCGGTGCTCGCCACCTGGCGCTACGGCCTGGGCCGGTCGGCGGCGTTCACGTCGGACGCCAAGGCGAAGTGGGGCGTGCTCTGGCTGCGCTGGCGCGACTTCAACAAGTTCTGGGCCCAGCTCACACGCTGGACGCTGCGCAGCGGCACGCGGAGCGACACCACCGCCGTCGTGGCCCGGCACGACCGAACCGGCGAGGTGATCGTGGACGCCGTCGACAGCAAGGGCGAGTTCATCAACTTCCTCGACTCCCAGGTGGGCATCGTGTCGCCCAACCGCGAGCGGAGCGTCATCGATCTGGAGCAGGTCGGCCCCGGCCGCTACCGTGGGCGGTTCGAGGCCGAGCAGGAGGGGGTTTACCTGGTCGGCATCGGCCAGCGGCGGCAGGAACGCGTGGTTGGCTCTCAGCTGGCAGGGTTGGTGGTACCGTATGCACAGGAGCTTCGCGACCTTGGCGTCGACGAGGCGCGGCTCCGAGAGCTGGCTGAGTTGACGGGTGGGGGCACGCTTGGCGAGCCGCGCGAGACGTTTCAGCGCGGGCGCCGCCAGTCGCGCATTGCCATCGACGTCTGGCCCTGGCTCGTCGGCCTGGTGGCTGTGATGATGGTGCCCGAGATCGCGCTGCGGCGACTCGGAGCGGGGGCGTGGCAGCGAATCATTCCCGCTCGTTGGCGTCGAGACCCTGAAAGGGGGCAGAACGATGCGTGACCCGCGACCCGCGGTGATCCTCGGGATCCTGGGGATCCTGACCGCGCTGGTGGCGTTCACTGCCCCGGCGAGCGCCGCGGTCAAGCCCCGCGTGGTGCTCGTCGCGCCGTTCGACGCGGGCACGCTGCCGGCCGACGATCGCTGGATCGGTGAGGGCATCGGACAGGTCGTCACCCTCGGACTCGCCCAGCACCCGGCCTTCGTTCAGCTCGACAAGAGCCGTCTCCGCGCCCTCGGTCAGCCCGAGACGTGGGGTGAGGCGGCGGTGATCCAGGCCGCCAAGGTTTCGCGTGCCGACGCGGCCCTGTTCGGCGAGGTCAGCCGGACCGGCAGCGACTACACGGTACGGCCGCGACTGGTGGAGCTGAAGGCGGGCGCGGCTCCCGAGGTGCTAGCGCTCGAGCCGGTGACCATTCCGGACAGCGAACTGCTCACCAAGCTCTCCGTCGTGGTCGTGGCGTACGCGCGCACCCTGAAGGTGCCGCTCACGGACGGCGACATCGCGCGCATGGAAAAGGCTGCCCGACCGACGAAGTCGATGCGCGCGTTCGAGCTCTTCGCCCGCAGCGAGACCGCGGCACGCCGCGGCGGGCAGGAGGGCAACGAGAGCGCGGCCGATCTGCTGGCGCGAGCGATCGAGGCGGATCCGAACTTCGTGGTGGCGCAGTACACCCTGGGCGTCGTTCACCAGGCCCTTGGCAACCGCTGGAAGGCTGCGGCTCAGTACCGGGCGTCGACCCAGCTCGATCCTTTGTATCCGGAGCCCTACAAGGCGCTCGGCGACCTCTTCCTGGCGGCGCCGCGTCGACTCTTCGACCAGGCCGTCGAGGCGTACAACAAGGCGATCGAGCTTCGACCCTTCTACGCCGACGCCCACGTTGGACTGGGGGAAGCCCGCGCGGCGAAAGGCGAGACCGATGCGGCGGTGGCGGCCTACCAGAAGGCTCTGAGCTTCAACCCGGTGAATCCACGCGTTTACATGAGCCTCGGGAAGATCTACTACAGCGAGAAGGGCCTCTACTATGAGGCCGTGAACGCCTACAAGAAGGCCATCGATCTCGATCCGTCGTCGGTCGAGGCTCGTATGGGCCTCGGCGAGGTCTACGAGGACAAGGGCCTCTACAAGGAAGCGATCGAGGAGTACCGGCGCGTCATCGAGGTCGACGCCAAGCACACCGGCGCCATGTACAACTTGGCCGTCGTCTACGAGCGCACGGATCCCCGGGAAGCGATCGCCCAGTGGGAGCGCTATATCGCGCTGGCTTCCCAGCTCCCGTCCGAGAAGGACTGGGTCGACGTCGCCCGCCAGCATCTCAAGAAGCTGCGCAACCAGGTCAAGGACTAGCCCCCCGCGTGGAGGAGCTCAGGAAGGATCCCACCCGCGGCCGGTGGGTGTTGATCCGGCCCAAGGGCCACAGCGCAGGCGAGGATGACTGCCCGTACTGTCCCGGCAATGAGGCCGCCACCATCGAAATCGCGGCCTACCGGAAGGATGGTGCGCCACCCAATGGCCCGGGGTGGAGCGTGCGAGTTGTCCCCGCCAGCGATCCCTACTTTCGCATCGAGTGGGAGCTGATCCGCGAAGGCGTCGGCATGTTCGACATGATCACGCCCCGCGGCGCCAGCGAGCTCGTGCTCGAGTCGCCTCGCCACGACGACACGCTGGCGACGATGGCGCCCGAGCAGATCGAGTCCGTGCTGTGGATGTGGCGCGACCGACTGCTGGACCTGAAGCGCGATGGGCAGATCCGCGACATCCTGGTCTCCCGTCATCACAAGAAGCCTGGTGTGCCGTGGCACCATCCGTACTCGCGCCTGACGGCCATCCCGATCGTGTTCGACGAGACGCGCCAGGAGTTGCGCGAGGCGCGCGAGTACTACCAGTACAAGCGGCGCTGTCTCTATTGCGACATGCTGCGTCAGGAGATCGGAGCCCAGGGGCGAGTCGCACGGCTGACGCCGGGGTTTGCCGCCCTCGTCCCGTACGCGGCCCGCAGTCCGCTGGAGACGTGGTTCCTGCCGCGACGCCACGGGTGCTCGTTCGAGGATGCCCTGACGGCGGACACCGCGGCCGACCTCGCCCGGCTCGTGTCCCAGTACTTCCGGACCCTCGCGGCCTCGTTCGGCGATCCCGGCTACGAGCTCGTTCTCCACACCGCTCCGAATCTTCGATCCCGGATCCTCCAGGGGGACTGGGCAACGATCCGCGACGACTATCACTGGCACATCGAGATCCTGGCCCAGCCCGAGAAGATCAACAGGGTCGGTGGGATCTTCGTGAACGAGAAGCCTCCGGAGGCCACGGCGAACGACCTCCGGACGTCCTGGCAGACGACCTAGGATTCACCAGTCCCGGCAGGGTTTTCCTTGACATCAGGACGACGGGGTGTAAACTCCGACTGAAATGATCGCCGATCGAAATGGTCGCCTTTGATGGGAGAACGGTGATGCTGCGCTTCACCAAACGAGCCGACTACGGACTGATGGCCATCCATTACATTGCCATCCATGAGGACCGCGGCTCGGTGAGCGCAAAGCGGATCGCGGACGAGTTCGGGATTCCACCGGAGCTCCTGGCCAAGATCCTCCAGCGGCTGGCGCGAGAGCGGTTGATCGTCAGCTACAACGGGCCGAAGGGCGGGTATGCGCTGGCCCGGCGACCGGCGGAGATCTCGGTCGGGCAGGTGGTGCGCGCGCTCGAGGGCCCGATCAACATCGTGGAGTGTATGGAGAGCGACAGTGACTGTCCGCAGATGGCTCGCTGCAACCTGCGACGGCCGGTGCAGAAGATCCAGGTCGCGATCAGCCAGATGCTGGACTCGATGAGCCTGGCCGAGCTGGTGGCCAATGACGTGCCCGAGTTGTTCGCGATTCGGTAGTGCGAGCCGAGCAGCGCGGGAGTTGCCGCAGGCACGATCGCTGCGAGGTGAGCGGTGAAATGGCCCGAGGAGTGCGAACCGAGCGACCCGAGCGGCCCGAGCGGGCTGGGCCCCGCCAGTCGCGAGCCGAGCAGTGAAATGACCGGAAATCGATGAGCGAAGAGAGAGGCGAGCGATGGCAGTGACGTTCCCGATCTTCATGGATGCGCAGTCGACCACGCCGGCGGATCCACGCGTGGTCGAGGCGATGCTGCCGTACTTCACCCAGAAGTATGGCCATCCGGCCAGCCGGAACCATCCCTTCGGATGGGAAGCTGAAGCGGCCGTCGATACGGCCCGCAGCCAGCTCGCGGCGCTGATCGGCGCCCGGGATCCGAAGGAGATCGTGTTCACGTCGGGCGGGACGGAGTCGATCAACCTCGCCCTCAAGGGCGTGGCCGAGATGTATCGGGAGAAGGGGAACCACATCGTCACTACGGTCATCGAGCAGCGCGCCGGCCTCGACGTGGCCAAGCGTCTGGAGCGGCAGGGCTCCGAGGTCACGTACGTGCCCGTGCAGCCCGACGGCCTGATCGACGTCGAGCAGATCGGCAAGGCGATCACGGACAAGACGGTCCTGGTCTCCGTGATGTTCGCCAACAACGAGATCGGTACGATCCAGGACATCGCGGCCATCGGCAAGCTCTGCAAGGCCAAGGGCATCCTCTTCCACACGGACGCCACGCAGGCGGTGGGGAAGATCCCGGTGAACGTGGAGGCGATGGGCATCGACCTGCTCTCGTGCACGGCGCACCTGATGTACGGGCCCAAGGGCATCGGAGCGCTCTACGTCCGGCGCAAGGGACCACGGGTCCGCATCGCGCCGATCATCGACGGCGGCGGGCATGAGCGAGGCATGCGGTCGGGCACGCTGCCCGTGCCCCTCATCGTCGGCCTCGGCAAGGCCGCCGAGATCGCCCGCGAGGTCATGCCCGAGGAGAGCGTGCGGCTGGCGCGGCTGCGCGACAAGCTGCAGGACGCCGTCCTGTCGAACGTCGACGAGGCCTTCCTGAACGGGAACGTCGAACGGCGACTGCCGCACAACCTGAACATCTCGTTCGCCTACGTCGAAGGGGAATCGGTGCTGATGGGCCTCAACAAGGAGTGCGCGCTGTCGTCGGGCTCGGCCTGCACGTCGTCGACGCTCGAGCCCTCGTACGTCATCGCGGCGCTCGGAGCCAGCGCCGAGCTGGCGCACTCGTCGATCCGCTTCAGCCTCCATCGGTTCAACACCGAGGAGGAAGTGGATTGGGTAGGTCGGCGCACCATCGAGGTGATCAAGCGCCTGCGGGAGATGTCGCCACTCTACGAATTGGCCAAGGAAGGCGTGGACCTGAAGTCGATCCAGTGGAAGGCCGAGTAACGGGGGAGACACGTTCATGGCTTACAGCGACAAGGTCGTCGATCACTACAACAACCCGCGCAACGTCGGGTCCTTCGCCAAGGACACGCCGGGCGTGGGGACGGGGCTCGTGGGCGCGCCCGAGTGCGGCGACGTCATGAAGCTCCAGATCAAGGTCAACCTCGAGACGGGCATCATCGAGGACGCGAAGTTCAAGACGTTCGGCTGCGGCAGCGCCATCGCGTCGTCGAGCCTGGCCACCGAGTGGCTCAAGGGGAAGTCTGTCGACGAGGCGGCCAAGATCAAGAACACGGACATCGTGAACGAGCTCAAGCTGCCACCCGTGAAGATCCACTGCTCGGTGCTGGCCGAGGACGCGATCAAGGCGGCCCTCGCGGATTACAAAACCAAGCAACCGGCCGAACCGGCGGCGACGAGGTAGGAGGAGGCGAAGAGCGATGGCGGTCGAGCTGACGGAAGCGGCGTCCAAGCAGGTCAAGGAGCTCAAGCAGGCGCAGAACCTGCCCGAGAACGTGTTTCTGCGGATGGGAGTACGCGGCGGCGGCTGCTCGGGTATGTCGTACTCGCTGGAGTTCGACACCGAGAAGGGGCCGCACGACCGCGAGTTCGATATCGACGGCGTGAAGGTCGTCGTGGACACCAAGAGCTATCTCTACCTGGCCGGAATCACGCTCGATTACGTCCAGCAGGGATTGACGGGCGGCTTCACGTTCGTGAACCCGAAGGCGAAGTCGACCTGTGGGTGCGGCACGTCGTTCTCGGCGTAGCCGGCCCGCTCGACACGAGGTTGAACGGGCCCACGACGGGCCCGTTTTAGTTTGTGGCAGTGCGAGCCGTTCAGGTTCGGATACGGGTGACGCCAGGACAGCGTCACGCGTCGTCGCGACGCTGATCGGACAGGAAAGGAACCGCCGTGAGTGATCGCGGCGGGGCACGGGCGGGCGATGTGGGAGCGAAGGGGGCTACGCCCCCCTCGAACTCCCCCGGCCGGGTGCCCGTGCCCGGTGAGATGAGTCGGTGAACCACTTCGAGGTCTTCGGATTGGAGCGGCGGCTCGGCATCGATGCCGAGGCGTTACAGCGACGGTTCTACGAGCTGTCGCGGCGCTATCACCCTGACTTCCACGCGTACGCGACGCCCACGGAGCAGGCGGAGGCGCTTGCGGCATCGGCACGACTCAACGCCGCGTACCGGACGCTGCGCGACCCCATCGCCCGCATCGATTACCTGGTTCGCCTGGAGGAAGGCCGCGAAACGAAGGAAGGCGCCACCGACAAGCCGAAGGCGCCGCCGGAGCTCTTGGCCGAGATGTTCGAGATCCAGGAAGCCCTGGCCGAGGCGAAGGCCGGCGGCCTGGATGAGACCACCCGGCGCACGCTGACCGAGCAGCGCGAGCGCTTGCTCGCGCGCCATGCCGAGGAAGAAGCGCGGCTGATCGGCCCGCTGTCGGCGGTGTGGGATGGGGCGGCCCCGGACAGGCGGCCGGCCCTCCTGGCCGCGTTCAAGCAAGCGCTGGCCACCCGCGCCTACCTGCGCACCGTGATCGATGACCTCGGGCAGGCGCTGGGTGAGGGAGACGAGATTGTCGCGCATCATCGGCATTGACCTCGGGACGACCAACAGCCTCGTCGCCTACGTCGACGACGCGACGGGACTGCCGCGCGTCATTCCCGACGGCGAAGGGCGGAAGCTGTTGCCCTCGGTCGTCGCGTTCGCGCCCGAGGGCATCCTCGTGGGCGAGGCCGCTCGCCGGCAACTGGTCCGGCGGCCGCACTCCACCGTCTATTCGGTGAAGCGCTTCATGGGCCGCGACTACGAGGACGTCAAGGACGAGCTGCGCTATTTCCCGTTCGCCATCCGTCCGGCCGACGGCATCGTGAAGCTCGACGTCGGAGGCCGCGAGGTCACGCCGCCCGAGGTGTCGGCCGTCGTGCTGAAGTCGCTGAAGGAGCGGGCCGAGGCGCACTTCAAGGAGCCGGTCGAGAAGGCGGTCGTCACCGTCCCCGCCTACTTCAACGACAGTCAGCGGCAGGCCACCCGCGATGCCGGCCGCATCGCCGGGCTCGACGTCGTCCGCATCGTGAACGAGCCGACGGCGGCGGCGCTCGCGTACGGCCTCCACCGTTTGTCCGAGGGCGTGATCGCCGTATACGACCTGGGCGGCGGGACGTTCGACATCTCGATCTTGAGGGTCAAGGACGGGATCTTCGAGGTCCTGGCCACCAACGGCAACACGCATCTGGGCGGTGACGACTTCGACCGCGTCATCATGTTGTGGCTGCTCGAAGACATCCAGTGCCGCCACCACGCGGAGATCGTCCGGAGCGGACTCGATCTCGCTCGCGATGCCGAGGCGATGCAGGAGCTGCGGCTGGCCGCCGAGGCCGCGAAGATCCGGTTGTCCACCGAGGAACGGACGCGGCTCACGATCCCGTTCGCCGGTTTCACCTACCGCACGGAGATCACGCGGGCCGACGTCGAGCGCCTCATCGAGCCACTGGTGGCCCGAACCCTCGAGCCGTGCCGCCGCGCGCTGGCCGATGCCGGGCTCCGCCGCGAGCAGATCGACCAGGTCGTCCTCGTCGGCGGCTCGACGCGGGTGCCTCTGGTGCGCCGGCGGGTGGAGGAGCTCTTCGGGCGCACGCCGCACAGCCATCTCGATCCCGACGAGGTGGTCGCGCTCGGCGCCGCCGTCCAGGCCCGGATCCTCGCCGGCGGCATCACCGACATGCTGTTGCTGGACGTCACGCCGCTGTCGCTCGGCATCGAGACGCTGGGCGGAATCGTGAGCATCCTGATTCCGCGCAACACCACGATCCCGACCAGCGCCCGCGAGATGTTCACCACGTCGGTCGACGGCCAGACGGTCGTCGACATGCACGTCGTGCAGGGGGAGCGCGAGCTGGCCAAGGACTGCCGGTCGCTCGCCCGCTTCGAGCTGCGCGGCATCGATCCGATGCCGGCCGGCATGCCCAAGATCGAGGTGACCTTTCTCATCGACGCCAACGGAATCCTCCAGGTGGCCGCCCGGGAGCAGCGCACCGGCAAGGCCACGTCGATCGAGGTGAAGCCGACCTACGGCCTGGCCGAGGCCGACGTGGAGCGCATGGTCGAGGAGTCGTTCCAGTACGCCGAGGCCGACGTCAGCGCGCGACTCCTCATCGAAGCGCGCAACGAGGCCGACACGGTCCTGACCCACGTGCGCCGCGCGCTCAGCCAGGGCGGTCATCTCGTCGGCGAGGACGAGCGTCGCGGCATCGCGTCCGCGCTCGAAGCGCTGGAGCGGGCGCGCGCGGGGCAGGACCGCGATCTCATCCGGGACGCGACGACGGCCCTCAACCATGCCACCGAGCATCTGGCCGAGCTGATGATGGACGCCGCGCTCAAGGGCGCGCTCTCATCCAAGCGGGCCGCCGAGATCATGGAGTCGTCGTGATGGCTGTGCACCGCGTGACGTTCCTTCCCCTGAACAAGACCGTCGAGGTCGACGACACCAAGTACCCGTTGGCCGATCACGGCAAGCCGGGCTCGCTCCTCGACATCGCGCTCGCCCACGACATCCCGCTCGAGCACAACTGCGGGGGCAGCTGCGCGTGCACGACCTGCCACGTCGTCGTGCGCGAGGGTGAGGAGAATCTCTCGGAGATGCAGGCCGACGAGGAGGATCGCCTGGACATGGCGGAAGGGCTGACGATCCATTCCCGCCTGGGCTGTCAGGCGGTGGTTCACGGCGACGTCGTGGTGGAGGTTCCCAAGTGACGATGAAGTGGCGAGACGCCGAAGACATCGCCATCGCGCTCAGCGAGCGGTATCCCGACACCGATCCGCTGGCCGTGCGGTTCACGGATCTCCATCGCTGGGTGACCGAGCTCGCCGGGTTCGCCGACGACCCCAAGGCCTCGAACGAGTCGACGCTCGAGAAGATCCAGATGGCGTGGCTGGATGAGTACCGGAACCGCTAGCGTGAGCCGTCTACCAGGTGACGACCTGGTCCGCCGCGAAGATCTGCTCGAGGAGCGCGTCCCACGAGAGCTCGTCGGGCACGCGCTGGACCCGGACGCCCACGGGCAGCATCGAAAGCGCGGCGCCGTGCAGGAGCGCGACGGCGACCTGGTCGCCGACGCCGAGCGCGCGCTCGACGGCGGCCCGGACGAGGTCGGGATCGCCACCCTTGAAGAGATGGAGGACCGCGGCCATCAGAAGACGATGAAACTCCGGGCGTGGCGCATCAGGTCGGCGATGTCTTCACGACTCACGGGGACGACGGGATGCTTGTCGGCGTTCCAGTCCGAGGCGTCCGGGATGGCGGAGGCCTCGACGTGGAAGGGCACACCGAGCTGGCGAAGGCTCGCGCGGAACTTGGCGATGTCGTCGCCGTCTACCAACTCGTCGGTGTCGTCGTCGAGCAGGTGCACGGCCCCGTCGGTCAGCACGAACGTCACCTGGTTCTCGCCGGCGACCACCCCGACGCCGATGCGCATGGCCTCGAAGGCCCGGTGCGACGTGCGGGGGTCGCTCGCGATGAGCACGAGGACCGGCGAGCCCGACACGTCAGTTCAGCGCGATGAAGCGGTCGGTGCCGTTGATGATATCGGTCAGCACGACGAGGCCGCAGTACGTCACGTCGGCGGCGTCTTCCAGGGGGATGCGACGCTTCTGGCAGCCGTAGGCGCAGGCGAACAGCTTGACGCCGCGCGCGGGCAGCGCGCGCAGACGGCGATCGGCGAGCGCGCGCACGCCGTCGTCGATCAAATACAGGTACACGTTGGCGCCGCGGTCGAGCGCAGCTTGGGCGAGGCCGAGTGCGGTGGCGAGGTTCGGATGCTCGGGCGCCGTCGAGATCATCAGCCCGAGCTTTTTGCCGGACAGCTCCATCGCGGATCGAGCCTAACATCGTGACCAGGGGAGAGCAAGGCAATGAGCCGTAAGGTTTACCTCGATCACAACGCCTCGACGCCTGTTCATCCGGACGTCGTGGCCGAGATGGTGCCGTACTTCCACGACGTGTTCGGGAATCCCTCCAGCATCCACGGCTTCGGCCGGGCCGCGCGCGATGCGGTGGACGTGGCCCGCGAGCGCGTCGGCCGTTTCCTCGCGGTGGCGCCGGAGGAGATCGTCTTCACGTCGGGTGGGACCGAGTCCGACAACTTCGGCGTGAAGGGACTGGCCCTGGCCCGCGGCCGCGGCCACATCATCACGTCGAAGATCGAGCACCACGCCGTGTTGCGCACGTGCCAGACGCTCGAGGAACGCGGCTTCGAGGTCACCTATCTTCCCGTCGACGAGTACGGCATGGTGGCGGCCGACGACGTGAAGCGCGCGATCCGGCCCGACACGATCGCGATCAGCGTGATGCACGCCAACAGCGAGATCGGCACCATCCAGCCGGTCGCGGCCATCGGCGCGCTGGCCCGCGAGCACGGCGTGCCGTTCCACGTCGACGCCGTGCAGACGTTCGGCAAGGTTCCGATCGACGTGCACGGCTCCTCCATCGACCTGCTGTCGTTCTCCGGCCACAAGATCTACGGCCCCAAGGGCATCGCCGGGCTCTACATCCGCAAGGGGACGAAGATGGTGGCGATCCAGCACGGCGGTGAGCACGAGCGCCGGCGGCGGGCCGGCACCGAGAACGTGCCGGGGATCGTCGGGCTGGGCAAGGCGGTCGAGGTTCGTGGCCGCGACATGGCGGAGGAAGCGGTGCGCGTGATGTCGCTGCGCGACCTCCTGTGGAACGGCGTGCGCCAGCGGATCCCCGAAGTTCGCCTCAATGGCCATCCCGTCGAGCGCTTGCCCGGCACCGCCAACATCGCGTTCCGTCACGTCGAGTCGGAGTCGATCGTGCTCGGCCTCGATCTGAAGGGCGTGGCCGTGTCGGCGGGCTCGGCCTGCACGGCCGGTCACGTGGAGCCGTCGCACGTCCTGGTGGCCCTCGGGCTCCCGCTCGACTGGGCGATGGGCGCGGTGCGCTTCTCGCTCGGCCGCAGCACGACCGCCGACGATATCGATTACGTCGTGGATTGCCTCGAGCCGCTCGTGCGGAAGCTGCGCGTGGCGCTGCCGGCTGGACGCGCGTGAGGTACAGCCCGACCGTCGTGGATCACTTCCTCAACCCGCGGAACGCCGGGCTCATGCGCGAGCCGGATGGGGTCGGTGAGGACGAGTACGAGGGCTGCGGCGATCTCGCCCGCTTCTTTCTGCGCGTCGCGGACGGCCGGGCCCGCGAGCTGCGCTTTCAGACATACGGCTGCGGGCCGACCATCGCCGCCGCCAGCGTGGCCAGCGAGCGACTGGTCGGGCGCGCGGTCGAGGATCTCGTGAACGTCAAGGCGGACGAGATCGAGCGCGCGCTGGACGGGCTGCCGGAGGAGCGCAGGCATGCGGCTGACGTGGTGGCCGGCGCGGTGCGAGCCGCGGCGCTCGATCACCTGCGCCGTCGGAACGGCCATGTTTGACCGGCTGCGCGACGACGTGCGCGTGGTCCTCGAGCGTGACCCGGCCGCGCGCTCGACGCTCGAGGTGCTCCTGTCCTATCCAGGGGTGCACGCCCAGGCCCTCCACCGGTTCGCCCACCGGCTCTGGAATGGCGGCTGGCCGACGACCGCGCGATTCGTGTCCCACGTGTCGCGCTTCCTGACCGGCATCGAGATCCATCCGGCGGCCAGGCTCGGCCGAGGGCTCTTCATCGATCACGGGATGGGCGTCGTCATCGGCGAGACGACCGAGATCGGCGAGAACGTCACGCTGCTCCAGGGCGTCACGCTCGGCGGCACCAGCCTGAAGCGCGAGAAGCGCCATCCCACGCTCGGCAACAATGTCGTGGTGGGTGCCGGGGCCAAGATCATCGGTGGCTTCACGATCGGCGACGGCAGCCGCATCGGCGCCGGCTCGGTCGTGGTGCGGGAGGTGCCACCGAACTCCGTTGTGGTCGGGGTACCGGGCCGCGTAACATACCGCGACGGCCAGCGGGTGACGGGAGAGATCGACCTGAACCAGACCGATCTGCCCGATCCGGTGGCCAAGGCGATCGAGCAGCTCATCGAGCGCCTGCGCCGACTCGAAGTGGAGGTCGAGGAGCTGCGCAAGGCGGCCAAAGAGGAGGAGGTCCAGTGACTCCGAAGGACGTGATGAGTGTGCGGGAGGCTTCGACGTACCTGGCGATCGACGAGGCAACGCTCACGCAGCTCGCCGCCCAGCGCGGCATCCCCTGCATGGAAGTCAACGGCAGCTGGCTCTTCTCGAAGAAGTCCATCGACAAGTGGCGTACGCAGAGGCAGGTGACGCGCAAGTAGTGGATCGCGCCGCGGCCTGGGCGATCCTGACCGAGTTCACCTACGGCGACAGCCTGCGCAAGCACGCCAGAGCCGTGGAGGCGTCGATGCGCGCGTACGCTGGACGCTACGGCGAAGATCCCGAGACGTGGGGCATCGCCGGCATGCTCCACGACTTCGACTACGAGATGCACCCCCGTGCGCCTCACCATCCGATGAAGGGCGCCGAGATCCTCAGTGCCCGCGGCGTGGCCGAGCCGATCGTGTACGCGATCCTGGCCCACGCCGACTACTCGGGCATGCCGCGCCAGAGCCTGCTCGACCGCGCCCTCTACGCCTGCGACGAGCTGACCGGATTCGTCCACGCCTGCGCCCTCGTCCGGCCCGGCAAGGTCATCACCGGTCTGGAAGCCGCGTCGGTGAAGAAAAAGCTGAAGGACAAGGCCTTCGCGCGTACGGTCAATCGCGACGACGTCTACCGCGGAGCCGCCGAGCTCGGGGTGGATCTCGATGCGCACGTCACGTTCGTCGTCGAAGCCCTGACCGCCGTCGCCCCCGAGATCGGGCTCGCCCGAACGACGTAGCCAAGAGGCGGGCGCCGCCACGCGCACCTCGCTCGCCACGATCCTCCACGTCGACATGGATGCGTTCTACGCATCCGTCGAGCAGCGCGACCGCCCCGAGCTGCGGGGCCGCCCGGTCATCGTCGGCGCCGATCCGAAGGGGCGTGGCGTCGTCGCCGCCGCCTCGTACGAGGCGCGACGCTTCGGAGTCCGCTCGGCCATGCCCATCGGGCGTGCCGCTCGTCTCTGTCCGCACGCCGCGTTCGTCCGTCCCGACATGGAAAAGTACGGACGCGTCTCGGCGGAAATCATGGCGATCCTCGACACGTTCTCGCCCCTCGTCGAGGCGGTCTCGGTGGACGAGGCCTTCGTCGATCTCACCGGGACTGGCGGCCTGCACGGCAGTCCGGTGGAGGCCGCGCGCCGCATCAAGGCGCGCATCGTCGAGGCGACGCGCCTCACCGCTTCGGCCGGGCTCGCCACGAACCGGTTCGTGGCGAAGGTCGCGTCGGAGCTCGAGAAGCCCGACGGCCTCGTGGTCGTTCCCGCCGGTCAAGAAGCGAGCTTCCTCGCGCCGCTGGCGATCGAGCGGATCTGGGGCGTCGGCAAGGTGATGGCGGCCGAGCTACGCAGCCTCGGCCTCACGACCATCGCGCAGCTTCAAGCGTATCCGCGCCACGCGCTCGTCCAGAGGTTCGGCCGGCACGGCGAGAGTCTCCACGAGCTGGCCTTCGGGCGCGACGCTTCTCCGGTCGAGCCCTTCGCGGCCGCCAAGTCGATGGGAGCCGAGAATACGTTCCCGGTCGACTGCCGCGACGCGAGCACGCTCGCGACGACGCTGCGCGAGCAGGCCGAGCGCGTGGCCCGCGAGCTTCGCGCCGAGCACCTGGCCGCGGCCCGGATCACGCTCAAGCTTCGCTACGCCGACTTCCACACGATCACGCGCGCCTGGACCGGCGAGCCGACCCAGGACGGCCTCGAGATCTACCGGCGAGCGGCAACGCTGCTCGAGCGGGAGCGCGTCACCGAGCCGGTCCGGCTGATCGGGCTGTCCTCGTCTTCGTTCCAGCCCGAGGCCACCGGCCAGCTCCCGCTGCTCGATCCGACGACGGTGCGGCGCGAGCGCCTGGCGCGCGCGACCGACGCGCTGGCCCGTCGCTTCGGAGACGACACCGTCGTGCCGGCCGCGCTGGCGCCATCGCGCCCCCGGCGCCGACGCTCACCGGGAGCAGCCGACACCGTATAATGAGGCGGCATGGAACGGCCCATCGCCTACGACAAGCTCGCGCGTGAGGAGCGCTTCGTGCGCAAGCGCGCCCGCGACATCGCGGAGCTGCGCATGGCGCAGGGCCTCTCGCCGATGGCCGATCTGGCCAGCCGCGAATCCATCCGCGAGCGCGTCCACGGCATCCTCGTCGGTGAGCTGCAAGCGATGGAGGGGGCCGGCCGTACCGTCTGCGACTTTCCCGACGCGCCGTGGGAGTTCACCCTGGACATGGCCCGTCAGGTCTGGGACGAGTCGCGTCACGTCGAGATCTACCTGGGCCTGCTCGAGTACCTGGGCGGTTACGTGGGCGAGTTCGCGGAGTCCACGATCCTCTGGCGGTGCGCCTGTGCCGAAGACGCGGCGGCCCGCGTGGCCGGCGTCAATCGTGGCCTCGAAGGCCTGGCCTGCGACGTCTTCAACCAGCTGATCCACATCGCGCGCAAGATCGGTGATCCCGTCATCGAGCGCGCCGTCGATTTCGTGCTGGCCGACGAGATCACCCACGTGCGCATGGGCTCGCGCTGGCTGAACGAGCTCACCAAGGGTGATCCCGACCGGCGGCGGCAGGCCATCGCGTTCCAGGAGACGATCGACGAGCGCTTCAACCTCGGCGGCGTCCGCCTGGACGGCGCGCATGAGGAGGTCGGCATCTCGATCGCCAAGGAAGCGCGACGGCTGGCCGGCTTCACCGACGAGGAGATCGACAAGCTCGTCCGCAGCACGCAGCGCTCTCCTGTCTACTGACCGGCCGTCGTGAGCGATCACCCCCTGGCCGGCATCTTCTCCGTCGAGGCGTCGGCCCGTCGCATCCGCAACTATCGCTACGCCGAGGAGCGGATGATGCGCACGCTCGGCGGCTGGATCGCCCTCACCCCCGAGCTCGCGCCCAAGCTGCTGTTCGGGCGCCACGTCTGGGATTGCGCTCAGCACGCCGATCTCTGGGGTCGCCGGCTCCCCGAGTTGCGCGCGCCCGCCCAGCAGTCCGAGCCGGCGAACGCCCGCTTCGCCGCCTTCATGGACCTGCTCGACGGTCGCGAGGCCCGCCACGAGACGGTGGAGCGCATCGTGGGCGTCTATCGCGTCCTGAAGCCACACCTGATCGCGACCTACGAAGCTCACCTGGCCGCGGCGAACCCGGTGTACGAGCCGCCGACGCGCCGGATCCTCGAGCGTTGCCTCACCGAGGAGCGCCGTCACGTCGCCGCCGCGATGATGGTGCTCGAGCGGCTACTCGACAGCGACGCCAAGCGGCGGGCCAGCGAGTGGCAGACACGACTCCTCGACGCGCTGGCCGACTCCGGTGGCGTGACCGGCGAGACGCCGACGCCGCTGCTGGCCCCCGAGGTGGCCGGCAGCGATGGCTCGGGCGACGTCGTGTCCGTGCCCGCGGCGTTCGATCCCAACGTCATCGGCGCCGAGCTGCGGCCGATCCTCGAGGACCACTGCCGCGCCCTCATCGCCCGCGACGTCGCCCGCCTCGGTGAGCACGTCGCCGGCGAGAGGCGGGGCGCGGTGCTCGGCGTCTACGAGAGCGTGCCGGCGGCCCGCACCTGCGAGATCGCCGCCCAGGCCAAGATCGGCGCCCACCGGCTCATCAAGATCAGGCTGGTCGGCCCGAGCGGTGTTTCCGTGCTGCAGCTTCAGTGGCAACAGCGAGCCGGGATCTGGCACGTCGTCGAGGCCGAGCTCGTGCGCGTCGAGCCCGCCGCCTAGTGTTCCGGAAAGTCCTCGTCGCGAACCGGGGAGAGATCGCGCGCCGGATCATGCGCGCCTGCCGTCACGTCGGTGCTGCGACGGTTGCCGTGCACTCCGACGCCGACGCGTCGGCGGCCCACGTGGCGGACGCGGATGAAGCCGTGCTCATCGGGCCGGCTCCGGCGCGTGAGAGTTACCTCAATATCGAGGCGATCATTCACGCGGCGCGGCGCACGCAGGCCGAGGCGATTCATCCCGGCTACGGATTCCTGTCGGAGAACTGGCGATTCGCCGAAGCGTGCGCGAGCGCTGACATCACGTTCATTGGTCCGCCTGCCGAGGCCATCCGACGCATGGGCGACAAGCCGGAAGCTCGACGTCTGATGGCGGCGGCCGGAGTCCCTGTCCTGCCCGGGAGTCCGGGGCCCGTGAGCGACGTCGCCGAAGCCACGCGCCTGGCCGAGCGCGTGGGCTTCCCCGTGTTGCTCAAGGCCGCCGCCGGCGGTGGCGGAATCGGCATGGCGAAGGTCGGCGAGGCCGGTCAGCTCGCCGCCGCGTTCACTGCCGCCAAGCGCCGTGCCGAGGCGGCGTTCGGCAACGGCGCGGTGTACGTCGAGCGGTATCTCACCACGCCCCGTCACATCGAAGTCCAGGTGTTCGGGGACGCGCGAGGCACCGTCGTGCATCTGCACGAGCGAGAATGCTCGATCCAGCGCCGCCATCAGAAGCTCATCGAGGAGTCGCCGGCGCCGGGACTCGATCCCACGGTCAAGGCCCGGCTGACCGCGGCCGCGGTGAAGGGTGCCGCCGCCATCGGCTACGTCAACGCGGGGACGCTCGAGTTCCTGCTCGACGCCGACGGGTCGTTCTACTTTCTCGAGATGAACACGCGCCTCCAGGTGGAGCACCCGGTGACGGAAGCCGTGACCGGCCTCGACCTGGTGGTGGCCCAGCTCCGCGTGGCCGCCGGCGAGTCGCTCCCGTGGACTCAAGATGCGATCGCCCAGCGCGGCGCCGCGATCGAGTGCCGCATCTACGCCGAGGACCCCACGAAGAATTTTCTGCCGTCGCCCGGAACGATCAGCCGGCTCGAGCTGCCGGCCGGCGAGGGGATTCGCGTCGAGTCGGGAGTGGTGACGGGCAGCGCGGTGACCGTCCACTACGACCCGCTCTTGCTGAAGCTCGTCGCCGGCGGCGCTTCCCGGTTGGAGGCGATCGCTCGCATGAGCGAAGCGCTCGACCGCTGCGTGATCGAGGGCGTCAAGACGACGATTCCGTTCCTCCGGCGAGTCATGGCTCATGCCGACTATCGCCGCGGTGCCGTGCATACCCAGATGGTCGAACAAGGAGCCTTCAATGCCTGAGGAGATCAAGGCCCACATCACCGGGATCGTGTTCCAGGTGACGGCGAAGCCCGGTGATCGGCTCCAGGCCGGCGATCCCGTCATCGTGCTCGAGTCCATGAAGATGGAAATCCCGGTCGAGATGCCGCGAGCGGGCGCCGTCAAGGAGATCCGCGTGCAGGAAGGGCAGACCGTTCAGGAAGGCGATACCGTGGCCGTACTCGAGTAGGAGGACGTCATGGCGGACAGCTCGAGCGTAGGACTCCTCCGTGGCCTCTACGATTATCACTGGTGGGCCAACCACCGGCTCTTCGGGACCGTTCGCGCGCTCGGTGAGGAGACGGCGCGGCGCGAGGTCGGCAAGCAGTTCAGCTTTCCGACGTTGAAGGGCATGTTCGCGCACCTCTATGGGGCCGACTTCATCTGGCTGTCGCGCTGGCAGGGCGTGCCGACGGGTCGCCTCATGGGTGATGGCGACTTCGCGACGCTGGCCGAGCTGCGCTCACGGTGGGACCGGCTCGAGGCGGAGCAGAAGGCGTTCGTCGAGGGACTGACGCCAGCCGACCTCGACCGCGTCGTGAGCTACAAGAACACCGAGGGCAAGGCGCTCGCCCCGCCCCTGTGGCAGGTGCTCCAGCACGTCCCGAACCACGCCACCCACCATCGCAGCGAGATTGCGACGATGCTGACGATGATCAGCGGCTCGCCGGCCGATAGCGGTATCGCCACGTACGCGAGCCAGTTCGCCGGCCGCTAAGACCCCGGCGCGGGAGAGCAGGCGATGGGCGACGTGACGACGCTCGAGATGATGCGCGGGCTCTACGAGTACCACCGCTGGGCCAACCGGCGGCTCTTCGACGTGGCGATCGGACTCGGTGACGACGTGACCGCGCGCGACCTCGGGAAGTCGTTCAGCTTTCCCACCATCAAGGCGATGTTCACGCACATCTACGGAGCCGACTTCTTGTGGTTTCAGTGCTGGAAGGCGATCACGCCGGTCCGGAGGCTTCGGGACGGTGATTTTCCGACGCTGGCCGCCGTGCGGGCGCCGTGGGACGAGTTCGAGAAGGAGCAGGCGATGTTCATCGACACGTTGACGCCGGCCGACCTCGGGCGCGCCGTGGAGTTCGTCAGCGTCGCCTATCCGCGTCCCGATGGCGGTGCCTATCAGCTTCCGTTGTGGTCGGCGCTCCAACACGTGGCCAACCACGGAACCCATCACCGGAGCGAGATCGCCACGATGATCACGATGGTCAGCGGCTCGCCCCCGGGGACCGATCTCGCGGTCCGCTACTTCCGCGCCCAGGGATTTCCAGGCTGACGATGGGTATGAAGGAGCGCGCCGACGACCTGACCGACCGCCGCCGTCGTGCGCGCGCCATGGGCGGCGCCGACGCCGTGGCCAAACAGCACGCCAGCGGCAAGCTCACCGCCCGCGAGCGCATCGACCTCCTGTTCGACAGCGGTTCCTTCACCGAGATCGGCGTTCAGGCCACCCACGCGGGTGTGTCGCCGGAGATGGCGGGTAGGGAGACGCCGGCCGACGGCGTCGTCACCGGCTTCGGGCGGATCGACGGCCGCTTCGCCTCGGTCATCGCCTACGACTTCACGGTGATGGCGGGTTCGATGGGCCGCACGGCCGAGGTGAAGTGCAACCGGGCTCGCGAGGTTGCCTACACGAAGCGGATGCCCATGATCTGGCTCATCGACTCCGCCGGCGCCCGCATCCAGGAGGCGATCGGCTCGCGCAACTTCGCCGGCTCCGGTCTGCTCTTCCGCGAAGAGTCGATCATGTCGGGCGTCGTGCCGCAGGTCGCGGCGATGATGGGCCCGGGCGCCGCGGGCACCGCGTACATCCCGGCGCTCGCCGACTTCGTTCCGATGGTGAAGGGCACGAGCCACATGGCGCTCGGGGGGCCTCCGCTCGTCAAGGCCGTCGTGGGCGAGGACGTCACGCCCGAGGAGCTGGGGGGCTCAAAGATCCACTGTGAGATTTCCGGCGTCGGTGATCTCGAGGTCGAGGACGATCGCGCGTGCCTGACGGTGATTCGCGAGTATCTCTCCTACTTCCCATCGTCGAATCTGGAGCGACCGCCGCGCCACGCGTCGAACGACCCGGTGGAGCGGCGCGACGAGGACCTGCTCGAGATCGTGCCCGACAATCCCCGGCGCGCCTACGACGTGCGCAAGGTCATCCGCGCCATCGTCGACGACGGCCGCGTCTTCGAGCTGAAGCCCGCCTGGGCCCGCAACATCGTCGTCGGGCTCGCCCGCCTGGCCGGCCACCCGGTCGGCGTCGTCGCCAACCAGCCGATGGTGCTGGGTGGCGCCCTCGACAACGACGCCGCCGACAAGGCCGCACGCTTCATCATGTTGTGCGACGCGTTCAACATCCCACTGGTGTTCCTGCAGGACGTGCCGGGGTTCCTGGTCGGCTCGAAGGTCGAGCGCGCCGGCATCATCCGCCACGGCGCCAAGATGCTGTACGCGGTCAGCGAGGCGACCGTGCCGAAGCTCACCGTGGTGCTGCGCAAGGCGTACGGCGCCGGATACTTCGTCATGTGCGGGCGGGCGTACGAGCCCGATGTGATCGTGGCGTGGCCGACGGCCGAGATCAGCGTGATGGGACCGGAAGGCGGGACCAACATCATCTTCCGGAAGGAGATCTCGAGCGCGGCCGATCCCCAAGCCGAGCGGGCACGCCGGGTGGAGGAATTCCGCAAGCTCATCGATCCCTATCGCGCGGCCGGCGCCGCCCTGATCGACGACGTGATCGATCCCCGCGAAACGCGACCGATCTTGATCCGTGCGCTCGAGATGGCGGCCACCAAAAAAGTCGAGCGCCCCTGGAAGAAGCACGGCGTGATGCCGGTGTAGGTGACCGACGAGGGCGCGGCTTAGCTGGCTCGAGGCGTGGGGGGTGTGGGGGGCATGTCGGGCCCCCCACGTTCCTAATTTTCGACGAAGGCCTTGAGGTTCCTTCCGCGCAACGGGTGGCGAAGCTTGCGCAACGCCTTGGCCTCGATCTGGCGAATGCGCTCGCGCGTCACGGCGAAGCGCTTGCCGACCTCCTCCAGCGTGTGCTCGCCTTCCTCGCCGATGCCGAACCGGAGGCGGAGGATCTCCTTCTCCTTCGGAGACAGCATGGCCAGCGCCCGCTCCACCTGGGTGGAGAGGTCCTGGCTCAACAGCGTATCGTTCGGCGACCCCGCCGACTTGTCCTCGAGGAAATCGCCGAGCTCCGAGTCCTCGCCGATCGGCGTCTCAAGCGAGAGCGGCTTGCGCGACGACTCGAGGATGAGCCGGACCTTCTTGGCCGGCACGCCGGTCCGCTGGGCCAGTTCCTCCGGAGTGGGCTCGCGGCCAAGCTCGTTGACCATCGCCCGGTTCACCCGAGAGATCCGGTTCAGCGTCTCGACCATGTGCACGGGGATCCGAATCGTCCGCGAGTGGTCGGCGATGGCGCGCGTGATCGCCTGGCGGATCCACCACGTCGCGTACGTGGAGAACTTGAAGCCGCGGCGGTACTGGAAGCGATCCACCGCCTTCATCAGCCCGATGTTGCCCTCCTGGATCAGGTCGAGCAGGCTCAGGTCGCTTCCCAGGTAGCGCTTGGCCACGGAGACGACGAGGCGGAGGTTGGCCTCCATCAACTCCTTCTTGGCCTGGCGCACCTCACGATCGCTGCGGGCGATCTCGGTCAGCAACGCCTGGAGCTGACGACGCGGCAGTCCGACCTCGCGCTCGAGGTGACGGACTTCGCGAGCGACGACCTGGCTCTTGCCGCGCCGGACCTCGGAGCCGAGCTGCTCGATGCGCTCGCACTGCCGTCGGATGCGGGCCACCAGGTCGTCGATCAGCGCCGGCTTGAGCGGCATGTCGGCGATGACCTTCTGAATGGCCTCACGGTTGGCGGCGATCCACTTCGCGTAGTTCGCCCGCGTCGTGGCCGAGCGGCGCTTGTCTCGGAGCGACTGGTGGAGCCGGTCGATCTCCCGCTCCAGCCGACGGATCCGCGCAAAGGCGGCAAGGACGCGCTTGATCTCGCCAGCGTCCAGCTCCCCGCCTTCGGGGAGGACGATGACGTCGTCCGCAGCGATCTGCTCGTGACGGAGGCGGTCTCCGAAGTCGAGGAGAGCACGCAGCGCCATGGGGATGGCGGCCAGCAGTCTGCGCAGCGCGATCTGGCCGACCTCGATCCGGCGGCCGATCTCGACTTCCTGCCGCGCGGTGAGCAGCGGCACCTTCCCGATCTCCTTGAGGTAGAGGCGGACCGGGTCCTCGCCCCGGGCGGGCAGGGGGGTGAACGCCTCTTCGGGAACGGGCTCCGGGGTCTCGGCCTCGTCCTCGGTCAGTGGCGTCGGCTCGGCCGTCTCCTCGGTTGCCAACGGGGTGGGCACCCCGTGGTTGGTTTCGGCCTCTTGATCGCGTTCCCTGAATGTCATGCTGTCACCCGAAAATCATCACGATTCATCGCTTCGTTTTGATGCGAGTGCGGCCGGTTTCGATTCCGCTCGTCTCTTGGGGCCCCAGTCGCTACAAGAAGCAAGCCACCCAACCGCTCGATCACCTAAATCGCCGTATATACGTCCCTGCCAGATGGGACGGATCGAAGGGCTGGGTATTCTCCTTCACGTATTGGGGCGAATGTTGCTCTGCTATCATGGCGCGGTTGGGGACTCCATGAGGGCCGGAGTGGTCGCCGCGCGTCGTGAACAGCCCCGTCGTTACAACATGACCATTGTCCCGGCGGGGGTGTAGGGCCGGCCGTGGCCATCGCTCCCAGCGCGAGCTACAGCATCACCCTCCGTGTGGAGATCAAGAACCGGCCCGGGATGCTGGGGCGGGTGGCTTCGGCGATCGGTAACGCGGGCGGGGACATCGGGTCGGTGGATCTCGTCGAGTCCCTGCGTGACCGGATCGTCCGGGACATCACGGTCAAGGCCCGGGACAGCGTCCATGGCCAGCAGATCGTCACCTGCCTCCGTCACGTCGCCGGGGTACGGGTCGTCAACGTCTCGGACCGCACGTTCCTGATGCACCTGGGCGGGAAGATCGAGATCAAGAACAAGGTGCCCGTCCGCACCCGGGACGACCTCTCCATGGTGTACACACCGGGTGTCGCCCGCGTGTGCCTGGCCATCCGCGACGATCGTGAGCGGGCCTTCGCCCTCACCATGAAGCACAACTCGGTGGCCGTCGTCACCGATGGCACCGCGGTGCTCGGGTTGGGGGACATCGGGCCCGAGGCGGCGCTACCGGTGATGGAAGGCAAGGCGATGCTCTTCAAGGAGTTCGCCGGAGTCGATGCCTTTCCGGTCTGCCTGGCCACCAAGGACAGCGACAAGATCGTGGAAACCGTGAAGCTGCTCGCCCCCGCCTTCGGCGGCGTCAATCTGGAGGATATCGCGGCGCCACGCTGCTTCGAGATCGAGGAGCGGCTCCGCAAGGATCTCGAGATCCCGGTGTTCCACGACGACCAGCACGGCACCGCCGTCGTCGTCCTGGCTGCGCTGCTGAACGCGCTCCGCATCGTCCGCAAGAATCCGAAGAAGCTCCGAGTGGTCGTCACCGGCGTGGGCGCGGCGGGGACGGCGACCATCAAAATCCTGCTCTCGAGCGGGGTCCGTGACATCGTCGGTGTCGACGAGCACGGCACGCTCCATCGCGGGCGTACCGTCGGCATGGATTTCATGAAGCGCTGGGTGGCAACGGCCACGAATCCCCGGCAGGTCAAGGGCCGGCTCGGCGACGCCATGGAGAAGGCCGACGTCTTCATCGGGCTGAGCGTGCCTGGCATCCTCTCGGTTCGTGACATCAAGCGCATGGCCCGGGATCCCATCGTCTTCGCGATGGCCAATCCTGACCCCGAGATCCAACCCGAGGAAGCCGAGCGTCACGTGCGCGTCATGGCCACGGGGCGCTCCGACTATCCAAACCAGATCAACAACGTCCTGTGCTTCCCCGGCTTCTTCCGCGGACTCCTCGACTCCCGTGCGCGAACCGTGAACGATGAGATGAAGGTCGCGGCGGCGCACGCCCTGGCCGCGTGCGTGACCGCCGGTGAACTCTCGGCGGAGTACATCATTCCAAGCGTTTTCAACAAGAGCGTCGCCCCCGCGGTCGCCGAGGGCGTGGCCCGCGCCGCCCACGACACGGGGATGGCCCGTCGGCGGCGCCGCCCGGAGCCGACCTGACGGGTGGGTTCCGGCTGGTGAGTTTTTCAACGATGATGAATCGGGAAGATCCGCGCAGCCAGGTCGCGCCTCGATCAGGCCCCCCACGACCTGACCCGGGCGCGCGGGCCCCGCTTCAATGGTCCGTCATCATCCCTGCCTACAACGAGGCGCACCGCCTCCCGCGTTACCTCGACACCGTCGTCGCCTACTTCGACGGCCGTGGTCAGCCTTACGAAGTGATCGTCGTCGACGACGGGAGCACCGACGACACCGCCCAGCTCGTCGAAGGCCTCGCGCGGCACCACCCGGAAGTCCGCGTGCTCCGGAGCGGCCGCAACGAAGGCAAGGGCGCGGCCGTTCGAAGAGGAATGATCGCGGCGCGCGGCGACTGGCGGCTGTTCGCCGACGCCGACGGGGCGACACCCATCACCGAGCTCAAGCGCCTGGAGGCGGCCCTGGCCGCCGGCGCCGACATTGCAATCGGTTCTCGCGGTTTGTCGGACGCCTCCATCTCGCTCCAGACTCGTCGTCACCGCGTCATGGCCGGACGGCTCTTCAACTGGGTCGTCGGACGCACCGGCCTTCATGGGATTCACGACAGCCAGTGCGGGTTCAAGGCCCTGAGAGCCACCGCGGCGGACGCGCTCTTTCCGCGAATGACCATCGAAGGCTTCGGCTTCGACGTCGAGCTGCTCCTGCGCGCTCGACGGGCCGGCTTCGAGGTGGCCGAGGTCGCCGTGAACTGGGCCGATCAGCCGGGCAGCAAGTCCAGTGTCCTGCGCGACGGCCCGCGCATGATGTGGCAGATCCTCCGCGCCCGGAGTCGTTTGGGGAAGACGGGATGATGTCGGCGCGCAGCGCGCTGATCGAGCCATTCCTCGCCGTCGAGATGAGCGAGCGGGCAGAAGACCTCGAGCGGCGGGGCATCGACGTGGTTCACCTGGAGTTCGGCGAGCCCGACTTCGAAGCGCCCGCTGTCGTCCGAGACGCAGCGGAGAAGGCTCTGAAGGATGGCCGCACCAAGTACACCCACAGCCTGGGCATCCTCGCGCTTCGCGAGGCGATCTCCGAGCACTACCGCGTGACGTACGGTGTCGACGTCTCTCCCGAGCGCATCCTCGTCACGCCCGGCACCTCGCCCGCCATGCTGCTCCTGTTCGGCCATCTTCTCGACGCCGGCGACGAGGTCGTGCTGTCGGATCCGTATTACGCCTGCTATCCGAACTTCATCCGCTATGCCGGAGGCGTTCCGGCCACCGTCGGGATCACGGGCCATGACGGGTTTCAGTTGCGAGCCGACGCCGTGGCCGGGCGCATCGGTGCCCGGACGAAAGCCATCCTGATCAACTCGCCCAGCAACCCGACCGGGACCGTGCTCGCTCCCGATAGCCTGCGTGGCATCGCCGCGCTGGGCGGGAAGGGGGGGCCGGTGATCGTCTCCGACGAGATCTATCACGGGCTTACGTACGAGGGCCGGGACCGGACGATCCTGGAGTTCACCGATCACGCGTTCGTCCTCAACGGGTTCTCCAAGGCCTACGCGATGACCGGTTGGCGCCTCGGCTACCTCATCGCGCCCGCGGATCACGTCCGGGCACTGCAGAAGGCGTTCGGTAACTTCTTCATCTCGACCAACGAGTTCGTCCAGTGGGGGGGTGTCGCGGCACTTCGGGAAGCGGGCGAGGACAGCCGGCGCTTCCGCGCGATCTTCGACGAGCGCCGGCACGCGATGGTGGCCGGCCTGCGAGCGCTCGGCCTCGGCGTGGAGCACGAGCCGACCGGCGCCTTCTACGTGTTGGCCGACGCCCGACGTTTCTCCGCCGATTCGCGCCAGCTGGCCCTGGAGCTGCTCGAACGGTGCCACGTTGCCGTCACGCCAGGCATCGCCTTCGGCGACAACGCGGAGGGGTATCTGCGGTTTTCGTATGCCGCGTCGCTCGAGCGCATCCAGGAAGGGCTCGCGCGTCTTGGCCCTTTCCTGGCCGGGCCCCGGTGACGGGACCATCCGAGTGTCCGGCGTGCTCGGGGCAGTGGCCCCGGCCCGAGCAGCGCATCGCTGACTTCGATCAGTGCATCGTGTACCTCCACGACGATCAGTTCTTTCCGGGTTGGACGGTCCTGGTGCTGAAGCGTCACGCCACTGAGCTGTTCGCGCTCACGCCGCCCGAGCGAGCCGCCCTCATGGAGGAGGTCTCGAACGTCGCGGAGGCCCTGGCCGGCGTCTTCAATGCCCATAAGATGAACTACGAGCTGCTGGGCAATCAGATCGCGCATATTCACTGGCATCTCATCCCGCGTCTCGCCGACGATCCGCGGCGAGCCGAGCCCGTGTGGCGACACGACCACCGGCCGCTCGCCTTGCCGGCGGCCGAGCGCAACGAGCGCATCGCGCGGATCCGCGCCGCGCTCAAGCGCTGACCGCGATGGACCAGGCGTACGTCGCCGCCCACATCGAGGAGGATCGCCGGCACTGGTGGTTCCGTGGACGTCTGCGAGTGCTGCTGGCCGTGCTCCGCGCGTCGCTCCCGCGGCGTCGACTCCGGCTGCTCGAGCTGGGGTGCGGCACCGGTAACGTCCTGCGCGCCCTCGGCGAGTTCGGCGACAGCGTGGGCATGGAACGCGACGAACGCTTGATCGCGGCGGCCCGTGCCGACGGCCTCGACGTTCGGCGCGGAACGATCCCGGGTGATCTGGTCGTGCCCGAGGGCTGGGCCGACGTGGTGCTCCTCCTCGACGTGCTCGAGCACCTGGACGACGAAGGCGCCGCGCTTGAGACGGCGCGACGCGCACTCGCGGCCGGAGGAACGCTCGTCATCACTGTGCCCGCCTTCGCCTGGCTCTGGAGCGCTCACGATCGTGCGCTCGGCCATCGGCGCCGCTACACGGCAGGGCAGCTCCGTCGCGTCGTGGAGCGCGCGGGCTTTGCCGTGGCGCGCGTGACGTACTTCGGCACGCTGCTGTTTCCAGCCTTCGCGCTGGTTCGGTGGCTCAAGCGCGGCCGTGGCGTGGCGGCTCACGATCTCAGACGGCCGCCGGCCGCTCTCAATGCGCTGCTCGCTTCGTGCTTCGCGGCCGAGCGCCACCTCGTTCCCCGACTCCGGTTGCCGGTCGGATCATCGCTCCTCTTGATCGCCCATCGATGACTCCCGTTTGGTCCCGGCGATGGGAGTGGGCAGTGGTCGGCGCCGTGTGGCTCGTTCTCGTGGGCGTGACCGCGATGTGGCTCGCCATCGACCGGCATCCACCCGAGTGGGATTATGCCAATCACCTCGAGCGCGCCGTGCTGTGCTGGCGTGGCCTGGTGACCGGAGACGTCGCGGCAGTGCTGGGGCGCTCTTCGTTCTATCCGCCACTCGTTCCCTGTCTGGCCGGCCTTCTATTCCGCGTGATGCCGTCGGACGCGGCGTTCGGCCAGATCGTCGTCCTCGCCTTCCTCGGGCTCGGCATGGCCGCGACCTACGTGCTCGCGCGGCAGTGGGCCAATGGCGGGGGCGCCGTGGTGGCGGCGGTCCTGGTGGGCACCGCGCCGTCCGTCGTGCAACTCACGCTTCGTTTTCAACTCGACGTGCCGCTGATGGCCATGGTCGTCGTGGCGCTCGAGACACTCCTGCGCACCCAGGGCTTCAAACGCGTCGGCTGGTCGCTGGCCGTCGGGATCATCGTCGGGCTCGGCCTGCTGACCAAGCCGCCCTTCGTCGTCTATGTGGCGCCGGCGATCATTCTCTCCGTTCTCGCGGTGAGGACCCGAGACGCGGTGTGGAACACGATGGCCGCGACGCTGGTGACGCTCATCATCGCCGTGCCGTGGTACGGGCCGCGCATCCTCGGCATCCCGATGCAAGTGCAAAGCCGGTCCTTCAAGCAGGCCGCCGAATCGGGACTTCCTGATGCCCTCAGCGCGACTTCGCTCGCCTATTACCCGTTGAATTTCGCCGCCCAGTTCGGCGTCGTGGGCGTCGCAATGTTCATGGTCGGGCTCGTCGTCGTGCTGGGCCGCGGGTACTGGTACGTCCTCGCCGGGCTCGCCCCGCTCGTGGCATTCTTTCTGATCCAGAACAAGCAGCTCCGCTACACGCTGCCGCTGCTCCCGCTCGCCGCGGTGGCGGCCGGGATCGGCTTCTCGGCATTACCCCGCAGCGTCCGTGCCTTCACCGGGGCGCTCGTCGCGGTGGCGGCCGCAGTGCAGGTCTCGTCCACGCTGTTCGCCGTTCCGCCTGCGCTGAGCGTGCCGCTGGTCGGCATCCGCCTCACCGAGCCGTCGCCACCGTCGCGCGCCGCATGGCAGCAGCGCCCGATTCTCTCCCTGATCGCGCGAGACGCCTCGGGTCGGGACGCGATGGTCAGCGTGCCGCCGAACAGCGCGTGGTTCTCGATCGCCAATTTCAGGTATTACGCCGTCCGCGATGATCTGCCCCTACGGTTCATGCGCGCCTGGGACGACGAGCCTCTCGGCGTCGATTACATGATTCTCAAAACGGGCGACGTCGGTCCACCGTGGACGGCCGAGAGGCCGCGGCGAATCGTCGCGCGCCTGGCCGCGGATCGTCATCTCGACGCCGCGTTCCCCGTCATCGGTGAGTTTCCGCTGCCCGACGGCTCGCGGGCCACCGTACGTGCCCGCCGCCTCCCCGTCGTGAGCGGCGCCGCCGACACCCTGGCTCGTGCCCTGGCCGGTGCGCTACGACAGCGCGCCGCTGACGTGGCGCGGGACGTCGAAGGCCTCGAGGTCGCGGTCGAGCCCGGCGATGCCATCCAGCAGGGACGAGCCCGGCGCGTCGTGGTCTCCGCCACCGCCGCCACGCTGGGGGACACGCGTCGTCGCGGCGTCGCGCTCCTGCGCGCCCACGATCTGCGACTCGTGTTGGAGGATCTCGTGTTCAACGCGTCGAGCCTGATGGCCGAGGGCCGGCTCGATCCCCTCGATCTCGGCCGGCTGCGGCTGGAGCGGCTCTCGGTGACGGCCGACGACTTCCACGCCTTCCTCGCGGCTGGCAAAGATCGCGGACGGACACAGGTCGCCTTCGATCGCGGGTTCGCCGACGTGCGGATGGAGCTTCCGGGGCCGGACATCAGCGCACGCGTCCGCTTCGTGCCGGCTTCGGACCGGCCGTTCGCGCTGGCCGCCGATCGCGTCCGGGTGGGCGGCGTCCCGGTGCCGTCCCTGCTCGTCGGCTGGGTGATGAACGTGATCGATCCGTCGCGGGGCATCGCCGCGCGCCTGCCGTTTCCGGTCGAGGTCGCTCGGATCGAGATCGTGCCGGCCGGGCTCCAGGTGGGGGGATCGTGAAACGCGAGACACCGGTCGAGCGCAAAGCCCGCGCCCGGAAGATCATCCGACTCCTCGAACGCGCCTACCCCGACGCGAGGATCGCGCTGACCTTCAGCGACCCGCTCGAGCTGCTGGTCGCGACGATTCTGTCCGCGCAGTGCACCGATGAGCGGGTGAACCAGGTGACTCCCGCGCTGTTCAAGAAGTACCGCACCGCGGCCGAGTGGGCGCGGCTGACGCCGCCCACGCTCGAGCCGCAGATCCGGTCGACCGGCTTTTATCGCGCCAAGGCGCGCTCCATCATCGGGATGGCCAACGCTCTGGTCGCCGAGCACGGCGGCGAAGTCCCACGCGACCGCGCCGCGCTCACCGCGCTGCCCGGTGTCGGCCTCAAGACCGCCAACGTGCTGCTCGGCAACGCCTTCGACGAGCCGGCGATCGCGGTGGACACGCACGTCTTCCGCGTGAGCCAGCGGCTCGGCCTGGCCAAGTCCAACGATCCCGACGTGATCCACGACCAGCTCACCGAGGTCCTGCCGAAGGCGTCATGGACGCGGACCACGCACCTGATTCAGGCTCACGGTCGCCGTACCTGCGTGGCGCGGGCGCCGCGCTGTCCGGTCTGCCCCGTGCGCGCGCTCTGTCCGTGGCCGGAGAAGACGCGCGCGTGAGACTGCCCCGAGTGCTGACGCCGCGGCTCATCGCCGTCGCCGTCGGGTTGCTCTTCGCTCTCGCCATCGTCGAGGTCGGTCTGCGCTTCCGCGCTGCGGGCGAGCACCGCTACATGGCGTCCGACCCGCTCCTGCACCATCGGCTCAAGCCAAATCTTCGGACTCGGGTGAGCGGCGTGGAGTTCAACACGAATTCCCTCGGCTTGCGCGAGCGTGAGATCACGCGCCCGAAGCCGGCGGGCGTGTTCCGCGTGCTCATGCTCGGCGACTCGTTCACCGAGGGCGCGGGCCTTCCCGTCGAGGCGACCGTCGCCAAGCGCGTCGAATCGGCGCTCAACGGTCACGGGTGCCGCACCACCGTGGAGGTCCTGAACGCCGGCGTCGCGAGCTACTCGCCGATTCTCGAGTACCTCCAGCTCAAGCACCTGGGCCTCGCGCTGCAGCCGGACCTCGTCGTGCTCAACTTCGACATGACCGACGTCCACGACGATTGGGTGCGAACCGCCGTGGCGAGGCTCGACGCCGACGGCCTGCCCGTTGCCGTTCCGGGCGACCGGCGGCTCGAGGCGGCGCTGCTCATTCCGCTCGTGTGGAAGCCCGCGGTCTTCCGCTTTCTCGATCCGATCGAGCGTGGGATGAACCGGCTGGTGGCATACCAGGAGCTTCGCCGGTCCGGTATCGGCCAGAACCTCCTGGGGCCACTCCGGTTGACACCCGAGCGCGCCGCCATTCTCGGCCTCGAAGGGGATCCCCAGTACGATCTCGAGGCCATCACGCGCGACCAGGACTCGCCCAAGCTCCGCGCCGCGTGGCGTCTCACCGAGCGATACATCGCGGCGACGAATCGCATGGCGCGTGGCCACGGCGCCGCATTCGCCCTCGTCGTGTATCCCCACGCGCAACAGGTCGCCGCCGACGCCTCGCCCGAGGGGCGCCGCCGCCATGCGCTGGGCCCCGGGCTCTTCGGTTCGACACGGCCGTTCGACATCCTCGTCGAGCTCGGTCGCCGCGAGGGATTTCCCGTGCTCAACCTGCTCGCGCTGTTCCGAGCGCGCGAGAGGCCCAATGATCCGCTCTTCCGGGCCGACGACATTCACCACACCCGCGCCGGGGCTCGCGTGTTCGCCGAGGGCGTAGTGGACGGCCTCGACCGCCTGGAGTTGGTCCCGTGCCGGCGGCCGATTCGTTGACATGGCAGGGACTTTCAAGTAACGTATGACGTTGCGATTTTCCCGGTCCTATGCCCACTTACGTGGCCTGCAAGGGGTGATGATGCCGACGCCGATGTTGCGTGAAGACGAGATCGAGCGGAAGTGGTTCGTCGTCGACGCCGATGGTCAGGTTCTCGGGCGACTGGCCAGCCGGGTGGCGGCGATCTTGAGGGGCAAGCACAAGCCGGCGTTTGCCCCGCACATGGACGTCGGCGACCACGTGGTCGTGATCAATGCCGAGAAGGTTCACCTCACGGGACGGAAGCTCCGCGACAAGATCTACCGCTGGCATACCGGCTACATCGGCGGCCTCCGCGAGGTCAACGCCGAGAAGATGATCAAGACCCACCCCGAGCGCGTGATCGAGTGGGCGGTGCAGGGGATGCTCCCCAAGAATCGTCTGGGCCGGGCCATGGGCAAGAAGCTGAAGGTCTACAAAGGCGCCACGCATCCCCATCAGGCCCAGCAGCCCGCCGCGCTTCCCGAGTGGCTGGCCGGTCAAAAGGGAGGCCAGTGATGGCCGTCGTCGAGCGGTTCTACGGTACCGGCCGGCGCAAGACGTCGGTTGCGCGCGTGTGGCTGCGCTCAGGGCAGGGCCGCATCGCCGTGAATCGCCGCGCCTTCGAGAATTACTTTCCGCGTGAGACGCTGCGGATGATCATCGCCCAGCCGCTCGAGGTCACGAACACCAGCGGGCAGTTCGACATTCTGGTCAACGTCGGCGGTGGTGGCCCGACCGGCCAGGCTGGCGCCGTGCGCCACGGCATCGCCCGTGCGCTCGTTCGCTTCGACGAGAAGCTTCGACAGCCCCTCAAGAAAGCCGGCCTGCTCACCCGCGATCCCCGGATGCGGGAGCGGAAGAAGTACGGGCAGCCCGGAGCTCGCCAGAAGTTCCAGTACTCGAAGCGGTAGCACGGAGACGAGTGCCGTGATTCGCGTCGCTGTCGCCGGGGCCAGCGGCTACATGGGAGCAGAGCTGCTGCGGCTGCTTCTCCGTCATCCCGAGGTCGAGCTGACCGCCGTCACCTCCGATCGGCTCTCTGGTGAGCCGCTGGCGGCGGCGTACCCGCACCTGCGTGGCCTCACGACGCTCGCGTTCCACGCGCTGGAGGCCGAGTGGCTCGCCGGCGTGGCCGATGTCGTCTTCCTCGCCTTGCCGCACCTCGAGTCCCAGAAGGTCGTGCCGGTCCTTCGCCGGCATCGCGTGAAGGCCATCGACCTCTCGGCCGATTACCGCCTGCGTGACCCGAACGATTACGTGACCTGGTACAAGGCCGCTCATCTCGATTCTCAGGGCCTCGGTGAAGCCGTGTATGGGTTGCCCGAGCTGCACCGGAAATCGATCGCGGCCGCGTCGCTGGTGGCGTCGCCCGGCTGCTATCCGGTGGGCGCCATTCTCGCGACGGCGCCATTGCTCAAATCGGGGTTGGCGCGGCTCGAGGGGATCGTCGTCGACGGCAAGTCGGGCGTGAGCGGTGCGGGCGCTCAGGGGCGCAAGGCCGATCCGATGTACCTGTACACGGAAGCCAACGAGAACGTTCAGGCCTACGGAATCACCACGCACCGCCACACGCCCGAGATCGAGCAGGAGTTGTCGGCGCTGGCCGGGAGCCCCGTGCGCGTGAGCTTCACGCCTCACCTCGTTCCGTTGAATCGCGGACTCTTCACCACCGCGTCGGTTCCGCTCGCGTCCACGCTGAGCACCGTCGAGCTCGTGTCCGTCTATCGCGACTTCTATGCGGGCGAGCCGTTCGTCCGCGTTCTCGGCGAGGGCGAGCGGCCGACGACACGGGCCGTCATCGGATCGAACTTCTGCGACGTCACGGTGGTCTCCGATCCGCGGACGGGCCGCGCCACGTGCGTGAGCGCGATCGACAACCTCGGCAAGGGCGGGTCGGCGAACGGCGTGCAGAACCTGAACATCGTGTATGGATGGAGCGAGCGCACCGGCCTCGACGCCCCGCCGGTGTACCCGTAGTGCCGGAGGCGCGAGCAACGGAGCCAAAACCAGGCGATCTCGAATGGCTGACGGGCGGCGTCACTGCCGTCCCCGAAATCCTGGCCAGCGGCATCGCCGCCGGGATCAAGCCGAGCGGCAAGAAGGATCTCGCCCTCCTGTATTCGTCGTCTCCCGCCCGGGCGGCCGCCGTGTTCACCAGCAACCAGGTGAAGGGCGCGCCCGTCCTCGTTTCCCAGGAGCACGTGAAGAGCGGCGTGGCCCAGGCCATCGTGGCCTCGAGCGGTTGCTCCAATGTCTGCACCGGCGAGCAGGGCATGCGCGACGCCCGTGAGATGACGAAGGTCGTCGGCGACCTGCTCCGCATTCCGGCCCGGCAGGTGCTGATCGCTTCCACGGGCGTGATCGGCCAGCCGCTGCCGATGGACCGAATCCGCGCCGCCCTGCCGAAACTCGTGAAAGCGCTGTCGCCGCAGGGCGGGCACGCCGCTGCCGAAGCCATCATGACGACCGATACGCGCCCGAAAGAGGCTGCGGTCAAGGTCGAGGTCAACGGCCGGCCCATCACGATCGGCGGGATCGCCAAAGGCGTGGGGATGATCGAGCCCCACCTGGCCACGATGTTCTGCTTCCTCACCACCGACGCCGCCGTGGCGCCCGCGGCGCTGCGCTCGGCGCTCAAGCGCAGCGTCGACGACTCGTTCAACCGGATCACCGTGGACAGCGATCAGTCCACCAGCGATACCGTCGCCATCCTCGCCAACGGCCTGGCCGAGACGGCTCCGCTGGATGCGGGCAGCCGCGGGTTCCGTCAATTCACGCGGGCGCTTGGCGCGGTGACGACGCGCCTGGCCCGCATGCTGGTCGAGGACGGGGAGGGCGCCACCAGACTGGTGACGGTGGCGGTGCGCGGGGCGCGGACCCGGCGTGACGCCGTCGTGGTCGCGCGCAGCGTGGCGAACTCGCCCCTGGTGAAGACTGCGATCAACGGCCAGGATCCCAACTGGGGCCGCATCATGATGGCGATCGGCAAGTCTCCGGCCAGGGTGGAGGCGGACAAGATCGCCGTGGCCTTCGAGGACGAGCTGCTGGTCGAGCGGGGAATGCTGCGCGACGGCGCGAAGCACGAGCGGATCCGCGAGACCATGACGCGGCCGGCCTACACGATCACCATCGACCTCGGGCTGGGACGGGGCGAGGCCCACGTCTTCACGTGCGATCTCAGCGAGGAGTACGTACGCATCAACGCGAAGTACACGACGTAGTCGACCATCACGCACGCCGCGCCACTTCGGTGGGACGCCCGGCGATCCCGAGCGCGGCGGAGGAACAACCGAAGGAGGAACCATGGCAGCTCTGACGATGAAGGAACTCCTGGAGGCCGGGGTGCACTTCGGCCACCAGACCAAGCGGTGGAACCCGAAGATGCAGAAGTACATCTTCGGCGAGCGCAACGGCATCTACATCATCGATCTCCAGAAGACGCTCAAGAAATTCCGCGAGGCCTACGGCTTCGTCCGCGACACCGCGGCCGGCGGCGGCAACGTGCTCTTCATCGGCACCAAGAAGCAGGCCCAGGACACGGTGTTCGAGGAGGCCGGTCGCTGCGGGATGTTCTACGTCAATCAGCGGTGGCTGGGCGGAACGCTGACGAACTTCCAGACGATCCGCAAGTCGATCGGCCGCCTCAAGAAGATCGAGGAGATGAAGGAGGCGGGTGAGTTCGACCGCCTGCCCAAGAAGGAAGCGCTCGAGCTCGACCGTGAGCGCGAGAAGCTGGAGAAGGCGCTGATCGGCATCAAGAGCATGGAGAGTTTGCCGGCGGCCGTTTTCATCATCGATCCGCGCAAGGAGAAGATCGCGGTGGCCGAAGCCCAGCGGCTGGGCATCCCGATCGTGGCCATCGTGGACACCAACTGCGATCCCACCGGGATCGACTATCCGGTCCCGGGCAATGACGACGCCATCCGGGCCGTGCGTCTGATCACCGCGCGCATCGCCGACGCCATCCTGGAAGGGCGCGGCACGTTGAGCAAGGACGAGACCGAGGAGTCGCCCGACGCGGGCGTCGAGTCCGAGATGGTGGCGGCCGCCGAGCAGGAGGCCTAGCCCAATGGCCACCGCGCAGCAGGTCAAAGAGTTGCGCGACCGCACCGGCGCCGGTGTCATGGACTGCAAAGAGGCGCTGGCGGCCAGCAAGGACGACGTGCAAGCCGCCGTGGAATATCTGAGGAAGAAGGGCCTGGCCGCCGCGGCCAAGCGGGCCGGGCGCACGGCGCGCGAGGGCGTCGTGTCCGCCTACATCCACCCGGGCTCGAAGCTCGGTGTCCTGGTCGAGGTGAATTGCGAGACCGACTTCGTGGCCAAGACCGACGCCTTCCAGGCCCTCGTGAAGGATCTCGGCATGCAGGTGGCGGCCTCCAATCCCGCCTACGTGGGCCGTGAGGACGTTCCGGCCGACGTGCTCGAGAAGGAGCGTGAGATCTATCGCGGCCAGCTCGCCGACCAGAAGAAGCCGGCGCAGGTGATCGACAAGATCGTCGAGGGCAAGCTCGAGAAGTGGTTCAGCGAGCAGTGCCTCCTCGAGCAGCCGTTCGTGAAGGACGCCACCGGCAAGACGAAGATCAAGGACCTCGTCGACGGAGTGAACGCGCAGACGCAGGAGCGCATCGTCATCCGGCGCTTCTCGCGCTTCCAGGTCGGCGAGGCCGGGTAGTCGTGGCGGCGGACGCCGGCTCGCCACGCCCGGCCTACCGCCGTATCGTCCTCAAGCTCTCGGGTGAGGCACTGGCCGGGAGCCAGGGCTACGGGATCGATCCTCCCGTGCTCGATCGCGTCGCGGCCGAGCTGCGCGAGGTCGTCGGGCTCGGCGTCCAGGTGGCCATCGTCATCGGCGGGGGCAACATCTTCCGCGGCGTCGCCGCCAGCGCCGGCGGCATGGACCGGGCCACCGCCGACTACATGGGGATGCTGGCCACCATCATCAACGCGTTGGCTCTGCAGAACGCCCTCGAGAAGGCAGATCTGCAGACGCGCGTGCTCTCGGCCATCGAGATGCGCGCGGTGGCCGAACCCTACATCCGGCGCCGGGCCATCCGTCACCTCGAGAAGGGCCGCGTGGTCATCTTCGCCGCCGGCACCGGGAATCCGTTCTTCACCACCGACACCGCGGGCGCGTTGCGCGCCATCGAGATCGGCGCCGACGCGATCATGAAGGCCACCAAGGTGGACGGCGTCTACTCGGCCGATCCGACCAAGGTCGCCAACGCCGAGCGGTTCGCGCGCATGACCTACAAGGATGTGCTGAGTCGCGGGTTGCAGGTGATGGATAGCACAGCCATCTCACTCTGTATGGACAACGGGCTGCCCATCATCGTCTTCGATCTGACCCGGTCGGGCAACATCAAGCGGATCGTGCTCGGCGAGGCCGTGGGGTCGATCGTCGCCGGCTGACCGTGCGCCGATGGAGGGCTATCGATGCAATCGATGCAAGACCTGCTGAAGGACATCGAGACGCGGATGAACGGATCGCTCGACACACTCGGCCGTGAGCTCGCCTCCGTGCGTACCGGCCGCGCGGCCCCGGGACTGCTCGACACCGTCCGCGCGGATTATTACGGGACGCCCACGCCCGTCGGCCAGATGGCCTCGGTCTCCGTTCCCGACGCGCGGACGCTCGTCATCCAGCCCTGGGAGCAGGCGCAGCTCAAGGCCATCGAGAAGGCGATCATGACCTCCGATCTCGGACTGACGCCAGTGAACGATGGCAAGGTCATCCGGCTCACCATGCCGACGCCCACCGAGGAGCGCCGCAAGCAGCTGGCCAAGCAGGTCCACAAGATCGCCGAGGACACGCGCGTGGCGATTCGTAACATCCGCCGCGAGGCCAACGACAAGCTGAAGGCGATGTCCAAGGACAAGAAGGTGTCGGAGGACGAGGAGCGCCGCGGACACGACCAGATCCAGAAGACGACCGACAAGTTCATCGCCAAGGTCGACGACGTGCTGAAGAAAAAGGAGCAGGAGATCCTGTCCTTCTAATACGATGAGTGCGCATGGCCCTCAGATCTCGTAGCGGCACGCCGCGGGCCGAGCTCAGCACGCTGTCCGAGAGTGAGCTCCTCGTGCGTGCGCGTGAGCACCCGGTCCCGCGCCACGTCGCCATCATCATGGACGGCAACGGCCGGTGGGCGACCCGGCGCGGGCTGCCGCGCGTGGCCGGTCATCGCGAAGGCGTGAAGGCGGCGCGCGCGGCGGTCCGCGCCGGCACCGAGATCGGCCTCGACTATCTGACGCTCTACGCGTTCTCGACGGAGAACTGGAGCCGGCCGGAGGACGAGGTCTCCATGCTGATGAGCCTCCTCGAGGAGGCGATCTACCGCGAGCTGCCCGATCTCATGGCGCGCAACGTGCGCCTGCGCGTGATCGGACGCCCGGGCGGCGTGCCGCTGCCGATCCGTCGGGGCATCGATCGCGTCGTCGAGGCCACGCGCGACAACACCGGCCTCACGCTGGTCATGGCCTTCAACTACGGCGGGCGCGACGAGTTGCTGGAGGCGGTGCGCGCGCTGGCGGTACGCGTGCAAGCGGGCGAGCTCGCGCCGGCCGCTATTTCCGAAGCCGACGTGAGCGCCGCCCTCTACACGCGCGACATCCCCGATCCCGACCTTCTCATCCGCACCAGCGGCGAGATGCGCGTGTCGAACTTTCTGCTCTGGCAGATCGCGTATACGGAGCTCTGGATCACGCCCACGCTGTGGCCGGACTTCGGGGCCCGTGACCTCTACCGTGCCCTCGTCGACTTCCAGGGCCGGACCCGGCGATTCGGTGGGGTGTGAGGTGGCGGCCAGCGTGGCGGCGGCGATGATGGAGCCAGCGCGCACGGCGACGATCGCGAGCCCGCTGCGACGCGTGGCCACGGCCGTCGTCTTCATTCCTGTCTTCGTGTGGGTGGTGACGCGGGCGCCAGCGTGGATGTTTCCTGCGCTCGTGAGCGCCGCCGCGGTCGGCGCGCTTTCGGAGCTGTACCGTCTCTTCGCGCACGCCGGCCAGCCGTGCAATGGCCGCCTCGGCATCCTGCTGGGCCTGGCGCTCGTCGTGAGCTTCGAGATCGCGGGCGGGAATGCCGCGGTCGTTCCGGCGCTGCCCGCCCTCGTCCTCGGTGTTGCCGTCGCCGCCATTCTGACGGCGCCGGTCCTGACCGGCGGCAAGCCGGCCACCGAAGGAGTCGCGCTGACGCTGCTCGGGCTCCTCTACGTGAGCTGGTTCCTCGGGCATGCGCTGCTGCTCCGCCACCTGGCCGACGGAGCCGGCCTCGTTCTCGTCCTCGTCAGTGTGACGTGGGTCGGAGAAACGGCCGCCTACGCCGTCGGCTCATGGCTCGGTCGTCACAAGCTCGTTCCGGCCATCAGCCCCGGGAAGACCGTGGAAGGCGCCCTGGCCCAGCTCGTCGCCTCCATCGTGGCCGCCGTCGTCTTCGGGCCTGGCTGGTTGCTGCCGAGCTGGACCATGGGGTTCGCCGCCGGCGCCGGCGCGATTCTCGGCGTCGTCGGTCAGCTCGGAGACCTCGCCGAATCAGCCATCAAGCGCTCCGTCGGCGTCAAGGATGCCGGCGGCCTCATTCCGGGCCATGGCGGCGTGCTCGACCGCATCGACGGCCTGCTCTTCAACGTGCCCGCGCTCTACTACTACGTCAGGCTGGGGACCGGCGCATGAAGCGCATCACGGTGCTCGGGGCGACCGGATCGATCGGGCTGCGCACGCTCGAGATCGTGTCCAGCTTCCCGGAGGAGTTCTCGGTGGCCGGCGTGGCCGCGCGCGGCACGACCGTCGAGCGGCTCGTCGACATCGCGCGGAAGTATGCGCCGCAGGCGATCGCGCTGCTCGAGCCGGAGGCGGTGGATCGGCTCGCCGCGCTCTTGCCCCGGCCGCGGCCCGAGCTGCTGGCGGGCGCCGACGGCCTCGTCGCGCTCACCCGCGACGTCCCGGCCGACGTCGTGGTCTCGGCGCTGGTGGGTGGCGCGGGCTTGCTGCCGACGATGGCGGCGATCCGGGCCGGTCGCGCGGTGGCGCTCGCCAACAAGGAGACGCTCGTGATGGCGGGCCGGCTGATGACGACGGCCGCGCGACACCACGGCGTGCCGCTGCTCCCGGTGGACTCCGAGCACAGCGCGGTCTTCCAGTGCCTGTGCGGCCACAATCGCCGCGACGTCCACCGCATCCTGCTCACGGCGTCGGGCGGGCCGTTCCGCGAGCTGCCCAAGGAGCAGTTCGCCACGATCACCGTGGACGATGCGCTCCGCCATCCGACGTGGAAGATGGGCGCCAAGATCACGATCGACTCGGCCACGTTGATGAACAAGGGCCTCGAGGTCATCGAGGCGCGCTGGCTCTTCGACGTCGCGCCCGAACAGGTCCAGATCGTCGTGCACCCGCAGTCGGTCGTGCACTCGATGGTCGAGTACATCGATGGCTCCGTCATCGCCCAACTCGGTGTCGCCGACATGGGCGTGCCCATCCTCTATGCGCTGACGTACCCTGAGCGGCGGCCCACCCCGGCCGCGCGCCTCGACCTCGCTCGGGTGGGCCAGCTCACCTTCTTCGAGCCGGATCCCGCGCGCTTCCCGTGCCTCCGGTTGGCCCGTCACGCCCTCGAGCAGGGCGGGGCGGCCCCGGTGGTGCTCAATGCTGCCAACGAGATCGCGGTCGCAGCCTTTCTCGATCGCCGCATCGCATTCACGGACATTCCCGAACTCATCGAGGACGCGCTGGTCGACGTTCCGGCCGGCGAGCTCGAGTCCATCGAGGCCTGCGTCGCCATCGACGCCGAGACGCGCCGCCGCGTCGAGCGGGCGGTCGCCGCGCGGGCCGGAAGGAAGTCGCTGTGACCACCGTCCTATCGTTCGTCGTCGTCATTGGCATCCTCATTCTCATCCACGAGCTCGGCCACTTCCTGGTCGCCCGCTGGGTCGGCGTGGGCGTCGAGCGCTTCTCCATCGGCTTCGGTCCCGTGCTCCTTCGCTGGCGGGGCAAAGAAACCGAGTACTGCTTGTCGGTCATTCCGATGGGCGGCTACGTGAAGATGATGGGCGAGGAGAATCCGCTCGAAGGGGGCGGGGGCGCGCTGGCCTACGATCCCGGCAAGGCCTTCGCGCTCAAGCCGTTGTGGGCGCGCTTCCTCATCGTCTTCGCGGGCCCGGGCATGAACTTCGTGCTGGCCGCCGTCATCTTCATGCTCGTGTTCGCGACGGTGGGCCGTCCGGTGTGGCCTCCCGTGATCGGTCGTGTCGCCGAAGGCACCCCCGCGGCCGAGGCGGGACTCAAGACGGGTGATCTGATCGTCGCCGTCGATGGCCGGCCGGTCCGCCACTGGGAGGACATGGACGAGCTCGTCACCACGTCCCGCGGCCGACCGCTCAAGCTCACCATCAAGAGGGGTGGTGCCGAGCAGACCGTCACGGTGACACCACGCCTCGTCACCGTGCGCGATCCGATCTTCCGCGAGCCGAAAGAATCGTGGGAGCTCGGAGTGGGGCCGCAGCTCACACCACAGATCGGCTCGGTCACGGGCGGATCCGCGGCCGAGAAGGCCGGGCTGAAGCCGGGCGATCTCGTTCGCGCGGTCGCCGACCAGCCGGTCTTCACGCCGGAAGAGCTGATGCAGGCGATCCAGAAGCGGGCGGGCCAGACCTTCGAGGTCACGGTCGAGCGCGAGGGCCGCACGCTCCGGCTTCCGGTGACCGCCACCGTGGTCAAGGAGAAGGTGCCGGGCGGACAGGAGGCCGAAGTCGGGCGGATCGGCGTGGGCATCGTCACCCGCGCTGTCAGCTACGAAGCGTATTCGTTGCCGCGGGCCGTCTGGTACGGTGCGATGAAGACGTGGGAAATGACGGCGATCACGGTCAAAGGACTGTGGAAGATCGTCATCGGGGTGCTCGATCGCTCGAACATCGGTGGCCCGATTCAGATCGCGGCCGAAGCCGGGCGGCAGTGGCGTGAAGGCCTGGCGTCCCTGACGTTGTTCACCGCGGTGATCAGCGTCAACCTCGCCGTCCTGAATCTATTACCGGTGCCGATGCTCGATGGCGGCCACCTGTTCTTCTTCGTCATCGAAGCCGTCCTGGGCCGCCCCCTGTCGCTCCGCAAGCGCGAGTGGGCCCAGCAGGTGGGCCTGGTGTTGCTGATGCTCTTGATGGTGTACGCGCTTTACAATGACTTGGTGCGTATCGATGCGTTCAGGTTCCTGAAATAGGACGACCACGGACGAGGCCATGATCACACGGCGCCAGACGAGACCGATCACGCTCGGCAAGCTCAAGGTGGGCGGCAACGCCCCGATCACCGTACAGTCGATGACGAAGACCGACACGCGGGACGTCGAGGCGACGCTCCTGCAGATCTGGGCGCTGGAGGCCGCCGGCTGCGAGATCGTGCGCTGCGCAGTGCCGGTGCGCGAGGCGGCCGAGAAACTCGGCGAGATCAAGCGCCAGATCCGCATTCCGCTCGTCGCCGACATCCATTTCAACTACAAGCTGGCGCTCATCGCCCTCGACCAGGGCGTGGACGGGCTCCGGCTCAATCCCGGCAACATCGGCGGCAAGCGGTTCGTTCAGGAGGTCGTGAACCTCGCCAAGGAGCGCAAGATCCCGATCCGGATCGGCGTCAATGCCGGCTCCCTCGAGAAGGACCTGCTCGAGCAGCACGGTGGACCGACTGCGGATGGCATGGTGGAGTCGGCGCTCCGCCACATCCGCATCCTCGAAGAGTGCGGCTACCCCGAGATGAAGATTTCGCTCAAGGCGTCCGATCCGCTGATGATGATCGAGGCCTACCGCATGCTGGCCGACAAGGTCGAGTATGCCTTCCACCTCGGCGTGACCGAGGCCGGCACGCCCGGCGTCGGGACGATCAAGTCCGCCGTGGGCCTGGGCGCGCTCCTGTCGGAAGGCATCGGCGACACGATTCGCGTCTCGCTTTCCGCCGACCCGGTCGAAGAAGTACGCGTCGGCATCGACATCCTGAAATCGCTCGGACTGCGCAAGGGCGGGCTGACGTTCGTGGCGTGTCCGTCGTGCGGCCGCGCCGACGTCGATCTGGTGAAGCTCGCGCGCGAGGTCGAGGACGAATTCAAGGGGCTCAACGAGGAGATCCACATCGCCGTGATGGGATGCGAGGTCAACGGCCCTGGTGAGGCTCGCGCCGCCGACATCGGCGTGGCGGGTGGGCGCGGGATCGGGCTGATCTTCAAGAACGGCGAGGTCGTTCGCAAGGTCCCGGAGGCGGAGATCGTCCGGGCCATGCGCGAGGAAGTGAACAAGTTCCTGGCCGAGCGCAAAGCCGCTCAGCCGGCGGCGGCGGAGTAGCGCATGGGCCAATACCGCACACACGTGTTCGTCTGTACCGGTGGCGAGACGTGCCCGACCCAGGGTGACGTCGAGCAGTTCGTCAAACAGCTGCGGGGCGAGGCCCTCAAAGCCGGGCTCAAAGAGGACGTCCGCATCAACAAAGCCGGCTGCTTTTCGCAGTGCGGTCACGGCCCGATGATGGTCGTCTATCCCGACGACGTCTGGTATTCGGGCGTGCAGGCCTCCGACCTCCAGGAGATCTTCGAGTCCCACATCGTCCGGGGCGAGCCCGTCAAGCGGTTGCGCTACGAGCCTGGTGTGAAGGGCGCGAACAAGAAGCCCGGTACCCACTAGAGCTGGATGCGGCTCAGCAAGTCCCTCGTTCCCACCCTGAGGGAGGAGCCTGCCGAGGCGGAGGCGCTGAGCCACAAGCTCATGCTGCGGGCCGGACTCGTCCGGCAACTCGCGGCCGGCATCTACGTCTACCTTCCCCTCGGCCAGCGCGTCCTCGACAAGGTCAACGCGATCATCCGCGAAGAGATGAACGCGATCGGCGGGCAGGAGATCACCATGCCCGTGATGCACCCCGCCGAGATCTGGAAGCAGTCGGGGCGTTGGGACAACATTCCCGAGATGTTCAAGCTCAAGGACCGCAAGGGCGCCGACATGTGCCTGGGCATGACGCACGAAGAGGTCGTCGCCTGGCTGGCCGCTCGAGAGATCCGCTCCTACCGCGACCTGCCGCAGATCTGGTACCAGATCCAGACGAAGGAACGCGACGAGGCACGGCCGCGCTCGGGCGTGCTGCGAACGCGTGAGTTCCTGATGAAGGACTCCTACACGCTCGATCCCGACCTGGCCGCTCTCGACCGTTCGTACGCGGCGCACGAGTCGGCGTACCGCAAGATCTTCGAGCGCTGTGGACTCCGCTTTCACGTGGTTCAGTCCGACACGGGCATGATGGGTGGGCTCGGCTCCCACGAGTTCATGGCGCCGAGCGCCGCCGGCGAGGACGAGATCGCGCTCTGCGCCGGCTGCGACTACGCCGCCAACGTCGAGCTGGCCCGGGGCGTGCCGGCCGCTCCCGTGTTCCCGGCGGGAAGCCGCGAAGAGGTGGCAACGCCGAACGCGCGGACCATCGCCGAGGTCGCCGACTTCCTGAAGATCGATCCGCGGCTGACGATCAAGTCCCTGGTGTACGTGGCGACCTCGGGCCCGGTGCTCGTCCTCGTCCGGGGCGACCACACGATCCACGAGCGCAAGCTCGCGCGCGCGCTCGGGGAGGAGTTCCGAGCGGCGCATCCCGACGAGGTGCGCGGTGCGCTGGGCGCCCCCGTGGGCTCGGTTGGACCCGTCGGCGCCCGCGTGCCGATCCTGGCCGACGAGAGCCTGAAGGGTGGGGCATACGTCGTCGGCGCCAACCGCGAGGGGTTCCATCTCCGCGGCGTCGTCCCGGGCCGGGATTTCGACGCGCGGTTCGTGGATCTTCACACGGTACAGGCGGGCGAAGCGTGCCCGCAGTGCGGCAAGCCGCTCGCCGTGGAACGGGTGATCGAGATCGGCAACATCTTCAAGCTGGGCACGAAGTACTCGGTGCCGCTCGGCGCCACGTATCTCGACGAGAGTGGTCAGCAGAAGCCGATCATCATGGGCAGCTACGGCATCGGCCCCGCCCGCATCGCCGCCGCGGCCGTCGAGCAGCAGGCCGATACCGATGGTATCGTCTGGCCGGCCGCCATCGCCCCGTACCTCGTGCACATCGTCGCGGTCAACGTGAAGGACCAGACGCAGGCGAAGGCCGCCGAGTCGCTCTACGCCCAGTGCCAGGAGCAGGGGCTCGAACCGTTGCTCGACGACCGCGACGAGCGGCCGGGCGTGAAGTTCAAGGACGCGGACCTGCTCGGTATGCCGATCCGCGTGACGATCGGCAACGCCTTCGTGAAGGAAGGTATCGTGGAGGTCCGGGCGCGGCGCTCGCGGGCCGAGCGGAAGGTGACTCAGCAGGCGGCAATCGCCGCGATCAAGGAGCTCTTGAGCTCGCGCTGAACTTGCCTCCTCCGGGGTCACGTGCTAAAGTCTTGAAAAACTGGGCCTTGCCCAGTTTTTTACTTTAGGCGGATCGGCGATGCAGGACGAGGATCGGAGTTTCCGGATCGAAGAAGTCATTCAGCCGGTGCTCCGCGATTACGGCCTCGAGCTCGTGGAGCTCGAATGGCATGCACGCCGGCCGCGTTCGGTCCTGCGCGTCTTCGTGGACAAGCCGGGTGGTGTAGCAGTCGGCGATTGTGAGCGAGTCAGCCGTGAAGTCGGCGACCTGATCGACGTCGAGGGGCTGATCGAGGACGCCTACGATCTCGAGGTCTCGTCGCCGGGGCTGGATCGCTTGCTCCGGAGCGACCGCGAGTTTCGGTGGGCTGTGGGCAAGCTGGTGCGGCTGTGGCAAGCGGGCGGGCTGGAGACCCGCGGGCGCCTCGCCGATGTCACGGCCGAGCGCCTGGTGGTGGAGCGCGACGGTGAGCGGGTGGAGCTCCCGAGGGGAAGCGTGACCAAGGCCCGGCTCGACGCCGAGGTGCCGTGGCCGCGCCGAGGATGACGGACGCCAACGATGAACCGAGAGCTGTTGATCGTCATCGAGCAGATCGGACGCGAAAAGGGGATCGACAAGGAGACCCTCTTCGAGGCGCTGGAGTCCGCCCTGCTGTCGGCGTCGCGCAAGACGCTCGGCGCCGCCGAGAACGTCCGTATGGAGATCGACCGCCACACGGGCGCCCTCAAGGTGTTCGGCCGCAAGAAGGTCGTCGAGGAGGTCACCGACAACAAGCTCGAGATCAGCCTCGCCGATGCCAAGGCGTTGAACCCGGAGGCCGAGCTCGAGGACGAGCTCGAGCAGGAGCTACCGCCTCAGGAGTTCGGTCGCATCGCCGCCCAGACGGCCAAGCAGGTGATCCTGCAGCGCGTGCGGGACGCCGAGCGCGACCGCATCTTCAAGGAGTTCGAGGGCAAGGACGGCCAGATCCTGCGAGGCGTCGTCCACCGCATCGAGAAGCGTAACGTCATCGTCGAGATCGGCAAGGCCGAGGCGATCCTGCCCGAGCGTGAGCAGATCCCCGGTGAGCGATTCAACCCCGGTGATCGCATCCGCGCATTCGTGCTCGAGGTGCGAAGGAGCGCCAAGGGACCACAGATCACGCTGTCGCGCACTCATCCCGGATATCTCGCGCGCCTGTTCGAGACGGAGATTCCCGAGATCCAGGAGGGCATCGTGGTGGTGAAGGCGGCCGCCCGCGAAGCGGGTGAGCGGGCGAAGGTCGCCGTGGCCTCCACCAAGCGCGACGTCGATCCGATCGGCGCCTGCGTCGGCCTGCGGGGCACGCGCATCCAGGTCATCAGCCGCGAGCTGCGCGGCGAGAAGATCGACATCATCGAATGGTCGCACGACCCCGCGACGTTCGTGGCCCGCGCGCTGTCGCCGGCCAAGGTGTCGTCAGTGACGATCGGCGAGCCGGGCGAGTCCGAGGCCGAGGCCACCGCGCTCATCGTCGTGCCCGACAACCAGCTCTCGCTGGCCATCGGCAAGAAGGGCCAGAACGCGCGGCTCGCCGCCAAGCTCACCGGGATGCGGATCGACATCAAGAGCGAGTCGGAGCTGGCGGCCCCGGCGCCCGCCGAAGACGATCGACGGACCGCCCTGAGCCGGCTGGCCGGTGATCTGACACCGGCCATGATCGACGCGCTGGTGGCTGCCGGACTCGATTCGCCGGAGGCCATCAAGCGGGCGGGCCGCGAGCGGCTGGCCGAGATCACCGAGTTGGGGGATCGGGCCGACAAGCTCTACACTGCCGCCGAGGAATGGACGACGGCACACGCGAGCGAGGGACGACCGGACGGTGGCGCCGACCCGGAGTGAGCGCAAGCGCGATCCCGTGGCGCACGTGCATCGGTTGCCGGAAGGTGAAGCCTCAGGCGGACTTGATGAGACTCGTCCGGGGGCCGGATGGGCGGGTCGAGATGGATCGGCGCGGGCCCGGACGCGGCGCGTACGTGTGTACGAGTGAAGAGTGTATCGGGCGCGCGCTCAAGGGCGGGCGCTTGGCGCAGGCATTCAGGAAGCCATGTGAAGCTGGCGAAAGCTTGACGAGATGGGTTCCCAGGAGGTGAGGGGGCGGTGGCAGCGACAAAGATAAAAGTCATCGAGCTGGCCAAGGAGCTCGGCGTTACCAGTAAAGATCTCATGCTGGCCGCCGAGGAAATGGGAACCAAGGGCGTGCGGGCCATGACCCCCCTCGAAACCACGCTCGCCAACGCGCTTCGCGTCAAGCTCGGCAAGGGACGCGACCTTCCCGAAGAGCCCAAGCCCAAGCGTCCCGCGCGTGCGAAGACGGCCGCGCCGGCCGAAGGCGATGCCGAGGGCGAGCTGAAGAAGGTGGCGCATCCACGGAAGAAGGCCACAGGCGAAGACGAGGCCGCGCCAGTCGAGGTGCGGCCGGCGGCGACGATCGTGAAGCCGAAGCCCGCCGAGCCGACGGAAGCGCCGGAGCCACTCGCGCCAGTTGCCGAGGTCGTCGTCGAGACGAAGCCCCCGGTGGTCGTCCCGCCGCCGGTGCTGGAACCACCCGCACCTCCGAAGCCCGTGGGCACACCCGCGCCTCCGGTCGTCACTCCGCCGCCACCTGTCTCGCGGCCTGCGACGCCCCCGCGGCCCGAGCCCAAGATCGTGCCGTACCGGCCACTCGAGCGGCCGGCGGCGCCACCGCCGTCGCGGCCCGGACCGCGTCAGCCCTTCGCGCCGCCGCGCGTGGTGTCGGCACCTCCGCGTCCACCGGCGCCGCCTCGCGAGATCCGGCCGCCCCAGCCCGCGCGCGAGCCGGTACGGCCCGCGGCGGCAGCGGCGGTTGCCCCGCCGGAGATCACCACGCGTCCCGCCCCGACAGCCGAGCCCATGGTCGCGTCGCCCGCGGTCGCGACGATCGAGGCGCCGCCGGCAGATGTCAGGCGCGAGCTCGTCAAGGTCGGCGAGTCAGTGACCGTCGCCGAGCTGGCCGAGAAGATGCGCCGGAAGTCCGGTGAGGTGATCAAGGCGCTGCTCGAGCTCGGCGTCATGCGCATGGTGAACGACCTGCTCGATCCGACCGAAGCCAAGCTCGTCGGTGACAAGTTCGGTTTCGACGTCGAGATCCGCTCGGTCGAGGGCGAGGTCATCGAAGAGGAAGAGGCCGAGGGTGGCCAGCTGTCGCTGCGGCCGCCCGTCGTCACGGTCATGGGTCACGTCGACCACGGCAAGACGTCGCTCCTCGACGCCATCCGCAAGTCAAAGGTCGCCGAGAAGGAGTTCGGCGGCATTACGCAGCACATCGGGGCCTATCAGGTCGCGACGTCGCACGGCAAGGTCACCTTCCTCGACACGCCGGGTCACGAAGCGTTCACGGCCATGCGGGCTCGGGGTGCCCAGGCGACGGACATCGTCATCCTGGTCGTGGCCGCCGACGACGGCGTCATGCCGCAGACGGTGGAGGCCATCAACCATGCGCGGGCCGCCAATGTGCCGATCATCGTCGCGGTCAACAAGGTCGACAAGCCGGAGGCCGATCCGGACCGCGTGAAGCGTGAGCTCTCCAATCACAATCTGGTGCCCGAAGACTGGGGCGGCCAGACGATCTACGTGCCGACCTCGGCCAAGAAGGGCACCGGAATCGAGCAGCTCCTCGAGATGTCGGCGCTGCAGGCCGAGATCCTCGAGCTCAAAGCCAACCCCAACCGCGCCGCCAAGGGTGTCGTCATCGAGAGCCGGCTCGACCGGGGCCGCGGGCCGGTGGCGACGGTGCTCGTGCAGACGGGTACGTTGAAGGAGGGCGACGCCGTCGTGGTCGGCGCGAACTCGGGGCGTATTCGCGCCCTGCTCGATGCGGGCGGACGCAAGGTGAAGTCGGCCGGGCCGTCCGATCCGGTGGAGATCCTCGGCCTGAGCGGCGTGCCCTCGGCCGGCGACGTTCTCGTCGCGGTCTCCGACGAGCGCAAGGCGCGGCAGATCGCCACCATGCGCGCCGACAAGGAGAAGGCCAAGGTCAAGGCGGCCACCCGCATCACCCTCGAAGGCTTGCACCAGCAAATCAAGACAGGCGAGGTCAAGGAGCTGCGGCTCGTGCTCAAGGCCGACGTGCAGGGCTCGGTGGAAGCGCTCACCGAATCGCTGGAGCGGTTATCGACCGAGGAGGTCAAGCTCAAGGTGATTCACTCCTCGGTCGGCGCCATCATCGAGAGCGACGTCATGCTGGCCTCGGCGTCGAACGCCATCGTGCTCGGCTTCAACGTGAAACCCGAGGCGAAGGCGGCCCAGCAGGCTCAGGCCAACGGCGTCGACGTGCGGATGTACAACGTGATCTACGAGGCGATCAACGACGTGAGGGCCGCGTTGGCCGGCATGCTCGCGCCCGAGATCCGGGAGACGCTGCTCGGCCGGGCCCTCGTGCGGCAGATCTTCGTCATCTCGAAGCTCGGCCCGATCGCCGGATCGTACGTCCAGGAGGGCAAGTTTGTCCGTACCGCCAAGGTGCGCGTACGCCGCGGCGACTCGGTCGTGGGAACGGGCACGGTCGGATCGCTCAAGCGCTTCAAGGACGACGTGCGCGAGGTGCTGGCCGGTCTCGAGTGCGGCATCGGCGTGGACGGCGTCAACGGAGTGCAGGCGGGGGACCTTCTCGAGGCCTTCACGACCGAGGAAGTCGCGCGGACGCTCTGAGCGTCGCGCCCAGCGTCGCTCATGTCGGTCGCGCGGGTCGCCCTCGGCACGATCGAGCTGCACCTACCCGCCGTGGATTCCCTCAAAGGCAAGCGCCACGTGATCAAGGGCCTCAAGGAGAAGGTGCGGGCCAAGTTCGAGGTGGCGGTGGCCGAGGTCGACCATCAGGACACCTGGCAGCGCGCCACCCTCGCGGTGGCCTACGTGTCCCACGATTCACGGCACGCCAACGAGGTCGTCTCCAAGGCCATGAACTTCATCGAGGGCAACGTGGACGGCACCGTCATCGACGTGGCGGTGGAGATCCTCTGATGCAGGGCAAGCGCCTGGACCGCGTGAACCAGCTCATCAAGGAGGAGATCTCGATGCTCCTGCAGCGGGAGCTCAAGGATCCCCGCCTGGGATTCGTTACCGTGACTGACGTGGAGACGTCGAAGGACCTCCGCCAGGCGAAGGTCTTCGTCTCCGTGCTCGGCGACGAGAGCAAGTGGGCGGGCTCGCTGACGGCGCTCGCCAGCGCCCGCGGCTTCATCCGGAACTGGCTTCGGCAGCACCTCGACCTCCGGGTGACGCCCGATCTCGACTTCCGTCCCGATCGTTCGATGGAGCACGCCGCCCGCATTCAGGAACTGCTCAAGCGGATCGATGCCAATCGCTGACGCCGTCCTCGCACCCTTTCGCGGGCGGGGCCGGCGGGCCCTCATGCTCGGCCACGTCCACCCCGACGCAGACGTCCTGGGCACGCTCCTCGCGCTCGATCTGGCCCTCGTCGACCGAGGGTGGTCGGTCGTCTCCGGGGGCCCGCATCCGGCGCCCGAGGTGCTGTCCTTCCTCCCCGGCATCGAGCGGTATCGACGGCTCGATGCGGTCACCGGACCGCTCGACGTCGTCGTCCTCACCGACTGCCCGAACCCGGGGCGCACCGAAGGCTTGATCGATCAGGCCCGGGCGACCGGCGCGACGATCGTCAACGTCGATCATCACCACGACAACCGCCGGTACGGCGACGTCAACTGGGTCGAGCCCGCGGCCGCCGCCACCGGCGAGATGGTCTACGAGCTGCTGGTCGCGCTGGGCGCGAAGATCACGCCGGCCATCGCGATGAACCTGTTCACGGCCATCCACATGGATACCGGCTCGTTCCGCTACTCGAACGTGACGCCAGAGACGTTCCGGATCGCCGCCGCGCTGGTCTCCGCTGGCGCCGATCCCTATCGCGTGTCCAACGCGCTCTACGAGCGCCGTCCGCGCCAGGCGCTGGGCTGGCTGGGCGCGGCGCTTTCGCGGGTGGAGGTGAGCACGGACGGACGGATCGCCTGGCTGGCCCTGCCGGCCGGGCTCGTGCCCGAGGCATTCGTGGAGGCCGAGGACCTCGTGAACTATCCGCGCTCGGTCGAGTCCGTCCGCGTCGCCTGTCTCCTGCGTGAGCGGGACGGCCAGGTGAAGGTCAGCCTGCGCGGCAAGGGTGAGGTCGACGTCAGCGCCATCGCCGCGACGTTCGGCGGCGGCGGTCACCGGAACGCCGCGGGCTTCACGATGGCGGGGCCGCTCGCGGCCGCGACTCAGTCCGTGCTCGTCGCCGTCCGCTCCGCCATCGAGTGAACCCGCTCGTCTCGGGCATCCTGCCGATCGACAAGGTCGCCGGCGTCACGTCGCACGACGTCGTCGCGCTCGTTCGCCGCCACCTGCAGGCGGATCGCGTGGGCCACGCTGGCACCCTCGATCCCGCCGCCGTCGGTGTCCTGCTGATCCTGATCGGCGAAGCGACGAAGTTGATGCCGTACGTGAGCGACCAGACGAAGGAGTACGTGGTCACCGTCCGTTTCGGAGTCACGACCGACACGCAGGATCTCGAGGGCCGTCGCCTCTCGGAGGTCGCGGTTCCCCCGTTCACCGTCGGCGACATCGATCGGCTGGCGAAGCGATTCGTCGGTCGGATCCGTCAGGTGCCGCCGATGTACTCGGCGGTTCACCACCAGGGCCGGCGCCTCTACGAGATCGCTCGCGAAGGCCGCGAGGTGGCGCGGGAGCCGCGCGAGGTCGTCGTCCACTCGATCGTGGTCGAGGCCGTCGAGCCGCCGGTGGCTCGGCTGCGTGTCGTCTGCGGCAAGGGGACGTACGTCCGTGCGGTCGCGGCCGACATCGGCGAGGCGTTCGGCTGCGGGGGTGTCGTCGAGCGGATCGAGCGCGTCAGGGTCGGAGCATTTCGACGAGACGCGGCCGTCTCGTCGGCGGACATCGCGGAGATCCCGCCGCCCACGCTGTGGTCCCGGGTAATGCCCCCGGAGTCCGGGTTGTCGGGTTGGAGCGTGGTCGATCTCGATGCCGCCGGCGCCCGGCAGTTCGTCAACGGCCAGCCGGCGGCCACCGATCGAGCGGAATCGTCGCCGATCCTGGTCCGAGTTCACGAGAGCGGTGGTCCGCTGCTGGGCGTGGGTGAGCTGGCGTGCGGGTCCGTGAAACCGGTGCGGGTTCTTCATGCGGATCGTCCAGGGGCTCGAGTCCTACCCGCCTGACGCAGGACCGGCGGTCGTCGCCCTCGGTGTCTTCGACGGCGTGCACCTCGGACACCGTGAGATCCTCGGCGCCGCGGTCACTCGCGCGCGCGAGGGCGGCATGGTCGCCGTCGCGTGCACGTTCGAGCCTCATCCGATGGAGGTCCTTCAGCCGGGACGCGCCCCGGCGCCGATCGCCACCCTGGACGAGCGGCTCGAGCTGATCGGAGCAACCGGGGCCGACACCACGGTCGTGCTGCCGTTCACCCGCGCGCTGGCGGCCATCGAGCCCGAGACGTTCGTGAAGGACGTCGTGCTGCAGCGGTTGCGAGCCCGCGAGATCGTCGTCGGCTTCAACCACACGTTCGGACGCGGCGCCCGCGGCAACGCGCGGCTCCTGGAGGACCTGGCCCGCCAGCTCGGGTTTCGCGTGGATGTCGTGCCTCCGCGGATCGTCGATGGCGTCCCCGTTTCATCCTCAGAGATTCGTGAGGCGCTGCGCCTCGGTGATGTCGAGCGCGCCGGGCGGTACCTCGGACGGCCGTACGCCATCAAGGGCACGGTCGAGTCAGGAGCCGGTCGAGGGCGGACCCTGGGGTTTCCCACGGCGAACATTCGTCCCGACCGTCCACTGTTGATCGCCACCGGCGTCTACGCCGGTAGGGTCGAGGCCGAGGGGGTCCGTCACGGGGCGGTCGTCAACGTCGGAGTTCGTCCGACCTTTGGTGAGAGCCAGCTGGTGGTCGAGGCCCATCTCCTCGATTTCACAGGCAGCTTGTACGACCTGTCGGTACGTCTGGCCTTCATCGGCCGGGTTCGCGAGGAGCGGAAGTTCCCCGGTGTCGACGCCCTCCGCCGGCAGATCACCGAGGACGTGGAGACGGCCCGCAAGCGGCTGGCCGGAGGTTAACTTTACTTAGCGGGGTGCCGGTGGTACCATCGCTCCGTAATTAGCAGCAAAACAAGGCGTTTTGAACCCGTTCAGGTGGAGCCTGGGCTCCCCTGAGCGTGGCGATTGGAGGCTCCATGCCGCTGGCCATCGAAAAGAAGAAAACCCTCATTCAGCAGTATCGCGTCCACGATGGAGACACGGGGTCTCCCGAGGTGCAGATCGCGCTCCTCACCGAGCGGGTCAACAGCCTGACCGAGCACTTCAAGCAGCACACCAAGGACCACCATTCGCGACGCGGTCTGCTGATGCTGATCGGCAAGCGGCGGAGTCTGATCGAGTACCTGCGCAAGAAGGACACCGAGCGGTACCGGGCGATCATCGAGAAGCTCGGGATTCGCCGGTGAGCGGATCCGACAATAATAACTGGTTGGTCCTCGGACGGCACAACTCCGGGGGCCCAGGAGCGGCCACGCCCGCTCCACACGGCGTTCGCCGGACACCGGCCGATACGCGAGGACAAAAGCCCGTATGACTCATTCCGTCGACGTTGACATCAACGGCCACCCGCTCAAGCTCGAGACCGGGAAGGTGGCTAAACAGGCCGATGGCGCGGTGATCGTGCGCCACGGCGAGACGATGGTGCTGGCCACGTGCGTGGCTGCGAAGAGCGCCACCGAGGGCCAGGACTTCTTCCCCCTCACCGTCGAGTACCGTGAGCGGGCGTACGCCGGGGGCCGGATCCCCGGGGGGTATTTCAAGCGTGAGGGCCGGCCAGTCGAAAAGGAGATCCTCACCTCGCGGCTGATCGATCGCCCCATTCGCCCGTTGTTCCCCAAGGGCTTCAAGAACGAGGTCCAGGTCATCTGCCTCGCCGTCTCGGCCGACCAGGAGAACGATCCCGACGTGCTCGCCCTGAATGGTGCGTCGGCCGCGCTCTGCCTGGCCGGGATTCCGTTCGGTGGGCCGGTGGGTGCGGTTCGCGTCGGCATGGTGGAGGGCAAGCTGATCGCCAATCCCACGACTGCCGAGCAGGTGCTGTCGTCGCTTGAGCTGGTCATCGCCGGGACCGAGGACGCGGTCTTGATGGTGGAGTCGGGTGCCAAGGAAGTGTCCGAGGAGACCATGCTCGAGGCGATCACCTTTGGTCACCGCGAGTGCCAGCGGCTCGTGCGTGCTCAGAAAGAGCTGGTTCAACGCGCGGGCAAGCCGCGCTGGGCGTTCGATCCGGATGCCGGGCGCGACGCCGGTCTTGAGACACAGGTTCGTCGGCTCGTCGGCGACCAGCTGCTCGAGATCTTCACGACGGTGCACGAAAAGCAGGCGCGAGCCGACGCCGTCAGCAAGCTGTTCGACGAGGTCTGCCAGGCCGTGGATGCCGATGACACCAAGAAGCGGGCTGTCCGCGAGGCGTTCGAGGCGGTGGAATCGGCGGCGGTCCGGCAGCTCATCGTCGAGCGCGGCGTTCGTGTGGACGGCCGCAAGGTGAGCGAGATCCGCCCGATCTCGATCGAGCTGTCGTACCTGCCGCGGGCTCACGGATCCGGCCTCTTCACCCGTGGCGAAACGCAGGCCCTGGTCTCCGCCACGCTGGGAACCAAGAACGACGAGCAGAAGATCGAGGCGCTCGAGGGAGAGTCGTGGCGGCGCTTCATGCTGCACTACAACTTCCCGTCGTTCTCGGTCGGTGAGGTGCGGAGGTTCGGCTCGCCGGGACGTCGCGAGATCGGCCACGGCGCCCTCGCCGAGCGCGCGGTGGCGGCCATCCTGCCGGCCAAGGAAGAGTTCCCGTACACGATCCGGATCGTGTCCGACATCCTCGAGTCCAACGGCTCATCGTCGATGGCAACCGTGTGCGGCGCGTCACTCGCCCTCATGGACGCCGGCGTGCCGCTGAAGTCGCACGTCGCCGGCATCGCCATGGGCCTGGTCAAGGAAGGCGAGAAGTTCGGAATCCTGACCGACATCATGGGCACCGAGGACCACTACGGCGACATGGACTTCAAGGTCGCCGGAACCGAGAAGGGGATCACGGCGCTCCAGATGGACATCAAGATCGCCGGCGTCTCCGTCGAGATCATGCGGGCCGCGCTCCAGCAGGCGCGTGACGCCCGGCTCTTCGTGCTGACGCGGATGCGCGAGGCCATCGAGAAGCCGAAGCCCGAGCTCTCACCGTATGCGCCACGCTTCGTCACGATCAAGATCCGGACCGAGAAGATCCGCGAGATCATCGGCCCCGGCGGCAAGGTCATCCGCGGCATCCAGGAGCAGACCGGCACCAAGATCGACGTCGAGGACGATGGCCGCGTGACCGTGTTCTCGCCCGACAATGCGTCCGTACAGAAGGCCCTGGCCATCATCCAGGACATCTGTCGCGAGGTGGAGCTGGACCGGATCTACCTCGGGAAGGTGAAGAAGATCGTCGAGTTCGGCGCCTTCGTGGAGGTCATTCCCAACACCGAGGGGTTGCTCCACATCTCCCAGATCGCCGACTCGCGGATCCGCGCCGTCCACGACGTCCTCACCGAGGGCGACGACGTGCTGGTCAAGGTGATCGAGATCGACGGCAACGGCAAGATGCGGCTCAGCCGCAAGATGGCGCTCCGCGACCAGCCCGCGCTGGCCGACAAGGAAAAGCTGAAGAACCCCAACGCGAGCAATCCACCTCGTGACTGAAGAGTATCGGAAAAGCGTTCTGCCGAACGGCATCCGCGTCATCACCGAGCGGATGCCTCACGTTCGGTCCGTCGCGGTCGGGGTGTGGGTGGAGACGGGTTCCCGCCACGAGCCGGCCGAGCGGGGCGGCATGTCCCACCTCATCGAGCACCTCGTCTTCAAGGGCACCGCGACCCGGAGCGCCGAGGCCATCGCGCGCACGATGGACTCGGTGGGCGGCCAGATGGACGCCTTCACCACCAAGGAGCACACCTGCTTCTACGTGCAGGTGCTCGACGAGCACCTGCCGATGGCCGTCGACCTCCTCACGGACATCCTCCTGCAGCCGCTCTTCGACGCCGAGGAGCTCGAGCGCGAGAAGTCGGTCGTGCTGCAGGAGATCAAGATGGTGGAGGACACGCCCGACGACCTGATCCATGACCTCTTCGCCGCGCAGGTCTGGGAAGGTCACCCGCTCGGCCGGCCCATCCTGGGGACCCGGCAGGCCGTGCAGGAATATGGGCGCGACGCCGTCCACGGCCACTTCGTGGAGGCCTACACGCCGCCCCGGATCATCATCGCGGTGGCCGGGAACGTGACCCACGAGCGGGCGATCGAGCTCTTCGGCGCCGGCTTCAACGGCTTCTCCCGGCAGTCGATCGACTCCACCGACCCGGCGCCGGCGCTGAAGCCCGGGGTCAACATCGTCCACAAGGAGCTCGAGCAGGTGCACCTGGTCATGGGCTTCCCCGGGCTCAGCCACGTGGCGCCCGAGCGTTACGCCCTGTTCCTGCTCAACGACGTCATCGGCGGCAGCATGTCCTCGCGGCTGTTCCAGGAAATCCGGGAGCGCCAGGGCCTGGTCTACTCGATCCACTCCGGCGTGCAGGCCTTCCGCGACACCGGCGTTCTCTACGTCTACGCCGCCACGGACGCCGGCAACTTCTCCAAGGTGCTGAAGTCGACGCTCAAGGAGATCCGCGATCTGAAGAAGAACGGCGTGTCAGCCGACGACCTCAAGCGGTCGAAGGATCACCTCAAGGGCAGCCTCATGCTGTCGCTCGAGTCCACGTCGAGCCGCATGAACCGGTTGGCCAAGCACGAGATGCACCTCGGCTCGTTCCTGACCATGGATCAGATGATCCAGGCCATCGAACGCGTCAAGCACGAGGAGGTCCAGGCCCTCGTCAGCGAGCTGATCGATGAGGACCGGCTGGCGCTGACGACCTACGGCCCGCTCGACCGCCGGAACCTGCCCCGCGAGCTCCTCCGGCACTAGCCGGACTCTTAAGCTTCGACTTCGTCCCGACCGCCTCCTGCACTTCCTCCACGCTGAGGGGGCCCACGTCGAGGAAGGCGATGATGCGGCACGGGCACGCCTCGCCGCCCTCGAACTTCCACGGAAACGCGCCGATGATGCAGCGCGTGTTGAGCACCTTCTCGATGTCGCCGCCGACGTTCTCGGCGTGGATGCAGCCCTCGGGGAAGGCGAGGTAGTGCATGGGGAAGATTTCTTCCTTCACCAGCCGCCCGCTCTTGTGGTGGCGATACTCGTACTCGCCGAAGAAGTCACGCACGGACCGGCCCATCGTCTCCTCGAAGCGCTGGGCGAGGTCGGGCCGCATGTACCGGATGGTCGTGTTCATCGGATGATCGCCGGAGCCGGCGTCGATACCCCACCACGAGATCGCCATGTCGTGCATCCACTGGGCGAGCTCGCGGGTGCCGCCGGGATGCAGGCAGAAGTACCGGGTGAGGTCCTGCTGTGGCTTGCCTTCGTAATAGCGGTGGTAGCCGGTGTGCAGGATCACGATGTCACCGCGCTTGACCTCCATGCGGTCGGTGATGTGCTTGGGCGTGATGATGCTCCAGTCGTCGACCACGTCCGAGATGTCGACGATCACGCCCTCGTGCACCAGCTTGGTCAGGGGGAGCGACGCCATGTCGCCGGCGCCGTCGGCGGCGTGCATCGGCCCGTCGAGGTGCGTCCCCACGTGCAGCGACGTCTCCACCCGCTGGGACACGATGCGGTTCGTCTGCAGTGTCTGCGTGTAGTAGATCTTGGAGCCGGGATAGCCGACCCACCCGGGCGTGTGCATGTTCCAGGGATGCGAGAGATCGACGAGTCTCATTCCGTCCTCACCATGGCTTTGAGCACGGCCTCTTTGAGATTGGTGATGTGGGCGGCGACCAGGGCCGCGCCCTGCTCGAGCTTGCCGTGCTCGAGCGCGTCGATGATTGCCTCGTGCTCGGCCTGGGAGCGTTCCGGCTGCCCGGGCGATCCGATGATCGAGATCTGGTAACGGCGGAGCGAGATCTTCAGCTCTTCGTGGAGTCGGGTGAGCTGACGGTTGCCGGCGAGCGCGACGAGGCCGTCGTGGAACCGCAGCGAGGCGCGATGCCACGCCTCGAAGGCGTTCGTCGCCAGCGCTTTCCGCGCCTCGTCCACGGGCGCGCGCAGCGGGGCGATCACGTCGGCGGTGATCCGGTGCCCGTCGCGGCGAAGGCCGTGACTCTCGATCATGAGTCGGAGGTCGAAGATTTCCTGGAGATCGTCGTCACCCACCGGGCGCACGTGGGCCCCCCGGTGAGGCTCGAGCGTCAGCAGACCCTCCGACTCGAGGACGCGGATCGCCTCGCGGACCGGGGAGCGGCTGAGCCCGAGGTCGCGCGTCAGCTTCGACTCGTTGACGCGCTCGCCGGGAGCGAGCTCGCCCTTGATGATCGCCTCGCGCAGGTGGCGCGCGATCTCCGTCGCCAGCGTCGTTGGCTTCTGGAAGCGTTCTTTCATCGCGTCTCCGCGGCGATTGCGTGGCTCCCTGCTGCGCGGCGGGATGATAGGGCGTTGACAATCGATTGTCGATTGTTTAGTTTCGCGAGCAATTCCGATTCTCCGCGTTCGCGCCAGCCCGCCGGCGTGCCTCCGCGACGTGTGTGTGCGGGCGGCGGCCTCGACAAAGGAGCGCACCGATGGATCTCGGTTTGAAAGGCAAGGTGGCGCTGGTCACCGGCGGCAGCAAAGGTATCGGCAAGGCGGTGGCGCGCGGCCTCGCCGAGGAAGGGGCGCGCGTCGCCATCTGCGCCCGCACCCAGCGCGAGCTCGAGGCGGCGGCCGCCGAGCTCGGCAAGGTCACCGGCGCCGAAGTGTTCGCCGTGGCCGGCGATCTCACCCGCGAGTCCGACGTGAAGAAGATCGTCGACGCGACGGTCGGCCGGCTCCAGCGCATCGACATCCTCATCAACAACGCGGGCGCGGCGCCCGGTGGTCTGCTGATGGACCTCAGCGAGGAGGACTGGCAGACGGCGCTCCAGCTCAAGTTCATGGGCTACGTGCGCTGCATGAAGGCCGTCATCCCCCACATGCTCAAGCAAGGGGGCGGCCGCATCGTGAACATCATCGGCAACGACGGCGTGAAGCCCATCGGCATCGAGCTCACGCCGAGCGCGGCCAACGCCGCCGATCTCGCCGTGACCGTCGCGCTGGCCGAGCAGTACGGCAAGTACAACATCTGCATCAACGCCGTCAATCCGGGCCCGGTGGCCACCGAGCGGTGGGATTATCTGATCGGCGGGATCGCCAAGGTCCGCAAGATCAGCGTCGACGAAGCGCAGAAGCGGGCCGAGCGCAGCATCCCGCTCGGCCGGATCTGCACGCCCGAGGAGGTGGCCAACGTGGCCATCTTCGTGGCCTCCGAGCGGGCGAGCTTCATGAACGGCGCGCTCATCACGCTGGACGGTGGTCAGCGCAAGGCGCTGCTCGATTGATCTGGATTGGGGGGAGCGCCGCCGCTCCCCCCAATGCCCCCCAGCGTGAACGTGCGAGAGAGCGGGAGAAGACGATGACACGCAGATCGGGCGGTGCGAGGTGCTTCGCGGCGGTTCTCATCGGCGTGCTGGCGCTCACGACGGCGGGCGGCTCCTTCATCGCTCCGCGCGGCGCCGAGGGCCAGGGGAAGGAATTCAAGGTCGGCGTGGCCATCTCGTTGAGCGGCATCTTCAGCCGCGACGCCGCGCTGATGAAGGAGGTCTACGACCTCTGGGCCGACACCGTCAACCGGGCGGGCGGGATCAAGATCAGGGGCACCGGCTACCCCGTGCGCCTCACGTACTACGACGACGAGTCGAGCCCGCAGAAAAACGCCCAGCTCGTGGAGCGCCTGGCCACCTCCGACAAGGTCGACCTCATGCTCGGCGCCTTCGGCTCCAGCGTCGTGTTCGCGGCCAGCGCGGTCGCCGAGAAGTACAAGTACCCGTACATCTCGGGCGCGGCCAGCGCCAACCCGATCTTCGAGCGGGGCTTCAAGTACGTGTTCGCGACACTGAACAAGACGTTCGACGAGGTGGAGGCGGCGGCCAGGGTCTTCTCGCTCGCCCAGCCCAAGCCGACGAAGGCCGCGGTCATCGGCGCCGACCACCTCTTCGGCAAGCTGTCGGCGGAGGGCTTCAAGAAGTTCCTGGGCGAGATGGGCATCGAGGTCGTCCACTTCGAGATCTTCCCCGTGGACCTCACCGACTACAACTCGATCATGCTCAAGGTGAAGCGCCAGAGCCCCGACCTCGTCTTCGTGGGCGGGCTCTTCGTCAACGCGCTGCGCGCGATGAAGGCCGCCAAGGAGGTGGACTTCACGCCCAAGGGGTTCGCCTTCAGTTACGGCCCGACGGTGCCCGAGTTCGTCAAGGAGTTCGGGAAGGACGCCGAGGGCGTGATCGCGGCGTCCGAATGGCTCCCGTCGTTCCCCTTCAAGGATCCCGTGTTCGGCTCGGCTCAGGGGTTTGCCGACGCCATCCAGCAGAAGTACGGCCATGCCGCCGACTACGTGCAGGCGGCCGGGGCGGCCGGTGTGGTCGCCCAGCAGACGGCCGTCGAGACGCTCGGGCTCGCGCCGCCGCTCGGTGACAAGGAGCGCGAGGCGGTGATGGAGCAGCTCCACCGCCAGGACATCCAGACGCTGTACGGCCGCGTGAAGTTCGGCGCCGACGGCGGCATCGTGCAGAAGCCACCGATCGCCGTGCAGAACCAGGGCGGCAAGTTCGTGATGGTGTACCCCGCGGAGGTCGGCGGCGCCAAGGCGACGAAGCTCGTCTATCCGCTGACCGCCTGGCGCTCCCGCTGAGCGTCGAGCCGCATGCGTACCGTCTTCGAGCAGGTCATCCCGCCCAAGCGGGGGCTCGCGGTGACCGTGAAGAAGGGCCAGCACCTGCGCGTCACCGATCTCGAGGGCAAGCAGGTGGTCGACATGGCCATCTTCAACCGGGAGAACCCGCGGGAGAAGCTCTCGACGTCGTACTCGCGCACACGCTACGTCCCCAAGCCGGGCGCCGAATACGTGCCGCGCGATGCGCTGACCGAGGGCGACACGCTCATGTCCACGATCTGCCGCCCGATGATGACGATCGTGAAGGAGACACCGGAGCCCAAGGGCGTCCACGACACGCACAACCGCATGTGCAATCGCTTCCTCTACGAGTCGTACGGGCTCGGCCCGCGCGACGGCTGTCACGAGATCATCGCGGCCGCCGTGAAGCCCTACTCGATCCTGCCCGAGGACATTCCCGACACGATGGACCTCTTCATGAACTACCACCACGATTGCGCGCGCCATCGGTGGGTGATCGGCGAGCCGGTCTCGAAGCCCGGCGACTCCATCGAGTTCCGTGCCGAGATGGACTGCATCGTAGGCTTCTCGAACTGCCCGCTCGACGTGCTGGCCCCGTGCAATGCGTACCACTGCACGCCCGTGAAGGTGGAGATCTTCGAGTAGCGGGCGCCGGTGACGTTCCTCGCCGACCTGATCCAGACGCTCATCAATGGCATCCTGCAGGGCGGTGTCTACGCGGCGGCGGCGGTCGGCCTCTCGCTGATCTTCGGGGTGAGCGGCATCCTCAACGCCGCCCACGGTGAGCTGGTGATGCTGGGCGCCTTCGCCACGTACTGGCTGGCCACGCTCTATCGGATCGATCCACTCCTGACGCTGCCCATCTCGTTCGGGCTGCTCTTCGGGCTCGGGTACGCGCTCCAGTACTTCGTGCTCAACCGTACGCTCGGCCGCCCGTTGTTATTGTCGCTCCTCGTCACCTTCGGCATCTCGCTCGTCCTGCTCAACGTGGCGCTCCGGCTGTGGAGCGCCGACTACCGGCTGCTCCGGACGCCGTACCTCGAGCGCAGCTTCGTGGTGGGCCCGTTGATTGTCCCGTTCGCTCGCCTGGTCGCGTGCGTGCTCGGCGTGGCGATGGTGGCGGCGCTCTCGTGGCTGCTGGCCTCGACCCGCCTCGGGCGCATGATCCGCGCGACCGCGCAGGACCTCGAGATGGCGCGGATGGTCGGCGTCAACCCGCGCGCCGTATATGCGGTGACGTTCGGGCTGGGCGCCGGTGTGTCGGGCGTGGCCGGGTCGCTCGTGGCGCTGTATGCGCCGGTCGAGCCCAACATGGGCCTGACCTACACGCTCTTCGCCTTCGCGGTGGTCGTCCTCGGCGGCCTCGGTTACACCGGCGGCGTGGTGTGGGGCGGGCTCACCCTCGGCGTCGCCCAGGCGCTCACCGAAACCTATCTCGAAGCGGGCCTGTCATTGCTGGTGGCGTTCGCTCTGCTCTACCTGATCCTCCGTTTCATGCCGGCGGGGATCATGGGCAAGGGCCGACTCGAATAACGTGATCCGGTGGATCGCGCTCTTCGCGCTCGGCGTCTTGCTGCTGCTCCCGATCGGTGTCGGGCCCTATCCGATCCGCGTGGCGACCGTCATCTTCATGTGGGCCGCGCTGGCCGGGAGCTGGAATTTACTCGCGGGGTACGCGGGCGCAGTCGATCTGGGGCCGGTCGTCTATCACGGCATCGGCGCATTCGTGACGGCGGCGCTCATGCTGAAGCTCGGCCTGCCGTTCCTGGTGAGCGCCGGGCTGGCGGGCGTGGTGGCGGTCGCGATCGCCTACGCTGTCGGGACGCCGACCCTCCGTCTGCGCGGCGCCTACTTTGCGATCGGGACGCTGGCCCTGGCCGAGTCGACCAAGCAGCTCGCGCTGGCGTGGGACCGGCTGACGCGGATCCCGCTGACGGGCGGGAGCGCTGGCGTGTCGCTGCCGTTGAGTGCCGGCTACGTCCCGTTCTACTACGTGATGCTGGGGCTCATGACGGCGGTGACCGTGGCCGCGCTCTGGCTCGGCGGCAGCAAATTCGGCTACGGGCTGCGCGCCATCGCCGAGAACGATCGGCTGGCCGAGGCCTCCGGCCTCGACATCCACTGTCTCAAGCGCCGTGTCTACGTCGTCAGCGCCTGCGTCATGGCGATGACCGGCGGCACCGCCGGATACTGGCTGTCCTACATCAACGCGGCCGACGTCTTCAGCGCTTCGATCACGTTCCAGATGGTCGTCATGGCGCTCCTCGGCGGCCTCGGTACGCCCTTTGGCCCGATCGTCGGGGCGGCCTTCCTCACGCTGGTTTCGGAGTTCCTGGGCACGCGCTTCGCCTATCACTACCTGATCGCGATCGGCGTGATCATCGTCCTCGTCTCGCTGTTTGCTCCCGCCGGCTTGACCGGCGTCCTCGAGGTGGTTCGCCGGCGACGGGAAGCGACGGCGTGAATCTTCTCGAGGTGCGTGCCGTGACCAAGCGCTTCGGATCGTTGACGGCTCTGAACGGCGTGGACTTCGCCCTGGCCGAGGGCGAGATCCTGGGCATCATCGGCCCGAACGGCGCCGGCAAGAGCACGCTCTTCAACGTGATCGCCGGGCTCGAGACGCCGACCGCCGGGCGGGTGAGCTACCGTGGCCGCTCGATCGCCGGCATGACTGCCGACGCCGTGTGTCGGCTCGGGATCGCGAAGACGTTCCAGATCCCGCAGCTCTTTCCGCGACTCACCGTGGCCGAGAACGTCCTGGTGGCCGCGCTCTACGGTGGCGGCCACGGGCTCTCGGCGTCGTGGCGTGAGGCTCGGGAGTGGCTCGCGTTCGTGGGGCTGGCCGACAAGGCCGAGAAGCCGGCGGAGACGCTGACGGTGTCCGAGCGGCGCCGCGCCGACCTCGCGCGCGTCCTGGGCACCGGAGCATCACTCATCTTGCTCGACGAGAACATGGCGGGACTGAACCGGAAGGAGGTCGAGGCCGCCGTCGGGCTCCTGCGCGACGTGCGCGCGCGCGGACGGACCCTCGTCGTCACCGAGCACATCATGCGCGCCATCATGGGGCTCGCCGACCGGGTCGTGGTGTTGAACTACGGCGAGAAGATCGCCGAAGGCCGCCCCGCCGACGTGATGCGTGACGCCGCCGTGATCAAGGCGTACCTCGGCGAATCGTATGCCTGACGCCGCGGCCTGCCTCGAGCTCGACGCCGTCGATGCCGGGTACGGCGCCCTGCACGTGCTCTGGAGCGTGAGCCTCCGGGTCGCGGCCGGAGAAGTCGTGAGCCTGATCGGCCCCAACGGCGCCGGGAAGACCACGGTGATCAAGGCGATCCTGGGGCTCGTGCCATGGCGCAAGGGGACGATTCGCTTCAACGGGGACCGCATCGACGGCCGACAGCCGGAGGAGATCGTGCAGCGGGGCATCGCCGTGGTCCCCGAGGGCGCGCGGGTCTTCCCCGAGATGACCGTCGTCGACAACCTCCGCATGGGCGCGCTCGTGCCCCGCGCCCGGCCGCGCGAGGCCGCCACGATGGGCGACGTCTTCACCATGTTCCCGCGTCTGGCCGAGCGGAAGCTGCAGCTCGCCCGCACGCTCTCCGGCGGCGAGCGGCAGATGCTCGCCATCGGGCGCGCGTTGATGGCCTGCCCGGAGCTGCTCCTGCTCGACGAGCCGTCCCTCGGCTTGCAGCCCACGCTCGTGCGCTCGATCATCGAGGCGATTCGCGGGATCAACGAGCGCGGCCTCAGCGTGCTGCTCATCGAGCAGAACGTGCATTTCTCGCTGCCGATCAGCCATCGCGCCTACGTGCTCGAGGAGGGACGCGTGGTCATGCAGGACGCCGGTGTGGCGCTGCTCGAGAATCCTCACGTGCGCGTCTCGTATCTCGGTGTCTGACGGGGGAATCGCATGAGTCATCTCGTGCTCGCTACCGCGACACTCGTACTGATGCTCGCGCTGGGAACCCCGGCGGCGGCGCAGCCGGCGTATCCCGCTCGACCGATCGAAGTCATCATCCCGTTTCCGCCCGGCGGGCCCGCCGACACCGCGGCCCGCATCATCCAGCCCAAGCTCTCGGCCGCGCTGGGCGTGCCGCTGGTCCTGGTCAACAAGTCGGGCGGCGGCGGGGCCCTTGCCGCCGATTACGTCTCCAAGTCGAAGCCCGACGGCTACACGGTGTTCGCCGCGACGAACGCGCCGGTGACGATCGTCGCCGCCACCCAGCCCGACATCTCCTATCGGCCCGCCGACTTCGCCGCGATCGGGACCTCGATGACGGACGTCAGCGTCTTCGTCGGCAAGGCGGGGAGCCCGTGGAAGACGCTCGAGGAGTTCGTCGAGTACGTGCGGAAGAATCCGGGCAAGCTCAGCTACGGCTCGGCCGGGCTCGGCACCGTGTCGTTTTTCGCGTTCGAGCTGTTCAAGCACGCGTACGGGCTCGACATCACGCACGTGCCGTTCCAGGGCGGGGGACCGGTGAAGAACGCCATCATGGGCGGCCACGTCACCATCGCCTCCAGCGGCCTCAACTCGTTCGCACCGTTGATGAAATCGGGCGACCTGATCGCGTTGGCGACCTCGGCGCCCAAGCGGGTGCCGGCCTTTCCCGACGTTCCCACGCTTGCCGAGAAGGGGTTTCCCGACGCGTCGCTGAACATCTGGATGGCGCTCTTCGTCCCTGCGAAGACGCCTCAGGGCGTCGTCGACACGCTCGCTCACGCGCTCGAGCAGACGATGAAGGAGCCGTCGGTCGTGACCGCCGTGGAGAAGGCCGGGATGGTCGTCGACTACCGCGGCCCCTCCGCCACAGCGAAGCTGCTCGAGACGGAGTACGAAGCGGTGAAGAAGGTCGCGACCCGGCTGGGTATCGGCAAGCGATGATGAGCCGCGACCGCGTGGCTGCCGTCACGTTGCTCGTCCTTGGATCAGGCGGTGCGCTCGAGGCGCGCCGGCTCACCCTGGGCAGCGCCGGCAACCCCGGACCTGGCTTCTTTCCCTTCTGGCTGGCGCTCGGCCTCTGTGCGGTGGCCATCGCGCTCCTGCTCGTGCGCCCCGCGGCGCCGCCGCCCGCCGTCGCGTCCGGCGAACGTCTCGGCTCCGGCAAGGTCGTCCTCGCTCTGGCCGCGTCGGCGGTCTACGCGTTCATCCTCCCGCTGCTGGGATTCGTCGCGAGCACGTTTCTCTTCCTGCTGGTCATGCTCACGGCGATCGAGCTGCGCCGGTGGGCCTCCTCGGTCGTGATCGCGGCGATGACCGCGGCCGTGTGCCACGTGCTGTTCAAGACATGGCTCGACGTCCAGCTCCCGAGCGGCCCCTGGGGATTCTGAGCGTCATGGACCTCGGCCTGCACGCGATCGGCTACGGCTTCGCGGTCAGCGCGGAGCCTCTGAACCTCCTCGCGTGCTTCGCCGGCGTCTTCATCGGGACGCTGATCGGCGTGCTGCCCGGAATCGGCCCGGTGGCGACGATGTCGATGCTCTTTCCCGTCACCTACGCGATGACGCCGACGGCCTCGATCATCATGATGGCCGGCATCTACTATGGGGCGATGTACGGGGGCTCGACGACCTCGATCCTGGCCAACATCCCCGGCGAAGCCGCGTCGGTGGTGACGTGCCTCGACGGCTACCAGATGGCGCGACAGGGCCAGGCCGGGCCCGCGCTGGGGATCGCGGCGTTCGGGTCGTTCATTGCCGGCACCGCCAGCGTGCTGGGCATCATGCTCCTCGGCCCGCCGCTGGCATCGGTCGCGCTCCGCTTCGGCCCGCCCGAGATCTTCGGGCTGCTGCTCCTCGGGTTC
>QHTB01000131.1:97371-102148 GCA_003220615.1 Candidatus Rokuibacteriota bacterium
CTCAACATCGAAAAGGGCTTCCACCAGGAGATCTTCAAGGCGCGGGTCCAGGGCCTCCTGCCGAACCGCGAGCAGTGGCGGGCCTCGGCCGGGCCCATCGCGCGCGGCACCGTCCTCGGGTTCTTCCTCGGCATCCTCCCCGGGATCGGCTCGATCGTGCCGACGTTCCTCGCCTACGCGCTCGAGAAGCGGATCGCTCGGCATCCCGAGCGGTTCGGCCGCGGCGCGATCGAAGGCGTGGCGGCGCCGGAGTCGGCGAACAACGCGGCCACCGGCGGATCGATGATTCCGCTTCTCACGCTGGGCATCCCGGCCAACGTGGTGATGGCGGTGCTGCTGGGCGCCTTTCTCGTGCATGGCATCCAGCCCGGCCCGCTGCTCGTGAAGGAGCACCCCGAGATCTTCTGGGGCGTCATCGCCAGCATGTACATCGGCAACGTCATGTTGCTGGTGCTGAACCTGCCGCTGATCGGCCTGTGGGTTCAGGTGCTCAAGGTGCCGTACGGCGTGCTGTTTCCCTTGATCCTCGTGTTCTGCATGATCGGGGTGTACACGGTCTCGGCCAACGTGTGGGACATCGTGATCATGCTGATCTTCGGCGCGCTCGGCTACCTCATGAAGAAGTTCGACTACGAGCCGATGCCGTTGGTGCTCGCCTACGTGCTCGGCCGCATGGCCGAGGAGACGATCCGCCAGACCCTGCTCGTCTCACGCGGCAGCGCGGCCATTTTCCTCGAGCGGCCGCTCGCGGCGATATTCGTGAGCACCGCGGTGGCGGTCGTGGTGGTTCCCCTCGTCTTGCCCCGATTCCGCTCGGCGATCGTGAAGCTTGCCAGTCTCAGAGAAGCCTAGAAGGAGACCGTCATGGCGCTGAACCTCCGCGATTTTCTCACCGCGCTCGGCAAGGATCTGATCCGCATCGACGACGAGGTGGACCCGATCACGCAGGCGGGCGCTCTCTGTTCGGCGGCGCCGCGCCCGATCCTACTCGAGCGGTTGCGTGGGTTTCCCGGTTGGAAGCTCTGCGACATTCTGGTGAAGGACCGCGCCCGCCAGGCCCTGGCCCTCGGCACGTCGCCGAAGAGCGTCGTCCGCGAGCTGTCCGACCGGATGTTCACGCGCGTGCCCGGGCAATCCAAGGTCGTTCCGGACGGCCCGTGCAAGGAGGTGAAGCTCCTCGGCAACGACGCCGACATCACGAAGCTTCCGATTCCGATCCACTCCGAAGGCGACGCGGGTCGCTATCTCGGCTCGGGGATCACCATCACACGCGATCCCGACACCGGGATCCGCAACGAGGCGATTATCCGCGCCATGGTGAAGGGCCCGAGGAAGATGGGCTTCTGGATGGCGGCCCGCCACAACTGGGCGCACCTGATGAAGTACCAGGAGCGCCAGGCGCCCGCGCCGATGGCCTTCGCCATCGGCCTGCACCCGGGTTACGAGATCCTCGCCAACTACAGCGGCCGGCACGAGGGCTACGACGAGCTGGAGATGGGGGCGGGCGTGCTCGGCGAGACGCTCGAGCTCGTGAAGTGCGAGACCATCGATCTCGAGGTGCCGGCCCAGGCCGAGGTGGTGATCGAGGGCATCGTGCCGCCCGGCGTACGCGAGCCCGAGGGCCCGTTCGGCGAGTTCACCGGATACAGCAAGGGCGCGGAAGGGCCGGCGCCCGTCTTCGAGGTCACCGCCATCACGCGGCGGCGCGATCCCATCTTCCGTCACATGCAGGCGACCGTGTTCACCGACCATCAGCCCCTGGTCTCGGTGCCGATGGAAGCGAGCCTCTACCGGCGCCTGCGCGAGATCCACGGCCACACGGAGGTGCACGACGTCTACATCCCGCCGTGGGTGACGATGTTCACCGTCTTCGTCCAGATGACGCCGCGCTGGGACGGCCAGGCCCGCGCCGTGCTGCTGGGCGCGCTCTCGAGCCCCTACCTCCACCCGAAGATCGCGATCGCGGTGGACGAAGACGTCGACATCTACGATCCGCGCGAGGTGTTCTGGGCGATGTCCACGCGGGTGAATCCCGAGAAGGACGTCATCGTGCTGCCCCACGAGCGCATCCATCCGCTCGACGTCTCGGCGCCCAACGTGGACCGCTCGGAAGTGACCGTGATGCGCGTCGGGGGAAAGATCGCCATCGACGCGACGAAGCCGCCGCTGTGGCGCAAGAAGGAGCGCGACGAGTTCGATCGCGTGAAACCGAAGGGCGCCGGCGATCCGGCGCTGGAGGCGTTGCTTCGGCGCCTGGCGTCCATGGCGTAGGCGTGTGAAGCCACCAAGGTTCGATTACCTGGTCCCCACGTCGCTGGACGAGGCGCTCGCCCTGCTCGGCCAGCACGGCGAGGAGGCGAAGGTCCTGGCCGGCGGCCAGAGTCTCGTCCCGCTCCTCAACTTCCGACTCGTCCGGCCCGCACATCTCGTCGATCTGAACGAGATCCGCGGCCTCGACCAGATCCGGGCCGACGACGGCCATCTCGTGATCGGAGCCATGGCTCGACAGCGCGCGGTCGAGACGTCCACGCTGATCCGCGAGCGCTGCCCCTTGCTGGCGGAGGCGATGCCTCAGATCGGCCACGTCCAGATCAGGAATCGCGGGACGTTCGGGGGTAGCCTGGCCCACGCCGATCCGGCGGCCGAGCTGCCGGCGGTCGTGGCGGCGCTCGGCGGTGAGATCGTGCTTCAGAGCGCTCGGGGCCGACGCCGGCTGTCGGCGGACCAGTTCTTCGTCGGCTACCTGACGACGGCGGCCGAGCCCACCGAGTTGCTGGTCGAGGTGAAGCTGCCCGTAACGCCTCGCCGCACGGGGAGCGCCTTCCTCGAAGTGAGCCGTCGTCACGGCGACTTCGCGCTCGTCGGCGTGGCGACGACGCTGACGCTGGACGACCGCGGTGTGTGCACGGCCTGCAGTGTGGCGCTGACGGGTGTCGGCCCGACGCCGGTCCTCGCCCGTGACGCCGCGCGCGCCCTCGTCGGCGGCCCGCCGTCGCCGCAAGCGATCGAGGAGGTCGGCCGCCGTGTCTCGCAGGGGCTCCGGCCCGACAGCGACCTGCACGCGTCCAGCGAGTACCGGAAGGACGTCGCCGGTGTCCTGACCCGCCGAGCCCTGGCCCGCGCCGCCGAGCGGGCGCGAGGGGAGAGCCGATGATCGAGCGAGCGATTCGCGTCACCGTCAACGGACGGGTGTACGAGCGGACGGTCGAGGCCCGGAAGACGCTCGCCGATTTCCTGCGCGACGATCTCGAGCTGACCGGAACCCATCTCGGCTGCGAGCACGGCGTGTGCGGCGCGTGCACGATCATCGTCGACGGCGCAGCCGTGCGGTCGTGCCTGCTCTTCGCGGCGCAGGCGCACGGCCGCGACGTCCAGACCGTCGAGGGCCTGGCCGACGGCGAGACGCTCAATCCGCTCCAGGAAGCCTTTCGCGAGCACCACGGACTGCAGTGCGGGTTCTGCACGCCGGGCTTCCTCATGACGCTGACCTGCTTCTTGCGCGAGTGCCCCGACCCCTCCGAGGCCCAGATTCGCGAGGCGATCTCCGGCAATCTCTGTCGTTGCACGGGATATCAGAACATCGTCGCGGCAGCGGCGGCCGCCGCCCGCTCGATGAGCGCGACACCGAGGAGCTCGCGATGAGAACGATGACGAAGGGACTCGTACTGGGGCTCGCGACGATCGTGCTGTGGGCCGGCGGGCCGCCGACGGGGCGCGCAGCCGAGGAGATCACGCTCCTGGCAACGGTGACGCGGGTCGTGAACCTCCCCATGATCGTCGGCCTGCGGCTGCTGGAGCGGGAGGACGGCATCAAGGTGACGGTCAAGGATCTGCGATCGCCCGAGGCGGTCATGCTTGCCGTGATCGAGGGCCAGGGCCAGGTGGCGACCGGATTCGCGCCCTTCTATCCGGCGGTGGAGAAGGGGGCGCTGGTCAAGGGCGTGATGGAGCTCTCGCGTCCCGAGTTCGTGGTGATGGCGAAGAAGGAGATCGGCTCGGTCAAGGAGCTCAACGGTGTCCGACTGGCCTCGCATTCGCCCAAGGCGACGGTGCAGTCCCTGCTCGAGTTCTATCTGAAGTCGCAGCCGGGTATCCAGCCGAACGTGGTGTTCATCCCGGAGGGCTCGCCGGCACGCGCCGAGGCGCTCTTGCGAGGGGCCGTCGATGCGGCCGCGTTCGACCTGACGGCCGCCCAGGTCGTCAACGAGCGGGCCCCGAACAAGTTCCACGTCCTGGTCGACTTCACGAATCAGCCCGTCTCGTCCAGCTCCCTCGTCGTGAACCCGGACTTCGCGCGGAAGAATCCCGCGCTGGTCCAGAAGCTGGTCCGGCGCCTGCTGCAGTCGTACCGCGAGGGCGCGCGCGACCCGAAGTTCTGGGTGCGGGAACGCGGCGAGACGATGAAGGAGGTCGACGACGCCAAGCTGGAAAGTCAGCTGCGCGCGCTGGTGAAGATCTTCGATCTCAACGGCGGCCTGGACCGGATGAAGGGCCCGGGGGCCGTCGAGAATCTCTCGTTCCAGGTCACGACGGGCAATCTGACCGGGCCCGTGACCAAGTGGAAGCCGGAGCAGTTCTTCGATACGGCGCCGCTCGAGGCCGTGCTGAAGGACATCGGCAGGCGCTAGTGGTCGTCGTGCTGCGAGCGGCCTCGGTGATCGCGTTCGTCCTGCTGTGGGAGTGGGCCGCCCGGGTACCGATCAGCTTCAACTTCCCGTCGCCGTGGGCCACGCTGACCGCGCTCGTCGCGCTCCTCCGCTCGGGCGCGATCCTCAGC
>QHTB01000123.1 GCA_003220615.1 Candidatus Rokuibacteriota bacterium
GGCCACCTGGCTCTCCGGCCAGCTCGGGATGTTCCAGACCCACGCCTCGTACGACCTCGTGGCCGCGTGCGCGGGCCTGCCGTACGGACTGGCCGAGGCGGTGCGCCTGCTGCAAGAGGTCGAGCGCCCGGTGCTGGTGGTCTGCGGCGAGAAGTTCTCGGACAAGATCGGCACCGTGCGCACGTCACGCATGATCTTCGGCGACGGCGCCGCCGCGCTCGTCGTCGGGCCGGCGCCGGCGGGCCAGCCGGCCGACGTCGAGTGGTATCAGACCTACGCGAGCGGCCCGATGAGCGAAGTGGATGCCATCGTGTGGCCGAACCCGGCGTTCGACAACCACATCACGGTCCTCGGGCCCGAGGTGCGGGCGCTGGTCGGTCGCTATCTCACGCAGATGATGGACGAGCTGCGCGCCCTGCCCCATCCCGACGGCGCCGCGGGCTCGCTGCTCGAGGCCATCGACCTCGTCGTGCCCCACCAGGCCAACAAGACGATGGTCACCGAGCTGGCGCGGCAGGCCGGCATCGAGCCCGAGCGCCTCTACTTCAACATCGAGCGCGTCGGCAACACGTCGTCGGCGAGCATCCCCATCGCGATCCGCGACGCCGTCCGCGACGGCATCATCGATCGTCCGATGCGCATCTTCGCGCCGGGGTTCGGAGCGGGTGCGGTCGCCGGCTACGTCGTCATGCGCATCGACCCGGCGATCGTGGCGTGACGGTGACGCGTCGGCGACGTTCTCGCGACAGCCGGCATCCCGCTGTCAGCGTGTCAGGGCGATGTGTCATGAGGGCGTCGCTACCGATCCGCGCTCGGCGCTCAAACATCACGGAGGTCGTTGTTTTTCGTCGTTTGGCGCGCGTGGCATCGCTGTTGCTGCACGACGCTATTCACAATTCGCATGACGATCCTTCGTCGCTTCGTCGAGCTCGATGGCCGTCGCATCTCGTGTCTGACCGCCGGAGATCCAGCCTCCGGAACGCCGCTGCTCCTGATCCACGGCTCGGGCGTGAGCGCGGGCTACTGGGTGAATCAGCTCCTCGGCCTGCGCGACGCGTTCCGCGTGATGGCGATCGATCTGCCGGGGCACGGGAAATCGGATCCGATCCCGAACGCGAGCGTCGAGACGTACGCCGACACCGTGGCCAAGTTCCTCACGGCCGTGATCCCTCGACCGGTCATGGTGGCCGGGCACTCGCTCGGCGGCGCCGTCGCGATGGCGCTGGCGGCGCGCCGGCGCGACATCGTGACCGGCCTCGTCCTTCTCGCGAGCTGCGCGAAACTTCCCCGGGCCGAGAGTCCCGGCGAACGCCTGCTCGCATTCCTGCCCGGGCCGCTGCGGCGGATTCTCTTCTTCTCGATGGCCCAGAAGCTCTTGTTCGCGCCCGGCGTGCCGATGGGCGCGGTCAGCATCGGAATGCAGGAGCTCCGATCCTGTCCGCCGGAAACGATCCTCACCGACGTGCAGGCGGCGCGGGCCATGGACCTCAGCGAACAGGCGACGAAGATCGACGTTCCCACGCTGGTCCTGTGCGGCAGCCGTGACCGCCTCACGCCGCCGGAGCTCTCCGAGCAGCTTCGCGCGCTGATCCCCCGCGCCCGGCTCGGCATCATCGAGGGCGCCGGCCACATGCTGCTCCTCGAGGTGCCCGAGCGTGTGAACCAGGCCATCCTCGATTTCGCCAAGACCCTCACCGTCGAGATTCGCTCGTCGGTCCTCGCGCGACAGCTCCGCGGCGTGTCGCTGATCCGGCGGCTCCTGGACTGGGCCTGGACCAAACCGCCGAAGAGCGCGTGAGGTTTTGTTGAAGACGCGTGCTGGCGTCAGTAGACTTTCGGACAGTGGGGCCTACGCCCCGCGCAAGGAGGAACGCGTGATGGCGAAGTGGCTGTGTGCCGTCGTGACAGTTCTGCTGATGTTCTCGGTGGTGGGCGCCTGGGCTGCTGAAATGGAAGGCAAGATCCAGACGGTCGACACGTCGGACCGGACCCTGGTGCTCGACAACGGGATGCGCGTGACCGTGGCCGACGGTGTGGCCATCGAGGGTCTCCGCGAGGGCAACGAGGTGAAGGTGACCTTCGAGGAGCGCGACGGGAAGAACGTCGCGACCCTCGTCGAAGTAAAGTAGCGACGCCAGAAACGAGCGAGCGGGCATGTCCAGGCGGACATGCCCGCTTTTATTTCGGCGCCCCGGTTATTTCGGCGCTTCCGCCGGCACGTCCGACGATTTCATCAACCGCACGATGGCCGAGGACGACACCAGGGTGGTCTCTCCCGGCACCGGGACCTCGATGACCTGGGGGGGCGTCGTGCCGACCCGCGCCGTGCGATAGCTCTCGATGATTCCGATCAGCTCGCCTGTCCTCGCATCGAACACGCCGCCACCGCTGGCCCCATAGCTGACCGACGCGTCGATCATGCGCGCGGGGCCTTCGAACGCGTCGTCGCCGGCATCGGCGCTGATCTGGCTCACGACGCCTCCCACGACGGTGAGCCGGCGGCCCCAGGGAAACGCGAGCACCCACACGTCGTCACCGAGCTTGGCGATTTCCTTGAGGTTCACCGCCGGCAGGACGATGCCCTCGGCGACCAGCAGCGTGACGTCGGCGTCGGGGCTCGACGCCACGACCACGAGCTTCGTCCGGTCCTTGCGGCCGGGAGCGGTCAGGTGGATCTGCTGGGTCGTCGGCGGCTCGAGAAAATGGCGCGCCGTCACGATCCACGAGCGCCGGGTAACCGCGTCCGACGCCACCACGACGCCGGAGGCCGACCGCCGTCCGCCCCCTTCGCGCTCACACCGGAGCTGGACGGTCGACGGCAGGATCTTCCGGATGACCTCATCGCGAGTCGTCAGCGAGCCGCTGGAGGCGCATCCGGTTGCGAGGAGGGTGAGGACCGCAACACCGAGGGCGAGCCTCATGCCAGCCCATTCTGACCGAGAACACCCCGGACAACAAATCCTCAGTTCCGCGTCAGGGGTTGCGCAGCCGCATCGTGACCATATATAAGGTCGCGCCATGGACAGGCTCCTGCGCGACGTCGTCTCCAGCCTCACGCTCGAGAGTGCTAGCACGATCCTCGACGGCGCCCTCCGCGCCGCGCGTGCCGAGAATCTCCTGCCGCTGGCGGTCGCCGTGCTCGACTCGGGTGGTCACCTGGTCGCCTTCAAGCGCGAGGACGGTTGCGGGCTGCTGCGAGTGGAGATCGCTCAGGGCAAGGCTCGCGGCGCGCTCGGCATGGGCATTCCGTCTCGCACCATCGCTCAGCGCCTGAGCAACCGCCCCAATTTCGTCACCGCCGTCGTCGGGGCTTCGGGCGGTGAGTTCGTCCCCGTCCCCGGCGGCGTGCTCATCCTGGACAAGCGCGGCGCCGCCATCGGCGCCGTCGGCATCAGCGGCGACACGTCGGACAAGGACGAATACTGCGCGATCCAGGGCGTGCGGGGGGCCGGGCTGACGCCGGATCCCGCCGAGCCGAACCCGGAGTGGAAGGCGAGCGGCTTGTAGCGTCACTCCCCTGGCTGGCCCGATTGCCGTCATGGCTGCCATGGCCTAGCGCCGCGCGTCGGTCATCCTCGAAACGTGGTAATGAAGTCTCGTGCGACCAACGCCGCTCGCCATTGCCGCGCCTGCCCTCGCCGCGCTACTCGATCCGACGCTGAAGGCTCGATAGCCCGCGGCGCCCGCGTTGGCCCCCTCCCCCCACGTGATGGCGCTGACGAGCGCACTGTGCTCGGCAGTCGCGACGATCCTGATCCAGCGCGGGCTCCGCCGCTCGAATTTCTACGCCGGCTTCTGGATCAACGTCCTGGTCGGCGTCATCGGCCTCTGGTCGGCAGTTTTCCTGTTCGTTCCGCGCGAGGCCTATTCCTGGCGCGCCGTGCCGTACTTCGTCCTCTCGGGGGCGCTCGGCACCACGGGGGGACGGCTCTTCCGGGTTATCGCCATCGAGAAGGTAGGAGCGCCGGTCGCCGCCTCCATCGGCAACTTGACGCCGCTGATGTCCACCGGCCTTGCCATCCTCTTGCTGGGCGAGCACGTCACGCTGCCTATCGTCATGGGCACGCTCGTGATCGTGTTCGGGACGGTCCTGCTCTCGCAGAGCGGAAGGCACGTGGGCTTTGCGCCCCGGCAGCTCGTCTATCCGTTCGTCTCGGCGTCGTGCTTCGCGGTGGTGGCGATCATCCGCAAGCTCGGCCTCTTCCACGCCGGGCCGCTCTTCGGCTCCGCCGTCAACATGGCCGCCGCCATGATCACCTCGACCACGTTCGTCCTGGCCACGGGCAACTGGGGAGCGCTGCGCTGCGACCGCCGCAGCCTGCTCTACTTCGCCGGAGCCGGCGCCTGCGAGAACACCGGCGTGCTTTTGTTCCTGATGGCGCTCGGCCTTGGCGAGGTGAGCGTGGTCACTCCGCTGGCCGGGGTCGCGCCGCTCTTCGTGCTCCTGCTCGCGCTGCTCTTTCCAGGCGCTGCGGGAAAGGTAGGCTGGCGGGTCGTGGTGGGCGCCGTGCTGATCGTGCTGGGAGTGTTTCTACTGACGGGGTGGAGGTAGGGCTCGCTACAAGCGGCCGCTTAGCCAGCGGATAAAGTAGAGTCGCTCTTCTCCGGACCCTCGGGTGTCGGCCTGGTTGTTCGTCCTTCGAAGACCGCACCCGCTTCAATAACAAAGACCGGCGCCTCCAGATCGCCGACGACGTGGGCGCTGCGCCGAAACTCAACGCGCTCCGTTGCCGTGAGGTTACCGACGACGTGTCCGGCAATCACGATGACAGGCGCCCGGAGCTGGGCCTCAATGAAGGCGGATTCACCGACGATCAGCGTTCCGGTGGCATGGACGTCACCTTTGGCTCGGCCGTTGAGTATCACCGTTCCGTTGAACGAGCTTTTACCGTCCAACTCAGACCCTTCGGTGATGATCGCCGTCGGGTGAGGTGCGACAGTGTCGCGGCGCTTCCATCTCATCCATGGATCAGCCGAAGCAAGCACCACGCCAGACGCCGAACGCGCGAAGACAGGACTCTTTCAAGAGTTACGTTGTTTTGTCATGTCACTGACGCGACACGAATGCCGCTCTGACGTGCCACCAAGGTGCTCGACGTCGTCGACGCCAACGGATTACCGATGCTCGACGTGGTGCGGCTTGGGTGCCGTAACCCCGCGTGTTGGTCGTCGTCAAAGAGGAAAGGAGTTGGATCTATCTAAGGAGACTAAATGAGACTGAGAGAACCGCTCTACCTGGCAAGCCTGCTTTGGGCGGCGCTGCTCATCCTCCCCGCCCGCGCAACCAGAGCCGCCGAGACCGACCTCGACAGCAAAGCCGGCGCCTTGGATCGGGGAGCGACAACGCGCGAGGAACGGTCGGCCATCTTCACCAAGTTGGGCGTCCCGAACACCGCGCTCTACGCCGCCCTTCCCCCCGGCCAGGCCCTGGTCCTCTTTAGCCTTTGCGGGAGTGACACCGCCTGTCAGACGCAGGCCCTCATCGACCGGAATGCCCACATGGGCTGGGGCAAGGTGGCCGAGGATCTCAAGAAGAACGGCTTCACGACCACTGACAAGGTCGGCGAGGCCGTCCGCCGAGTGACGGATGCCCAGCGCGACCTGGTCGCGAAGGACGAAACGGACAAGATGGAACAGCTGGGGAAGAAGACGGAGAAGGTCGAGAAGATGGAGAAGCCTGAGCGGATCGGACGCGTGGAGCGGCCTGAGCGGCCGGAACGGCCGGGGCACTAGTCGCGGCGGCCCGGCGCTTCTCAGCGGGAGACAGGGATCTGGTTGCCCTTGGCGTACATACACTGCATATACGCGATGTTGTAGCGGTGCTGCACTGACGTTCCCGCCGCATCGGTACGACTCGCGCCGATGGCGGCGCCGCTGATCGTGCTTTGGCTCGACGTGCGCTCGGTGGTCGTTCCCGTCTGCTGCGCTGACCACTGGCGGCAGACCGCGTCGTCGGTCTGGAATTGCTCCAAACTCTTGCCGTTGCCCGGCAACACCAACACGCTCGGTCCGGTCGGGATCGACGCGCACGCGCCCAGGGCGAGCGCCGCGCCAACCGAAACGACCGCGAACTTGGGCGAGATCCATTTCATATCGGGATCCCTTCGACGGAGGAGATTCGCCCCTATTCGTCGACCCGATATTACCTCCCACAAAAAGCTTCTCAATACCGCGGAACAGGTGCCACGTTAGAGAGGACGCGCAGTTTGACCGGAGGCTCACGATCACCCACCCGAGGTCAGCATGGCCAAATTTTTTGGTTCTCATTTAGAGCGCAAACCGGTCGACCGCACCGTGCTCCGCTGGCTCACCCAGCTCCCCGATACGTTCTACGTGTTCGTGGAGCTTCAGGGTGGCGATTTCCAGGTCGACTTTCTCGTGCTCAAGCAGGATGGCATCTTCAACGTCGAGGCGAAGAACTGGAACGTCCGTCGCGCCCACCTCGACTCCGACTGGGAGCTCACCGACGGCCGCCAGCTCCACAACCCCGTGCTCCAGGCTCGTGAGCAGTGCGATCGCGTCGGTCACTATCTCCTGCTGCAGCGCGATCGTTTTCTCTCCCGCGAGCTCGCCGACATCTTTCTCGACAAGAAGTCCGAGTTCAAGGTCTTCCCCGTCGTGGCGATCTCCCACCCCAAGCCTCCGGCGAGCGTCCCGATGCATCCGTATTTCAAGATCTTCGTCCGCGCCGACCAGGTGAAGAAACATCTCGAAAAGTTCTCGTGGGAAGTCGACACCCCGGCGGAACACCGTCACATGAAACTCGACAAGCAGGCGATGCTCGCGCTGGCCGAGCTGTGGAAGCTTCAGCGTATCGATCCGGCCACGCTGGCGCCCTCCGACACGCCGGCCTCACAAGCTCCAGCCCCCGAGCTCCAGCGTGCTTCGGTGAAAGCGGCCAGCGCCACGGCCAGCGCCAGCGCAGTCACGGTGACCGACAGCCCGTACCAGTACACCTACACCGTCACCGGCGAGGCGTTCTACGGGCGTAGCCGCGAGCTGGAGATCATCAGGCGCGCCCTCGTCGCCGATCCGGCGCGGCCGGTCGCCATCCAGGGCCTCCAGCGGACGGGCAAATCGTCGCTCGCGCTCGAGAGCATCGCCCGTCACGTCGGGGAGAACAAGACCGCGGCCGTGCTGAAATTCGACTTCCGCCGTCTCTGGCAGGAAGGCCTCAAGCAGGACGAAGACGTCACGAAAGAGCTGCTGGGCCAGCTCTCGGAGGCGCCGGCCGAGGCAAAAGCGGATAAAGTTCGCGGCGCCTTCCGCGAGGCGGAAGCGTCGGGGGCCATCGTCGACCAGCGGCGGCTGTTCATGCAGGCCCTGAAGGAGAACCGGCGGCGAAGCAAGCAGACCATCCTGTTCTTCGACGAGTGCCAGGAGATCGCGGAGGCGCTCGTCGAGCCCAAGCACAAGACGTTCTTCAGCTTCATCGAGTCGCTCTGCAAGGACGAGGCGCTGGGGCTCCGCATCGTCATCGCCTGCCGGCCGACGTTCTTCGAGCTCCAACCGATCAAGCACATCAACCTCGGGCGGCTCTTCGAGATCATCACGCTCGGCCCGCTCGAGGAGTCCGCCGCCATGCCGATCATCGATCGCGGCGATGCCTGGCTGCACTTCGACGACGCGGCCAAGCAGCGGATCCTGTTCCTGACCGGCCGGCATCCGTTCTGGCTCCAGTTCCTCTGTCATCGGATCTTCGAGCGGTGGGTGCTCGGTCGCGTTCCCAAGGTCGACCGCGCGTTCGTGGACGAGACGTTCGCCCACATCATCAAGGATCCCGGCTGCCGTCCCCAGTTCTACCTGCTGTACCAGGAGGTCGAGAAGGACGAGTTCGCCTTCCCGCTGCTCCGCCACCTCGCCGAGACCGTCAAGGAGGAAGGCGCGCCCGTCCTGACGTCGGATCTCACCGGGCCCTGGCAGGACAAGAAGGTCCTCCGCGCCGCCCTCAAACCCCTCGTCGACAACCAGATCGTCACCGTCGAAAACGTCCCCCAGGCACCCGCCGTGCGCTTCCGCGTCGAAGCGCTGCGACGGTGGATGAGGCCGAACCTGATCACGATCTAGGGGCTGCGCTTCGGCGTCACCAGTGGCGAGTCATGCTACGCCATCTCTCGCGTCACGAAACCAGTCGCCAGAAAAACCAGGTCCCTGAAGGCGCGAGCGCCGAACAGGGTTCCGTAATTCCGCCGAATACCGATCGATTCATCGCTCAAGCGGCGAAAAACCCGATACAGCTCGTCGACCGTCGGCTGCTTCGAAACCCGTACCAGGGCATCCGTCAAAGCGACCAGTAGCCTACGGGGGCCTTCGCCGTGGACGTAGGCGTCCGTTCCGCCAAGATCGCTCAGAGTTTGCTGGATCCTGAAGCGACGCGCCTCGAAGAGGAACCACTGATGGGCGGGGCGCCAGCGAGCGGTGGCGACCGCGAGTCCGATCTCGAACGGCATGTTGAATCTCGGAGCACCGTGGGAGAGCTGCACACGGCTGAGATCGTGGAAGGAATAGCGGCATGCCGAAATGAGTTCGAGAATGCGATCGAGCCGCCTCGAAGGACCCGGGATCTCCAAAGTCGCGCGCGGCCGCAGCCCAAACGCACAGAGACCGGCGATCAAGGCGACGAACATCTTCTCGTAGCGCTGATCATAGGGGACGTTGAGAAACGCGCTGTGGGGCAAGTATCGCTCAGCGAGCGGTCAGGTTCAGCGTGCTGGCCGCCGCCTCGCGGAACTCCGGTTTCCGGCGGTCCGCTTGTGGCGACGGGCGAGAGCGTCTGTGACGATCGCCATGAGTTCCCGATAGCGCTTCCGGGAGAGACCAAGCGCGCGCGCCATCGCCGCCGGCGTTGGGTAGGGCGTCGTGATTACCGCGCGCGGTCGCAAGGCCACGTCCTCACTTTACGCAGCGAGAGTTTTTCGTGTCAACGTGCCCGCGAGGATACAGTTCACTCGTCCTCCGGCTTGAGTCTCGCCAGCCGCACACGCACGACGTTCACCCGCGCTGCGAAGCTCCGAACGCCGTCGACCAGCGCTTGAGGCCACCGGGCGAGCTCCAGCGTCTTGGCCAGCGCTCGCAGGCTGAGCTCCGACACCTCATCCCACCGCCCGTGATCTTTGACGAAGCGCTCCAGCTCACCACGCGCCTCGTCGTCCTTCGACGGGAATCGCAGAGCGCTCGCACGCTTCGCCGTCACCACGTGCTCGGTTCCCCTCACCCGCTCCAGCGATTCCTGCTCGGCAAAGCGAACGAGATCGCCGTGCGCCGTCTCCAGCTCCGCGTCGATGCGACGCTGCTCGGCCTTGAGGCCGGCGTATCGATCGACGAGCTGGACGCCAGCGTCCCCGGCGAAGCGTTGCGGCGTCAGCTGCTCGGTCGCGACGAGATGTGACCAGGCGGGGCAGATCGCGCGATACGGGCACCAGCCGCAATGATCCTGCGCCAGATCGTCTGTGCTGCGCCGTGACCTGAGCTCGACGTCGTGCGCCAGGTAGTGCCAGACCAGCTCGACCTCGCGCACGTCGGGCCAGGCGTGGCGCACGCCGATCTCGTAGAGCGCGAGCTGGCGATCCGCGTCGGCCTGCTGCTGCGTGGGCAGATACTTGCCCGTCTTGTAGTCGTGAATCCTCCACACGCCGTCGGCGCCCACCGAGAGCCGGTCCACGTATCCCTGGACTTGAACCTCGCCTTCCGGATCGAGCGGAAAGACCAGGAGTCGCTCGACGGCGATGGTGTGATCGCCATCGAACGGCTCGTATCGTGCGTAGTAGTCGGCGAGGCACCGCTCCCCGAGGGCTCGGTACGACGCCGGCTCGTCGTCCGGACGTGGGAACCGCATGCTCTTCGGCCACTCCTGCTCCCAGTGGTGACGGAAGGTGGCGATCAGCTCCTCGAGCGTCAGCCGGCGGCCCCGCATGAGCTCTCGGTACAGCGCCTCCAGGGCTTGATGGACACGGCTGCCCACGAAGAGCTCGATCGCCTCAGCCTCGTCCGGGGGCTCGATGCGATCCAGATAGTGGTAGCGGTACTGGCGCGGGCACGTCTCGTACAGCGACAGCCGGCTATGCGAGTAGGCAGGCACTGTGACCTTCCCTGTCACGGCAGCGGTGCATGATTCCCGCACACAGAGGCCGGGAGGAATTCATGAGAGGCACCGCGCCGAGCCCGATGGACGCAAAGCAGTCATCCGCTCGGAGTTACCGTTTCCCATGCGGACACGTCGAGGCCGCGAAGTCGGTCGACGCCCGACGCCGCGTGACGATTCGCGTGGCCTGGGTCGGCTGCCCACGATGCAACGCGCAGGTTGCTGTGACAGCGGTGGTCACAGTTGGCGAACACCGACCGGCCACCGAGTCACATGGGGCAGTTAGCCACCGATTCGTTGGACCTGACCTGGCCGGACGCTCTGAATCGCCTCAAGAATGCTCGGCACCAGGGGAAGGAGGTCTTCGAGCGCGTTACTTGGCGCAACCAGGACGATCACGCGGAGTGAAGACCGAGCGAGGTTCTGCTGGTGAGGAAGACCTCGAAGGCGTCGGCGGAGGCACGCAGGAGCAACTCACCGTTTCCAAGACCAGCCCAGGCTTGTTGCTGGACGGTACGAACGTCGTGGCCAGCCAGTTCGTACACCAACTGCCGCGGCAGCTGCTCATCGAGCAGGACGCGCACGGGCCGTCAGTGCTTCGTGGGCGGCTTCGAGGGCGGCCACCGCCTGCTCGCGCGAGACGGTAGGAAAAGCGTCCAGAAACTCGTCGAGGTTGTGCCCGTGCTCCAGGTAGTCGATGAGATTCCGCAGCGGCACGCGGGTTCCGATGAAGACCGGCGTCCCGCCCAAAATCTCCGGGTCGCTATGCACGACGGTCTCCTGATTCTTCATCCCCCGCTCCTCTGCATGTGAGTCTAGCGCATCGCACGAGCTCGTCCGCGGCGAAGTCAGGCGCTCTTGACGCGGACGACGAAGTCCACATCGCAATCGAGGACCTGAAGCAGCGTCGTGCCGAGTCGACGCACGACCTCGCGCCTGGAGAGCGGGCTTGCCTCGATACGCTTCTGTGCCTCGATCGTGAGCTTGTAGAGCAACAGGTCACGCAGGTACGACGGGTCCTGGTTGTACTCGAGCACCTGCTCCACGTGAACCGTGCCCTCCCGCCCGGATTCCAGGACGTAGGTGAATCCCTCTCTCGCGAGATCCTTGTCTACCGCGATCCGGCGCACGGGGTCATCGACCGTGGGCGGCGGAACCGCCTTGGAGTAAGGAAACGTGAACGCCCGCGGTCCGACCTTAATCTCGAACGCCTTCTTGCGGTTGTTGTAGCCTACCGAGCGGATCTTCATAGCAGCCGTTCTTCTCGAAGCTGCTCGATGAGTTCGATAACCCGGCGAGACGCGCGCCCCTTCATCGGCCTCTCATTGTCCAGATCCCACTTCACCACCAGCCTGCGATCGCGGTACACGTGAACGTGCCGCGGGGAATGATCGCCCTTCCAGCTGATGAAAACATAGCCACCCCTGCGAATCTTCGGCACAACTTAAGCGTTACCTGCCAGGGTAACACATTGTCAATGCGCAGGATTCGATACATTCACGCGGAGCGGATCCGGGGAGGTCGGCGACGTATCCGATTGCAGCCTGAAGATCTTCCC
>QHTB01000132.1 GCA_003220615.1 Candidatus Rokuibacteriota bacterium
TCACGACGATCGCCGCCAGAGAGATGAGCGCGAGGCCCCAGGGCCGCGATCCCTCGTCGTCGGCCCAGCGGATGAGAACGAGCGCGAGCAGGGGCAACAGTGCCCATCCGAGCCGCGCGGGCAGCATCCCGATGTGAACGCCGCCTTCCACTCCGCTGGCCACTCCCGTCGAGAGTGTGAGCGCGACCAGGGAGCCGGGAAGCGCCAACCAACCATTGCCGACGGCGCGCAGGAGCAGGACGTACACGGTGACGCCGGGAGCCAGCCACGTCAGCCACAGCAGGACCTGGTAGATCAGATTGGGGGAGAGCGCGCCGAGAGAGAGCCAGCGCAGGAGCAGGCCGACGTAGAAGAAGCCGGGCGGATAGAACTGCATCTCGGGGTACCCCGTCCACCAGCCGGGGTTCCACGCCCACGGCGCCGGGCCTCGCGTGAGCACGTGCCAGAGCCGATACACCTGGCCGGGATGGTCGTCGAAGGCGGGGAGTGTGAATCCAAACGCCGAAGCGCCGAAGCCGAGGCCATACGCCAGGAGCAACGCGAGCGGGACGAGGCGGCTCCGCGCCACGGCGACGCATGATACTTCAGTTGCGCGATCGAGGAGTTCGTTGAGTTCTCCGATTGACTTCGCGCACTGTTCATTGTTAAGTATGCGAAATGTCTTGCTGTCGGTGCAGTACAACTCGGGGCTCAATTCCCCTACCGATGGAGACGCGCTCATGGAGAAGTTGAGAGGCTTGAAGTGCCGCGAGTGTGGCCGCGGCTACCCGTCGGCTCCCGTGCATGTCTGCGAGTTCTGTTTCGGTCCCCTCGAGGTCGATTACCACTACGAAGCGCTGAAGGGCGTCGTCACGCGTCAGTCGATTGCCGCCGGGCCGCCCAGCATGTGGCGGTACAAAGACCTGCTCCCGGTGGACGGCGACGTCGCGGTCGGCCATCACGTCGGCTTCACGCCGCTGGTCCGCGCGCGAAATCTCGCCGACGAGCTGGGCTGCCGCGAGATCTGGATCAAGAACGATTCCGTCTGCCATCCCACGTGGTCGTTCAAGGACCGCGTGGTGTCCGTCGCGGTGACCAAAGCGCGCGAGTTCGGCTTCGACACGGTGGCGTGCGCGTCCACCGGTAACCTGGCCAACTCGGTGGCGGCTCACGCGGCCGAGGCGCAGATGAAGTCGTACATCTTCATCCCGGCCGACCTCGAGCAGGGCAAGATCCTGGCCACGCTGGTCTACAACCCGACGCTGGTGGCCGTCGAGGGCACCTACGACGAGGTCAACCGGCTCTGCTCAGAGATCGCCGACAAGTATCGCTGGGCGTTCGTCAACGTGAACTTCCGGCCGTACTACTCGGAGGGCTCCAAGAGCTACGGCTTCGAGATCGTCGAGCAGCTCGGCTGGCGCGCCCCCGACCATATCGTCGTGCCCTGCGCCGGGGGCTCGCTCATCACGAAGATCTGGAAGGCCATCAAGGAGCTCAAGATGCTCGGGCTCGTCGAGGGCCCGGTGCGCACGCACATGCACGCCGCGCAGGCCGAGGGCTGCGGGCCGATCGTCACGATGATCAAGAACGACACCGACGTGCTCAAGCCGGTCCGGCCCAAGACCATTGCCAAGTCGTTGGCCATCGGCAATCCCGCCGACGGCTTCTACGCGTACCGCACGACCAAGGACTCCGGCGGCTTCGGCGCCCACGCCACCGACGAGGAGATCATCGAGGGCATGCTGCTGCTGGCGCGGACCGAGGGCATCTTCACCGAGACGGCGGGCGGCGTCACGGTGGCCGCGACCAAAACGCTCATCGAGACCGGCGTCATCCCGCGCGATCAGTCGATCGTCGTCTGCATCACCGGCAACGGGCTCAAGACGCCCGACGCGCTCTACGACCGTCTGGAGACGCACGTGAAGATCCGTCCGACGCTGTCGGCGTTCGATCGGGCCCTGACCGTTCTGAAGTCGCAGGGGGAGCCGCGCCCCCTTTGATCTAAAGGAGGCTCAATGCCGCTGGTACGCATTCCGACACCGTTGCGCGCGCTCACCAAGGGCACCGCCGAAGTGCAGGCTAAGGGCGGCAGCGTCGCCGCCGTGGTCGACGATCTCGAGCGCCAGTTCCCCGGGCTGCGCGAGCGCCTGGTGGACGAGGGCGGAGAGCTTCGCCGCTTCATCAACATCTACGTGAACGAAGAGGACATCCGTTTCCTCGACGGCAAGAAGACGGTGCTCAAGGAGAGCGACCAGGTGTCGATCGTTCCCGCCATCGCCGGAGGGGCCTGAGCGCTGGTCCTCGCCATGGCTCGCCTGCGCGTGCGGCTGACGTTTCCCGCCGACCTCATCCAGGAGCCGATCATCTATCGCCTGGTGAAGGACTTCGACATCGTCATCAACATCCGGCGCGCCGACGTGAAGGCGGATTACGGATGGGTGGCCCTGGAGATGGAGGCAGACGAGGGCACGCTCCAGCGGGGCGTGAGCTGGCTCAAGCAGCGCGGTGTCCAGGTCGATCCCATCGAACGCGACGTCATCGTCCCCTGACGGGCACGCGATCGCGTGGTGTGCGGCCGGGGCCGGTGTGCCCCTCGTTGACCACGCCAACCGACGCTACGCCACAGCCAGTTCGATACGCGTATCCGAGACGGTGCCCTGAGACACGGGTCTCCGAGGGGCACACCAGTCCCGGCCGCGACCATCCAGGCGCGTGCTCGTCCGGAGCGGTAACATCGCGGTCATGACATCGACGAGGACGTGCCGCGCATGAGCGGCGATCGGATATCGAGGAGGGTGCAGGGGTTCACGGAGTCGGTGATCCGTGAGATGACGCGCGTGGTGGACCAGCTCGGTGGCGTGAACCTCGCGCAGGGCATGCCGAACTTTCCGCCACCTCGCGAGCTCATCGACGCCGCCCACCAGGCGCTCGAGGGCGACTTCCACCAATATTCGGTGACCTGGGGAGCGCCGCCGCTCCGGCGGGCCATCGCCGACAAGTACCGCAAGTTCTACGGCCTCGACATCGACCCGGAGCGTCACGTCACGGTCTGCTGCGGCTCCACCGAGACGATGCTGTCCACACTGCTGGCCGTGCTCAACCCCGGTGACGAGGTCATCATCTTCGAGCCCTTCTACGAGAACTATGGGCCCGGGTGCATCATCTCGGGCGCCGAGCCGGTGTGGGTGCCTCTCGAGCCGCCGGGTTTCGTGTTCGACCCCGACCGGCTGCGCAAGGCCGTGTCGCCACGCACGAAAGCGATCGTTTTCAACAGCCCGAACAACCCGACCGGCAAGGTCTTCTCGCGCGGGGAGCTGGAGGTCATCGCCGAGCTGTGCCGTGAGCACGACCTGCTCGCCATCACCGACGAGATCTACGAGCACATCGTCTACGACGGCCTCGGCCACACGCCGATCGCCACGCTGCCAGACATGGCCGAGCGCACGATCACGATCTCTGGCATCTCGAAGTCCTACTCGGTCACCGGCTGGCGCATCGGGTACGCCGTCGCGCCCGCTGACGTCAGCGTCGGCATTCGCCGGGCCCATGACTTCGTGACGGTGGGAGCGCCGCATCCGCTCCAGGAGGCCGCCGTCGTCGCGCTGACACTGCCGGACAGCTACTACGTCTGGCTCCGCGAGATGTATCAGGCCAAGCGCGACGTGTTGTTCGGCTGGCTCGAAAGGGCGGGATTCGTGGCCTGGAAGCCGCACGGGGCCTACTACATCCTCACGGACGCGGCCCACTTCTTGACGCGTTACGGGATCGAGGACGACACGGCGTTCGCCATGTTCCTCATCAAGCACGTCGGCGTGGCCACCGTCCCGGGATCGTCCTTCTATGCGCACCCCGAGCTCGGGCGCACGAAGATCCGGTTCTGCTTTCCGAAAACCGACGAGGTCCTGCAGGAAGCGGGAGAACGGCTCCAGAAGCTCCGTTCTTGACGCCGCGCGAGGCGGCGCGCGCCATCTGGAACGCGGCGCTGGCGGCCGGCGACGTTCGCGGCCTCGTCGACCGGGCCCTCCAGCGCGAATCCCGTCACCTCGCCGGCGCCGAGCGCGTCCTCGTGCTCGGGTGCGGCAAGGCGAGCGCGGCGATGGCGCGTGCGGCCGAAGACGTCCTGGGGGACCGCATTGCTGGCGGCTTCGTCGTCGTCAAGGACGGTTACACCACGCCCACGCGGCGCGTGACGATCGCCGAGGCCGGTCATCCAGTGCCCGACGCTCGCGGCGAAGCTGCCGCCGACCGCTTGCTGGCGCTCGCCCGTGATGCCGGGGCGGGCGAACGCCTGCTCTTCCTGGTGTCCGGTGGCGGTTCGGCGCTGACCCCGGCGCCCACCCCGCCGGTCACGCTGGCGGAGAAGCAGGCGGTGACGCGGCTGCTGCTCGCCTCCGGCGCCACCATCGACGAGCTCAACGCCGTCCGCAAGCACCTCTCGCGCTTCAAGGGCGGCCAGCTTGCCCGGGCCGCGGCTCCGGCCCCGATCCTCACGCTCGCCCTCTCCGACGTCATCGGTGATCCGCTCGACGTGATCGCCTCCGGTCCGACGGCGCCGGACCCGACGACGTTCGCCGATGCGCTTGGCGTCCTCGAAGCACGGAAGATCCGCGGTCAGGCTCCCACCTCTGTGGTGCAGCGGCTCGAAGCCGGCGCCCGCGGCGAGATCGCCGAGACGCCGAAGCCGGGCGACCCGTTGTTCCGGTCGGTGACGAACGTGGTGATCGGTAACAACGAGCTGGTCGTCCGGGCCGCCGCCGATGCGGCGAGGCGGATCGGTTACGTGCCAACCGTTCTCGGGAGCGGGATCGAAGGCGAGGCCAGGGTCGTCGCCCGCGACCTCGTCGCGCGTGGTCGGGCGTTGACGCCGCCGGCCTGTCTGATCGCCGGCGGTGAGACGACGGTAACGGTCCGGGGGCGGGGACGTGGCGGTCGTTGCCAGGAGCTGGCGTTGGCCGCAGCGCTCGAGCTCGGCTCGGCCGACGATCTCGTCGTCCTCGCCGCCGGGACCGACGGAACCGATGGACCGACAGACGCCGCCGGCGCGATCGTCGACGGCAGGACGCTCGAACGCGGGGGAGCGGACGCGCGTCGATGGCTCGACGACAACGACACCTATGACTACCTCGCGCGCAGCGGCGACTTGCTCACGACGGGGCCGACGAACACCAACCTCCTCGACGTCTACCTCGTTCTCCATCCGGGCAGCCACGTGCCTCATCGCTGAGCGAAGTGCATAAGTGATGGAAACTTTGCGGAGCGAGTGCGCTCACCCACACGCTTATCCACCACTCGACCACAGAATGTGTGGATAGTGGGTCTGAACAAACTTAGAACAAGTGTCCGCGGACAGTGTTCTCGTCGAAACACCATCGTGCGCGTCGAGCCTCCGGTCTGCGAGCGCGACAGACGCCACACCGCCACGCGGCCATCGATCGGGCTGGTATGTTACTTGCGCGGGGTATGGCGGAGCCGCTGAGGAAAGACTGCCTCGTTCACTTCGACTGCCGCGACGGTGCTCCGACGTAGGACCTTTCGGATCGAGCCTCGCGCCCTGTCACCTCCCCGGGGCGTCCGAACCCTTCGTGATATTCTTCGTGCGATGTCAGCTCCCCCCAACCTGATTGGCATGCTTCCGTCGGAGCTCGAAGACCTTGCCGTCGAGCTCGGCGCGTCTCGGTATCGTGGCCGTCAGCTCGCGACGTGGATCTACCGGAAGAGCGTCTACGCGCTTGATGCGATGTCAGACCTCCCGAAGGATTTTCGGAGCGCACTCTCCGATAACAGGACGGTGACGCTGCCCGACGTCGCGCGAGTGACACCGTCGCTGGATGGCAGTCGAAAGCTCGTGTTCCGGCTCGAGGACGACAGTCGGGTCAGCGCGGTGATCATGCCGGACGACGATCGGATCACCCTGTGCCTCTCGACCCAGGTGGGCTGCGGCTACGCCTGCGCGTTCTGCCTGACGGGCACCATGGGCCTCGAGCGCAACCTGACGGCCGGTGAAATCGTCGGCCAGCTCCTGGCCGCCAACGCGCTGCTGGCCGGGGAGGGGCAGCGCGTGACGCATCTGGTCTTCATGGGAATGGGGGAGCCGCTCGCCAACTTCGCCGCGCTCGTCAAGGCGGTGCGGATCTTCACCGACGCCAAGCTCGGACTCGGCTACTCCCCCCGCCGCATCACCGTCTCGACGGTCGGCCTCGTCTCGGGCATCGAGAAGCTCGGCCGCGAGGACCTCAAGGTCAACCTCGCCGTCTCGCTGCACGCATCCTCGGACGATGTAAGGTCTCAGCTCATGCCGGTGAACAAGTCCTGGAACCTGTCGGCACTCATGGAAGCGGTGCGGAAGTACCCGCTCACCCACCGGCAGCGCGTGTTCTTCGAGTACGTGATGCTCGACGGGGTCAACGACGACGTGGAAGACGCCCGGCGGCTGGCCCGGCTGTTGCGCGGTGTGAAGGCCAAGGTCAACCTGATTCCCTTCAACGACTGGGAGGGCTCGACGTTCCAGCGGCCGCCGTTGCCGCGCATCCTGGCCTTCCAGTCGGTCCTGCTCGACGCCGACATCACCACGACGGTGCGCTGGAGCAAGGGCGAGGACATCGGCGCCGCCTGCGGTCAGCTTCGCGAGCCGGTCCCAGCGTGACGCGGACCGTCGCCTTCGCCACGCTCGGCTGTCGCCTCAACCAGGTGGACGGCCACGAGATGCAGGCGGCCCTGAGCGCGAAGGGGTTTCGCCCGGTGCCGTTCGGCGAGCCGGCCGACGTCGTCGTCGTCAACACCTGCACGGTCACAGCGCGCGCGGACTTCTCGGATCGACAGACCATCCAGCGGGCCGTACGCGGCAATCCGCGGGCGCGTCTCGTGGTGACCGGCTGCTGGGCCCAGACCGACCCCGAGACGGTGGCGCGGGTGCGCGGTGTCGATCTCGTGGTCGGCAACGCCGACAAGGCCCGCCTGCCCGAGATGGTCGCCGATCTCCTCGACGGCCGGACGACGTCGCGCGTTCGCGTTTCGGACATCGGCGCGGCCCGGACACTCGCGCCGGCGCCCCTGGCCGAGGTGGAGCGGAGCCGCGCCTTCGTCAAGGTGCAGGACGGTTGCCAGCACCGCTGCGCCTTCTGCATCGTGCCGCAGGCCCGAGGCGCGTCCCGGAGCCGCGAGCCCGAGGCTGTGCTCGATCAGGTGCGGTGGCTCGTGGAGGCGGGACACGCCGAGGTCGTGCTGACAGGCGTCGATCTCGGTCACTACGGCTTCGATCTCACGCCGCGCACCACGCTGGCGGCGCTGGTGCGCGCGATGGTGGAGATTCGTGGGCTGCGCTTCGTCCGGCTCTCGTCGGTCCTGCCCGCCTATTTCACGTCCGAGCTGCTCGACATCGTCACGGGCTCGTCGGTGATCGCGCCTCATCTGCACGTCCCGCTTCAGAGCGGCAGCGATCGCGTCCTCAGGCGCATGCGCCGGCCGTACACCGTCGCGATGTACCGCGCGCTCGTCGAGCGCCTGGCGACGGCGATTCCCGATCTCGGCCTCGGCACCGATGTGATCGTCGGCTTTCCAGGAGAGACGGACGTGGACTTCGAGGCGACGCAGGCGCTCGTGTCCGCGCTGCCGTTCACCTATCTCCACGTCTTCGGCTACTCTGATCGGCGCGCTACCGAAGCCGTGCGACTGGACGGCCACCTGGAGCCGCGCGTCATCACGGCTCGCAGCCGGACGCTGCGCGCGCTCGGCGGGACGAAGGGCCTGATGTTCCGGCGGAGGCTGGTGGGCACGGTGCACGACGTGGTCGTCCTCGATCGCAGCGACCGGACCACGGGAACGCTGGTCGGGCTCACCGGGAACTACGTCGAGGTGACGTTCGACGGCCCCGACACGTTTCGGCGCCGTCTGGCGAGAGTGCGGATCACCGGGATCGAAGGCGAGAAGGCGAGAGGGGAGCTCACGTGAAACGGCGTCAAGAAGGCAGCGCTTCGCGACCCGCGATCGGCATCATCGGCGGCAGCGGGCTCTACGAGCTGGAAGGGATGACGGACGTTCGCTGGCGTCGTGTCCGAACGCCGTTCGGCGATCCGTCCGACGAGTTTTGCGAGGGCCGGCTCGATGGCCGGCGCGTGGTCTTCCTGCCGCGCCACGGCCGCGGCCATCGGCTGGCGCCGAGCGAGCTGAATTTCCGCGCCAACATCTGGGGGCTGAAGTCGCTCGGCGTCGAGTGGGTCGTCTCGGTCGCCGCCGTCGGCAGCATGAAGGAGAAGATCGAGCCCCGCCACCTCGTCATCCCGGAGCAGTTCTTCGACGCGACCAAGCGCCGCGTGTCGTCGTTCTTCGGCGACGGCATCGTGGCCCACGTGGGGATGGCTGAACCCGTGTGCCCCGACCTGGCGACGGCGCTCGAGAAGGCAGCCCGGCAGACGCCGGCCACCGTGCACCGCGGCGGGACCTACATCTGCATCGAGGGCCCACAGTTCTCGACGCGGGCCGAGTCGCAGGTGTACCGGAGCTGGGGCGTGGACGTCATCGGCATGACCAGCATGCCCGAGGCCAAGCTCGCCCGCGAGGCCGAGCTGTGCTACGCCACGCTGGCGCTCGCCACCGACTACGACGTCTGGCACCAGACTCACGAGGCTGTCAGCGTCGAGACCGTCGTCCAGAATCTCCAGAAGAACGTCGCCTCGGCCAAGGACGTGCTGCGCCGGCTGATCCCGCTGCTCGGGCCGCCCCGGACGTGCGAGTGCCCGCGGCTGCTCGCGAACGCCGTGATCACGAGCCCGAAGGCGTTTCCGCCGGCCACGCGCAAGCGCCTCGACCTCCTCATCGGCCGGTATTTCTCCAAGGCACGCCGCCGTGACTGATCGTGGCGACATCGACGTCGTCGGCATCGGCAATGCGCTGGTGGACGTCCTCTGTCACGAGAACGAGGGATTCCTCCTGAGCCACGGCCTGGTCAAGGGGACCATGCAGTTGATCAACGAGGCCGGAGCCCGCCGGCTCTACGAAGCCATGGGCCCGGGCGTCGAGATGTCGGGCGGCTCGGCAGCGAACACGATCGTCGGAGTGGCGTCGTTCGGTGGACGAGCGCACTACGTGGGCAAGGTCCGCAACGACCAGCTCGGTGACGTGTTCGCCCACGATCTGCGCTCGACCGGCGTCGAGTACGACACGCCTCCGGCCACCGAAGGCCCGCCCACGGGCCGCTGCCTCATCATGGTCACGCCGGACGCTCAGCGGACGATGGGGACCTTCCTCGGCGCGTCGGTATCGCTCAGCCCCGACGACATCGACGCCGATCTAATCGCCCGGGGAAAGATCCTCTACCTCGAAGGCTATCTGTTCGATCCGCCCCGGGCCCAGGACGCATTCCGGGTCGCGGCGTCCATCGCTCACGAGCGTGGGCGGGTCGTCTCGCTCACGCTGTCCGATCCCTTTTGCGTGGACCGTCATCGGCACGCGTTCCTCGAGCTCGTCAAGGGCTACGTCGACGTCTTGTTCGCCAATGAGGCCGAGATCTGCTCGCTGTACGAGGTCCACGACTTCGACGCTGCGCTCCAGCACGCTCGCCAGCACTGCCAGATCGCGGCCCTCACGCGGAGCGCGAGAGGCTCGGTGATCGTCGGGGGCGACGAGGTCCACGTCATCGACGCTCATCCGATCGAGGCGCTCGTCGACACGACCGGCGCCGGAGATCTGTACGCGGCCGGATTTCTCTTCGGTCTGAGCCGCGGATTGGATCTCGCTTCCTGCGGCAGGCTCGGGTCGGTGGCCGCAGCCGAGGTCATCTCCCACGTCGGGGCACGTCCTCAGGTACCGCTGGCCAAGCTGATGGACACCGCGCTCGGATCGACCCGATGAGCAAGTACGACCGCCTCCTCGACGTCGTGCGCCAGATGGAGAGCGTGGTCGTGGCATTTTCGGGTGGCGTCGATTCGACGTTCCTCGCTCGGGCCGCCAGGGACGCCGTCGGTGAGCGCGCGATTCTGGTGACGGCGGACTCCGAGACGTACCCGGCGGCCGAGCTGGCCGAGGCGCGGCGCCTGGCGGGGATTCTGGGCATGCGACATCTGGTGGTCTCCACCCATGAGCTCCAGAATCAGGACTATGCGCGTAACCCTGCGAATCGGTGCTTCTTCTGCAAGGAGGAGCTGTTTGGCACGCTCGAACCCATCGCGCGCCGCGAGGGGGCCCGCTTCCTTATATATGGGGCCAACGTGGACGACCTGGGGGACCACCGGCCCGGCATGCAGTCCGCCCGACAGCGGGGCGTACGAGCGCCGCTGATCGAGGCCGAGCTGACGAAGGCCGAGATCCGTGAGCTGTCGCGAGAGCTCGGGCTGCCGACGTGGGACAAGCCGTCGTTCGCGTGCCTCTCCTCACGCTTCCAGTACGGCGACCCGATCACCTCGGAGAAGCTGCGCCGGGTCGACGCGGCCGAGGAGTTCATTCGCTCGCTCGGCTTCCGCCAGTTCCGCGTCCGCCACCACGACCGCCTGGCGCGGCTCGAGATTCCGCTCGACGAGATCGCGCGGCTCTGGGAGGACGGGCGCCACGAGGCGATCGTGCGGCGGTTCCGTGAGCTCGGTTACGTCTACGTCGCGGTGGACCTGTCGGGCTTCCAGTCGGGGAGCGCCAACATCCTGCTCAAGCTCGGGCGGGCCGCGAATGGATAGGGCCGCGGTGCGCGCGCTGCTGGAGGCGCTGAGCTCGGGGCGGATGAGTGTCGACGACGCGCTTGGCCGGCTCCGCTCGCTGCCCTACGAGGACCTCGGCTTCGCCAAGGTGGATCAGCACCGCGGACTTCGCGCCGCCGCCGTCGAAGCCATCTTCTGTCAGGGCAAGACGCCGGAGCAGGTGGTAGCGATCGCGCAACGATTGGCCGCCCACGCCTCCAACGTGATCGCCACCCGCGCCGATGCCGGCGTGGCCGCGGCCGTCGCGGCAGCCGGGCTGGCGCATGCCTATCACGCCGCGGCCCGTCTCATCATCGTCAGGCCGACGCCGAGCGATGGGATCGGTCTCATCGCGGTCGTGTCGGCGGGAACGGCCGACATCCCCGTCGCCGAGGAAGCCGCGCTGGTTGCCGAGGCTCTCGGGAATCGCGTCGAGCGCCTGTACGACTGCGGCGTCGCCGGCCTCCACCGTTTGCTCGCTCACTACGACACTCTCGCCGAGGCCAATGTGATCGTGGCCGTGGCCGGCATGGAGGGGGCATTGCCGAGCGTGATCGGCGGCCTCGTCGATCGCCCCGTCATTGCGGTGCCCACCAGCATCGGCTACGGCGCGTCCTTCGGCGGGATCGCCGCGCTGCTGGCCATGCTGAACTCGTGCGCGCCGGGCGTCTCGGTCGTGAACATCGACAACGGCTACGGCGCCGCGCACCAGGCCAGCCAGATCAATCGCCTGATCGCCAAGATCCGGTAACCAGGACTGCGTTACGTGTTGTCGCGACTCGAGCCGAGTTGGAGAATAACCAGCAACTGTGATCGCGGCGGGGCACGGCCCGCAGTGCGAGCCGAGGCGCGCCGCGCGACGAGGCGAGCGGTGAAATGGCCGAAGAACGGTCTCCGTGCCCTGTGAAAGTCGTCTATTTCGACTGCCCGAGCGGCGCGGCCGGCGACATGATCATGGCCTCGCTGCTCGACGCGGGCGTGTCGCTGGACGCGCTGCGCACCGAGCTCGCGAAGCTGCCGCTGACCGGCTGGGAGCTGGTCGTTCGCGAGGTCAGGAAGGGCGCGTTTCGAGCCACGAAGGTCGACGTCGAGATCGACCACCACGCTCATCACCATCACCGCACGCTCGGTGACATCGTCGCCATCCTGGACGCCAGCACGCTGCGCGACTCGATCAAGGACAAGGCGCGGCGGATCTTCACGCGGCTGGCCGACGCCGAGGCGCGCGCTCACGGGACGACGCGTGACCAGGTGCACTTTCACGACGTCGGCGCCGTGGACGCGATCGTGGACGTCACCGGTGGCGTGATCGCGCTCGAGCTGATCGGCGCCCGGGCCCTTCACGTCTCCGCGCTGCCGATCGGTGGAGGCTTCGTCGAAGGAGCCCACGGGCGGATACCGATCCCGGGGCCGGGCACCGCCGAGCTGTTGCGTGGATTCCCGGTCGTGGACACCGGAGTCAAGGCGGAGCTGGTCACGCCGACGGGCGCTGCGATCCTCACCACGCTGGCCAACGGCGCGGGCTCGATGCCGGCGATGACGGTGACGAGCGTCGGATATGGCGCCGGCACCCGCGATCTCGAGGTCCCCAACGTCCTCCGCTGCTTCGTGGGCGAGGTGGCCGACACGGCTGCACAGGAGACGATCGTCCAGGTCGAGACGACGATCGACGACATGTCGCCCCAGCTCTACGAGCCCGTGATCGACCGGCTCTTCGAGGTGGGAGCGCTCGACGTCTTCCTGACCCCCGTCGTCATGAAGCGCAGCCGGCCCGGCGTCGTGCTGACCGCGCTGGGGCCGCCCGACCTCGCCGGCGCGCTGGCACGTGTGCTGTTCGAGGAGACGACCACGATCGGCGTGCGCTGGTCGGAGTGGCGGCGCGCCCGGCTCGACCGCGAGATGGTGACGCTGACCACCGCCTACGGCGCGCTGCCGTTCAAGATCTCGCGCCTCGACGGCAGGATCGTCACCGTGACCCCGGAGTTCGCCGACGTCACGCGGATCGCGCGCGACAAGGCGCTGCCCGTGCGCGAGGTCCTCGAGCAGGCCCGCGCCGACGCCCGCCGTCAGATCGGTCTATAGGTCACGCCCTCGTCGAGGAGACGCTCTGATGCCCCAACTGACGCTTTCGGTCCAGGAGTCGATGCCGAGGGACGGCCACGCCCTGCTGGTCGGACGCGCCTGGTTGCCGTCCGACGACGGCCCGGCCGTCATCGGCGTGCGCGGTGCCGAGGCCGTGAATCTGACGCGCGCGTATCCGACCGCCAGCCATCTGCTGAACGTGGCCAAGCCCGAGGAGATCAGCTCCGCGATCCGTCAGGCGCCCCCGCTGGGTCGCCTCGACGCGCTGGTTGCCAACAGCGTCGAGGGTGCGCGCGACCGCGCGAAGCCGTGGCTCCTCGCGCCGTGCGATCTCCAGGCCGTGAAGGCGAGCGGCGTCACGTTCATCGCGAGCTTGCTCGAGCGGGTCATCGAGGAGCGCGCGCGCGGGAACCCCACGCTCGCCGACGGCGCCCGACGCGAGATCCAGGCGATCATCGGACCCGATCTTCGTGGCATCCGTCCTGGCTCGCCCGAAGCCGCCCGGGTCAAGGACGTGCTCGTTGCCAAGGGCATGTGGTCGCAGTACCTCGAGGTCGGCATCGGCCCGGACGCAGAGCTGTTCACGAAGTGCCCACCGATGGCGGCCGTGGGGCCCGGTGCCCGTGTGGGGATCCATCCGAAGTCGGTCTGGAACAATCCGGAGCCCGAGCTGGTCCTCGTGATCAACAGCGCGGGCACGATCGTCGGCGTGACGCTCGGCAACGACGTCAACCTTCGGGATGTGGAGGGCCGCAGCGCGCTCCTGCTGGGGCGCGCGAAGGACAACAACGCGTCCTGCGCGATCGGCCCATTCATCCGGGTGCTGGACGACACGTTCACGCTCGACTCCGCGCGCCGGATCGTCTTCGAGACGACCGTCACCGGCCCCGACGGGTTCGCGATCACGCACACCACGCGTGTCGGCGAGATCGGCCGCGACCTCGGCGATCTCGCGTCGCAGCTCCACAGCCGGTATCACCAGTATCCGGACGGCGTGATGCTCTTCATCGGCACGATGTTCACACCGCTCGACGACCGCGGCGCACCCGGGAGCGGCTTCACCCACAAGGTCGGCGACGTGGTGAAGATCTCGGCGCCGGAGCTGGGCATGCTGGTCAACGAGGTCGTGCACTGCGATGAGGCCGAGCCGTGGACGTTCGGGACCGGCGCGCTGATGGCGAACCTCGCTCGCCGCGGTGTGCTCCGAGGAGCGTGACGCGATGGCCGACGCCCGTCTGAGAGATGCGATGTTTCACCGCATCATGCGCGGACTCGTGGACACGGGCCGCGCCCCGCACTACGCCGAGCTCGCGCGTCCGCTCGGACTGTCCGTCGAGAACGCCCGGCTCCTGTTGCACGAGGTGATGCAGGCCTACCCGATCGGCTGGCTCCACCCCGAGACCGACTACATCGCCTCGTTCCCGCCGCTGAACAACTTGCCGACGCAATACCGAGTCACGGTCGGTGGTCGCCAGATCTGGTTCGCGCAGTGTGGCTTCGAGGCGACGTCGGTCACCTGGTTGTTCCCCGGCGAGATCGTCCGCGTGGACGCGCCATGCCTCGACTGCGGCGATCCGGTGACCCTCGAGATGCGCGATGGGCGCATCACCCGCGTCGAGCCGGCCGGCGTCATCGGCCACCTCAACTTCGGCTTCGGTCCGTCCCGCGGGCGCCCGGCGTTCCTCTGAACGGGCATGAATCTCTTCCGGTCGGAAGATCACGCGCGACGCTGGCCGGCATTCCTGCCACGGTCCGAGGAAGGATTCATCGCGCTGCCCGACCTGGCCGGCTTCTTCGCCACGGAGTCGCGCCATCACATGCTCGAGCCGGACTACCTCTCAACGTGGTATCCGCGCCGCGCGGCCGAGCGCCGCGCATACCTCGAGCGCATCGGCAAGACCACGCCCTTCTGGCTCGGCACGCCCGATGAGGCGAGCCGGTGACGATGGCCCGTCAGGTCAGCAGCGCGCGGGCCTCCGCCACCTGCGCCTGCATCGACTTCAGCATCCGCACCTCGGGCGAGGGCGCGCAGTTGCAGTAGCCGACGCCGAGCTCCTTGAGCTCGGCCGCGTTGCGCGGCAGCGCCCCGTGGTTCATCGGCAACGCGAGACGAGCGACGCCGCCCTTTCGCACCGCGTCGGCCACGCGGTGGACGACCTCGACCAGCTTTGGATGATTCGACGTGCCGCCCACGCCGAGGGCGCGTGACATGTCGGACGGTCCCACGGCCACGATGTCGACGCCCTCGACCGATGCGATGGCGTCGATGTCCTGCACGGCCGGCAGGTCCTCGACCATGACCGCCAGCGTGATCTCGCGGTTCGACTGCTCCATGTGCTCCTTGAGCGGGATCTTGCCGAACTCCGACGCGCGAGACGCGCCCGCCATGCCGCGGTCGCCGAGGGGTGCGTAGCGTACGGCCTTGACGGCCTCACGGGCCGCGCGCGCGTCGCTGATGTGCGGGACCTGGATGCCCTGTACGCCCATGTCGAGCAGGCGCAGGATGAAGGCAGGATCGAAGCCGGGCGTGCGCACGATCGGCGTGATGCCCACGCGCTCGGCCGCCATGACCATGAGCTGGATGTCGCGCAGGTCGAAGCTGGTGTGCTCCATGTCGATGAAGGCCGCGTCGTAGCCGGCGTGCCCGATGATCTCGACGATCTGGGGATCGGCGATGCCGCCCGTGTAGGTGCCGAGCGCGAGACCGCCCGAACGCAGGATCTTCTTCACTCGATTGGGCTGCATGGCTCATTCCTCCCAAGTGTGTGCGCGCGCTCCCGGATACAGCGCGCGGGATCTGCCTCGGCCAGCACCGGGGCCGGCCTGCCCGTGTGGAGATAGTCCGCGAGCAGCTTGCCGGCCATCGGGCCGCGGCCGAAGCCCGACGACGCGAGCCCGGTGACGATCCACAGATTGTCGCGGCTGGCGATACGGCCGATCAACGGCTTGCCGTCGAGCGGGAAGGGCATCAGGCCCGCCCACGTGCGCGCGATCGGGACGTCCGCGAGGAAGGGCAGGACCGAGATCGCGTGGTCGCGGTTCACGTCGATGCCCTTGGGGTCGGGGGTCGTGTCGTATCCCATCAGCTCGCGATCGCCGCCGAAGATGATCTCGCCATTGCGCCGCTGGCGCCCGTAGAGATGTCGCGTCACGCGCCGGCCGTCCCGGATCGTGAGATCGGGCGGCGCGCCGCCATGATCACGCGTCCACGCCATCGCCGACTCCGCGGCCGAGATCGTGTGGAAGCTGCGCGGCGGCCACGGCGCCGTCGCCCACATCTGCCCGCGCACGGGGACGATCGGAATGTCGAGGTCGAGTAGCGCACCGAGGGGCCCACACCACGCGCCGGCGGCGATGACCAGCGCGCCGGCCACGACCTCGCCGCGAGACGTCGTGAGTGAATAGCCTGCGCGTGGTCGGGGCGCCACCGCGACCACTTCGTGGTTGGTCAGCACGCGCGCGCCGCAACGCTCCGCGAGCCGCGCGAACGCCTGTGTCGCCTTGACCGGATCGGCCTGCCCGCGGCGCGGCGAGTACATCGCGCCGAGCATCGCCGGCGAGAATCCGGGCTCGATGCCGCGCGCCTCGCGCGTCGTGAGGAGCTCCGCCACGTGCCCCCGCTTGCCCAGGGTCTCGATACGCTCGCGTTCCCACTCGTACGCTTCGGCGGTGTGGATCGCCTGGATCCCGCCCGAGCGCCGGAACTCGATGTCCTCGCCGAGCTCCGTCTGCACGGTCTCGAAGATCTCGATGCTCCCGGCCGTGAGATGCGCCTGGAGGTCGGGCGCGTCGCCCCACCCGTACGAGTCGATGCCGCCCATGTTCTGCCCGGATGCCGCCGATGCGATCGTGCCGCGCTCCAGCAAGACGACCCCGCGACCGTGTGACGCCAGATGAAAGGCCGTCGAGCAGCCTGCGATGCCGCCCCCCACGATGACGATCTCGGACTCGATCATGGAGCCTCCGATGCCGGGTATCCTGCCATGCACGTGACCTCTCCGCCCGCGAGACTTGCGCTTGACATGACTGCACGTGACACGTACGGTGCGCCTTACTCTTCCGGAGGGGGCCGCTCGATGATCCCAGCCGCCTTCGAGTATCACGCGCCGACGTCGATCATCGAGGCGAGCGCGCTGCTGGCGCGGCTCGGCGAGGACGCCAAGATTCTATCGGGCGGGCAGAGCCTCATCCCGTTGATGAAGCTCCGTCTGGCCAATCCGCATCACCTCGTTGACATCAACGGGATTCCCGGCCTGTCGTTCATCCGGGAAGCCGAGGGGTTCCTCCGCATCGGCGCGCTCACGCGCGAGTCGGATCTCGAGGAGTCGGAGCTGATCCGGACGCGGTATCCACTCATTCACGACACGTCGCAGGTGATTGCCGATCCGGTCGTGAGGAACCTTGCCACCATCGGCGGCAATCTCGCTCACGCCGATCCCGCCAACGATCATCCCGCGGCGATGCTCGCCGCGGGCGCCGAGATCGTCGCGGCCGGCCGCGGGGGCGAGCGCCGGCTCCCGATCGAGTCGTTCTTCACCGGGCCGTTCGCGACGGCGCTCAAGGCCGACGAGATCCTCACCGAGATCCGCGTGCCCGTTCCCACGGCTAGGAGCGCCGGCGCCTATCTCAAGGTGGAGCGCAAGGTCGGTGACTTCGCCACGGCCGCGGTCGCCGTTCAGATCACCCTCGCCGCCAACGACCTCTGCTCGCGGATCGGCATCGGGCTCACCAACGTGGGGCTGACGCCGATCAAAGCCGGGAAGGCGGAAGGCGCGCTGCGGGGCCAACGCCTCGACGACAAGGCGATCAAGGAAGCCGCCCGGCTGGCCGCCGACGCTGCTCAGCCCGCTGCCGATCTCCGCGGGCCCGTCGAGTACAAGAAGGATCTCGTGCGCGTCCTGACGGTCCGGGCGCTCCATCGAGCCCTGGAGCGGGCCGCTCGAGCACGTTGAGGAGGTGGGCACGATGCAGGTCCAGGTTTCCATCAACGGCGAGAAGCACCAGGCCGACGTCGAGCCGCGCCTCTTGCTCGTCCACCTGATCCGCGACGTTCTTCGCCTGACGGGAACGCATATCGGCTGTGACACGACCCACTGCGGAGCCTGCACCGTGCTCCTCGATGGCCGCGCCGTGAAGTCGTGCACGATGTTCGCGGTTCAGGCCCGCGGCAAAGAGATCATGACGGTCGAAGGCCTCGAGCAGAACGGCCAATTGCATCCGCTCCAGGAAGGGTTCATGGCCGAGCACGGCTTGCAGTGCGGCTATTGCACCCCGGGGATGCTCATGACCAGCTACGCGTTCCTCGGCAAGCACAAGGCGCCCAGCGACGACGACATTCGCCGCGCCATCTCCGGCAACCTGTGCCGGTGCACCGGCTACGTGAACATCGTCAAGGCCGTGCAGCACGCCGCGGCCAAGATGCGTAGCCGTGCGAGCTGAACCGGGTCCGCGCTGCCGCAGGCACGCGCCCGGCGAGGCGAGCGGTGAAACGACCGAGGGAGGCAAGTGATGGCGCTCAGAACCTCGCCCGAGGTCGGCGGGATGGGGCACTCGATCAAGCGGAAGGAAGATCCGCGCTTCATCCGTGGGAAGGGCACCTATGTCGACGACGTCGAGCTTCCAGGCATGCTGTACCTCGACATCGTCAGGAGCCCTCACGCCCACGCGAAGATCAAGAAGATCGACATCGCGAAGGCGATGGCCGTTCCCGGAGTGCTCGCCGTCATTACCGGTCAGGATCTCGCCAAGTACAACCTCCACTGGATGCCGACCCTCATGTCGGACACGCAGATGGTGCTGCCGGTGGAGAAGGTGATGTACCAGGCGCAGGAAGTGGCGGAGTACGAGCCACTGCCGGTGGTCGTCGATCCGAAGAAGGCGCTGTTGCCTGGTGCTCCGGTGCTGCGCACGGATAAGAAGGACAAGAAGGACAATCACATCTGGCACTGGGAGTGGGGCGACAAGGCGGCCACCGACCGCACCTTCGCCGAGGCCGGTGTCACCGTGAAGCAGGACATCTACATCCCACGTATCCACGTGTCCTCCATCGAGACCTGTGGCTGCGTGGCTCACTTCGACAAGGTCAACGACAAGCTCACCGTGTGGATGACGACGCAGGCGCCCCACGCCATCCGCACGGTTTTCGCGCTGGTGGCCGGCCACGTCGGCCTCGCCGAGCACAAGATCCGCATCATCTCGCCCGACATCGGTGGCGGCTTTGGCGGCAAGGTCCCGGTCTATCCCGGCTACGTGATCGCCGTCGCCGCCTCGGTCCTCACCGGCAAGCCGGTGAAGTGGATCGAGGACCGGATGGAGAACCTCCAGGCCGACTCGTTCGCGCGCGATTACCACATTACGGCCGAGCTGGCGGCGAAGAAGGACGGCACGCTCACCGGGCTCAGGATCAAGACGCTCGCCGACCACGGCTATACCGATGCCGCCGCCAACCCGTCGAAGTTCCCGGCCGGTCTCTTCCACGTCTGCACGGGCTCGTACGATCTCAAGGCCGCCCACGTCGAGGTCGACGGCGTCTACACCAACAAGCCTCCGGGCGGCATCGCCTATCGCTGCTCGTTCCGCGTGACCGAAGCGGTGCACACGATCGAGCGCATGGTGGACTTGATGGCCCGCGAGCTCGGCATGGACGCCGCCGACTTCCGGATGAAGAACTTCATCAAGCCGGAGCAGTTCCCGTACAGATCGGCGCTCGGGTGGGAATACGACAGCGGCAACTACGGCGCGGCGCTCCAGAAGGCGATGGATCGCGTCGGCTACGCCGAGCTGAAGCGCGAGCAGGCCGAGAAGCGCAAGCGCGGCGAGCTGATGGGCATCGGCATCTCGAGCTTCACCGAGATCGTCGGCGCCGGGCCCTCGAAGCACTTCGACATCCTCGGGCTCAAGATGTTCGATTCCTGCGAGATCCGCATCCACCCGACGGGCAAGGCGATCGCGCGCTTCGGGACGAAGTCGCAGGGCCAGGGCCACGAGACGACGTACGCTCAGATCCTGGCCGAGGAGCTCGGCATTCCCGCGAAAGACATCCAGGTCGAAGAGGGCGACACTGACACCGCGCCCTATGGCCTCGGCACCTACGCCAGCCGGTCGACTCCGGTGGCTGGCGCCGCCGCCGCAATGGCCGCGCGCAAGATCCAGGACAAGGCGCGGAAGATCGCGGCGCATCTGCTCGAGGCCGCGCCCGAGGATCTGGTGTGGGAGCCCGGCAAGTTCTCGGTCAAGGGCGCGCCCGACACGTTCAAGACCATCCAGGACATCGCGTTCGCCGCGTACACGAACCATCCGCAGGGGATGGAAGCCGGGCTCGAGGCCGTGAGCTATTACGATCCGCCGAACCTGACCTATCCGTTCGGCAGCTACATCGCCGTCGTGGACATCGACAAGGGCACCGGTGAAGTGAAGATCCGGCGCTTCGTCGCCGTCGACGATTGCGGCAACATCATCAACCCCATGATCGTCGAGGGCCAGATTCACGGTGGGTTGACGATGGGACTGGCGCCCGCGCTGTACGAGGAGATCACCTACGACGAGATCGGCAACGTCCAGGGCGGCAGCTTCATCGACTATCTCGTGCCCACCGCGGTGGAAACGCCGAACTGGGAGACCGACAAGACGTGCACGCCGTCGCCCCACCACCCGCTCGGCGCCAAGGGCGTCGGCGAGTCGGCGACGGTGGGCGCGCCTGTGGCCATCGCCAACGCCGTCGTAGACGCGCTGTGGCACCTGGGCGTTCGCCACGTCGACATCCCGATCACGCCACCGAAGGTGTGGCGACTGTTGCGCGACAAGGGTGTCGATGAGTGACGATCTCCTCGCGCTCGCCGCGGATCTGCAACGTCGGGGCGAGCCGTTCGCCCTCGCCACGGTCGTTCGCTGCGAGCGACCGACATCGGCCAAGCCAGGCGCCAAGGCGCTGATCCGCGACGACGGTACCGTTTCGGGATGGGTGGGGGGCGCCTGCGCCGAGCCCACCGTCGTGCGCGAGGCGATGAACGCGCTCCGCGACGGCCGGCCGCGGCTGCTCGGGCTGGTGGGCGAGGGCGGTCGGGGCCCGTCGCGGACCGAGGGGATCGTCGAGTACCCGATGACGTGCCACAGTGGAGGCACGCTGGAAATCTACGTCGAGCCCTATCTGCCGAAGCCGCTGCTCGTGCTCGTGGGTCACGGCCCGGTGATCGACGCGCTGTCGACGCTCGGGCGTGGCGCAGACTACGCCGTCGTCGTGACCACCGGAGGACCCGCGGAGCTCGGACAGCTTCGCCTGACGCCGCGGGCCTCGGTCGTCGTCGCGACGCACGCAGACACCGACGAGGACGTGCTGACGCACGTTCTGACCACGGACGCCGGGTACGTGAGCCTGGTGGCCAGCCGCCGCCGCGCGGCCGTGATCGTCGATCGCTTGAAGGAGCGCGGCGTCGCGAGCGACCGCCTGGGACAGCTGAAGGCCCCGGCCGGGATCGACATCGGCGCCACCGAGCCAGCCGAGATCGCCGTGAGCATCCTCGCCGAGATCATCCAGCATCATCGCAGCGGCAAGCCCGAACCGGCGACTGCTGATTCGATGGAGGCGACCGACCCGATCTGCGGGATGGTCGTCGACGTGGCCAGCGCGAGGTATCGCTCCCAGATCGGCGATCGGACCGTGTACTTCTGCTGTCGCGCCTGCAAAGAGACGTTCGACCGGCGATGAGGAGGCCGTTCGTGTGCGGCCTCGTCCTCGCGGCCGGCGCCTCGACTCGTCTCGGCCAACCCAAGCAGCTCCTCCCGCTCGGCCCCACCACGCTGCTGGGCGCCGTCGTCGGCCACGCCTCGGCGGCGACCGCCCTCGATCAGGTCGTCGTCGTCATCGGTGGCGCGGCCGCCGAGGTCCGGGAGCGCGTCAATTTCGGCTCCGCGACGGTCGTCGAAAACCCGGAGTTCGGCGACGGCTGCGCCTCGTCCTATCGCACGGGGATCGCCGCGCTCGATCCGCGCGCGGAGGCTGTGGCGGTGCTGCTGGGTGATCAACCGGACGTGACGGGCAGCGTGATCGACGAGGTCGTGGCCGAGTGGCGGCGCGCCCCGGCGCCGATCGTGCTGGCGTCCTATCGCGGGAGAGAGGGACACCCGCTTGTCTTCTCCCGCACGCTCTTCGAGGTGCTCGTCGGGCTCCGCGGCGACAAGGCGGCCTGGAAAATCGTCGACCGGCACCGCGATCAGGTGCGTCCGGTGGAGCTCGACCAGCCCCATCCGCGTGACGTCAATACCTGGGCCGAGTACGTCAGCCTTCGATCCGTTCCCCGTTGACAGAGCCAGGGGCGCGGCTTACCCTCTGTCGCGCCAAGACGCCGTCGGACTCAAACCGCTAAATCCCGGAGGACGCGCCGTGAAACTGCCAGTCAAGGTCACCATCAACGCCCAGTCGTACAGCCACGAGGTCGAGCCACGACTGCTTCTCGTCCACTACATCCGTGAGGTGGTCGGTCTCACGGGCACGCACGTCGGCTGCGACACGAGCCAGTGCGGCGCCTGCGTCATCATCATGAACGGCATGGCGGTGAAGTCCTGCACGCTCTTCGCCGTGCAGGCCGACGGCGCCACCATCACCACCATCGAGGGCCTCGCCAAGAACGGCGACCTCCACCCCATCCAGCAGGGGTTCTGGGAGAAGCACGGGCTCCAGTGCGGATTCTGCACGCCGGGCATGATCATGACGGCGTACCAGATGCTCGAGCGCTATCCGAACCCGAGTGAGGAGCAGATCCGGCACCAGCTCGAGGGCAACCTCTGCCGGTGCACGGGTTATCACAACATCGTCAAGGCGATCCAGTGGGCCGCCGAGCACATGCCGGCCAGGAAGTAGAGAAACGCCATGGCACCCGCCACTGCAGAGCGGCTGTTCGGCAAGTCGATCAAGCGGCGCGAGGATCCACGCTTCATCACGGGGCGCGGCAGCTACGTCGATGACCTGAAGATTCCCGGCATGACGTACGCCGCGTTCGTGCGCAGCCCTCATGCTCACGCGCGCATTCGACGGATCGACACGGCGGCCGCCAAGGCGCATCCCGGGGTCGTAGCCGTCTTCACCGGCAGCGACATGAAGGGCGTCAACTCGCTCCCGTGTGGCTGGGACCTGCGCAAGGCCAAGAACGTCCCCGGCGTCGTCCAGGATCTGGCGATGGTGCCCCACATGCCGCTGACGTCGGACGTGGCCCGCCACGTGGGTGATCCGGTCGCGGTCGTGATCGCCGACAGCCAGGACGCAGCGACGGATGCCGCGGAGAAGGTGCGCGTCGACTGGGAGCCACTGCCGTCGGTAACGGCGACCGAGAAGGCGTCCGCGAGCGGCGCCGCGGCGATTCATGCCGACGCGCCCGGCAACGTCGCCTTCAAGTGGGCGCTGGGCGATGCTGCGGCGACGGACGCTGCCTTCAAGAACGCTGCCGTGACCGTGAAGAAGCGCATCGTCAACCAGCGTCTGGTCGCCAACGCGATGGAGCCGCGCGCCTGCGTGGCCCGCTTCGATCCGGCCACCGGCGAGCTGACGCTCTGGGTCACGTCCCAGAATCCGCACGTGCACCGGCTCCTGATGTGCGCCTTCGTCCTCGGCATTCCCGAGCACAAGGTGCGGGTGATCGCGCCCGACGTCGGCGGCGGCTTCGGCTCGAAGATCTTCCTCTACAACGAGGAGGTCGTGTGCTCGTGGGCGTCGCGCCAGCTCCAGCGGCCGATCCGCTGGACGGCCAGCCGCCGCGAGGCGTATCAGACCGACGCCCATGGGCGCGATCACGTGACCGACGCCGAGCTGGCGCTGTCGAGGGACGGCAAGATCCTCGGGCTGCGCGTGAAGACCGTGGCCAACCTCGGAGCCTATCTCTCGACGTTCGCTCCGGCCGTTCCTACGTTTCTCTACGGCACGCTGCTCAACGGCGTCTACACGATCGGCGCCATCCACGTCGAGGTGACCGGCGTCTTCACCAACACGACGGCGGTCGACGCGTATCGCGGTGCCGGACGGCCGGAAGCCTGCTACGTCGTCGAGCGGATGGTCGACGCGGGCGCCCGCGCGCTCAACATGGACGTGGCCGATCTCCGCCGGAAGAACTTCATCCCGAAGTTCGCCGGCGCGTTCCAGACCCTCGTCGCCGTGACGTACGACAGCGGCAACTACGCGGCGGCCCTCGACAAGCTGCTGCAGATCTTCGACTACAAGAAGTTCAGGGCCGAGCAGGCGGAGGCGCGCAAGCAGGGCAAGCTCCTCGGCGTCGGCTTCTCGACCTACATCGAGGCGTGCTCGATCGCGCCGTCCAAAGTCGTCGGCGCTCTCGGGGCCGGGGCGGGGCTCTACGAGTCGGGCAAGGTGCGCGTCCATCCGACCGGGATGGTCACGGTCTACACCGGATCGCACTCCCACGGCCAGGGCCACGAGACCACGTTCGCTCAGCTCGTGGCTGACGACCTCGGGATTCCGATGGAGCAAATCGAGATCGTCCACGGCGACACCGGGTCGATTCCGTTCGGCATGGGCACGTACGGGAGCCGCTCGGCCTCGGTCGGCGGGACCGCCATCCAGATGTCGCTCGACAAGATCAAGGAGAAGGGCAAGCGGATCGCCGCCCACCTGCTGGAGGCTTCGCCCAAAGACATGGAGTACGCCAACGGGCAGTTCCAGGTGAAGGGCGTGCCGAGCAAGGCGGTGCCGTTCGGCGCCGTGGCGCTCACCGCGTACATCCCTCACAACTATCCCGAAGGGCTCGAGCCCGGGCTCGAGGAGACGAGCTTCTACGATCCCTCGAACTTCTGCTTCCCGTTCGGCGCTCACGCCTGCGTCGTCGAAGTCGATGCCGACACGGGCAAGGTGAAGCTGCTGCGCTACGTCGCAGTCGACGACGTCGGTAACGTGATCAATCCGATGATCGTGGACGGCATGGTGCACGGCGGGATCGCCCAGGGCGTCGGCCAGGCCCTTTGGGAGGGCGCGGTCTACGACGGCGACTCCGGGCAGCTCGTGACGGGCAGCATGATGGACTATGCGATGCCCAAGGCCGACATGCTCCCGAACTACGAGACGGACCGCACGGTGACGCCGACGCCCGTGAACCCGCTGGGCGTCAAGGGCGCGGGCGAGACGGGCACGATCGCGGCGACGCCCGCCGTCGTCAACGCGGTGGTCGATGCGCTCGCCCCGTTCGGCGTCGATCACATCGAGACGATGCCGCTGACAGCCGAGCGCGTGTGGAAGACGATCCAGGCCGCCAAGGCCAGGCGATAGGAGACGACCATGTACCCTGCCGCATTCGAATATCACTCCCCGACCAGCGTACGCGACGCCCTCGGGCTGCTCGGTCGTCTCGGTGACGACGCCAAGCTCCTGGCCGGAGGCCACAGCTTGATCCCGATGATGAAGCTCCGGCTGGCCCAGCCGAAGCACGTGATCGACCTCCGCAAAGTGCCCGGGCTCACCGGGATCAAAGAGGACGGCGGCACCATCGTCATCGGCGGCATGACGACCCACTGGCAGATGGAATCGTCGTCGCTGCTCAAGTCGAAGTGCCCGATCCTGGCCGAGACGGCCGCCATGATCGGTGATCCGGCGGTCCGGAACCTCGGAACGATCGGAGGCTCGCTGGCTCACGCCGACCCCGCCGCCGACCAGCCCGCGACCGTTCTCGCGCTCGGCGTCGAGTTCGTCTGCGAGGGGCCGAAAGGCCGGCGGACCGTGAAGGTCGACGACTGGTTCAAGGGCCTGATGTCCACCGCCGTCGGCGAGGACGAGATCCTCGTCGAGATGCGCGTGCCCGCGTGGCCGGCGGGCAGCGGCGGCGCCTACCTGAAGTTCCCGCACCCCGCCTCGCGCTTCGCTGTCGTCGGCGTCGCCGCGATGGTGACGCTCGACAAGGAAGGCAAGTGCACGAAGGCGAGCGTGGGAATCACGGGCGCCGGCACGAAGGCGATACGCGCCAAGGGCGTCGAGGCCGGGCTCGTCGGCAAGAAGCTCGATGCGGCGACGATCGAGGCGGCGGCCCAGAAGGCCGCCGAAGGCATCGACGTCCAGGCCGACCTTCAGGGATCGGTCGAGTACAAGTCGCACCTCTGCCGCGTCTTCGCGAAGCGCGCGATCACGGAGGCTGTCAAGCGCGCGGGCGGCAAGTAAGAGTTCGGTCGGGGCACGGGGGCGTATTTCCGGACCACGTGCGCGGCGGCGAGGTACGAGAACCCCGCCCGTCCCCGGGCCGCATCATTCTTCGCCGCGCGCGCGTGTCTTCAACGATCGCCATCCCTCAGCAATGCGAGAGCGAAGCAGATCCTCACGCGCCCAACATTTTCGCGCGCGCTTTATAGACTGACACCGCGCGCTTGAGCTGCGGCAGTCGGATGCTCGTGCGGGCTCTCCGGTACGCCAGATCCCCTGATGCGAGGTAGCTCAGCCGGCGCATAATCGATGGAGACGAGACGGCAGGGCCGGGCTCGGGCGCAGCGTGAGGCCAGCGGCGGGGATAACGGACACGCCGCGTGCCAGCGCGAGCCGGTAGTGCTGGGCCACGGAAGCGACGATGAGCTGCATCTCGGTTGTGGCGAAAGCGCTCCCGATGCAGTGGCGCGGGCCGCCGCCGAAGGGAAAGTAAGCCAAGGTCGGGCGTGCGGCGGCTCGGGCGGGTGTGAAGCGGTCGGGATCGAAAACCTCGGGCGCTTCCCACACCGCGGGATGGCGGTGCGTGACGTAAGGGGATAGCAGCACGATCCCTCCGGCCGGGATGGTGTAGCCGGCGAGCGTGTCGTCCTCGACGGGCGTACGCGCGGTCAGCCAGGTCGGCGGATAGAGGCGCAACACCTCCTCGATCACCCGCCGTGTGTAGTCGAGGCGTGGAAGCATTTCGACGCCTGGCGCGCGACCGCCGAAGAGGGTACGGCATTCCTCCTCGAGTTGTGCTCGCACAGCGGAACGTTCCGACAGCACATACCAGGTCCAGGCGAGCGCGCTCGCGGTCGTGGTCTGCCCTGCGACGAGGAAGGCCTTCAGCTCGTCGCAGAGGTCGGCGTCGGTGACTGGCTCGCCGGCGCCGGGCGAAGCCAGAAGCGCGGCGAGCAGGCTACCTGGCGGTGGAGTCGTGCGGCGCGCCTCCCTGACCTTTTGGGACACGAAGGCGTCGATCGCCCGGAGGGCGCGCCGATAGCGACCGGCCGCCAGCGTCGGAATTTCGAGCCAACCCAGTGCACTCCAGAGACGACGGTCGACGTGGCCCACGGCCACATCCAGGGAGTGACCGAGCGCCTCGATCTCCGCGGTGGCGATATCGCCGAAGCACGCCCGGATGATGATCGTCTGGGTCAGGCGTCGCATCTCGGTTACCGCGTCGACGGGCTCGCTTCCTTCGGCCAATGACCGCCAGCGCTCGAGCATTTCTTGCGTGGCCAGGGTGACAACGGAAGCGAACTGCGCGTGTTGGCCGGGCTGAAAGGCAGGCTGCACCTGGCGACGCCGCTGGCGCCAGCGGTTGCCATCAACCACGGTCAGGCTATCGCCGAAGAGCCCGCGCACGCGCGTGGCTGGCGGACCCTTGGCATAGGCACGGGCATTGTCCTGCAGCACATGCCTAACGTGATCGGGATGGCTCAGCAGATAGACCTGTCGCGGACCGAGCCGCATGGAAAGAACGTCGCCATAGCACCGTGCGCATTCCATGAAGAAGCCAAGGGGGTCGCGTCGCGCCCTCGGAAACACGCCCACGAACGGGTAGCCCGTGGGCCCCGCGGCGCGTTGGGACGGAGCGATGGACATCCGGGCGCTCACGCCACGCGAGCTCGATAGGCCGGCGGCGGTGGCACGCAACCGTGGGCGGTGAACCAGTCGACGGCCTCGAGCAGCGCCTGCTCGACCGGAGTTTGGGGCAGCCCGAGTTCTCGCACGGCTTTCTCGGCGCTGAAGTACATGTGCTTGCGCGCCATGCGCACGCCGGTGAGCGGCACGCGCGGCGGGCGGCCGGTGGCGCGCGCCACGCCTTCGTTGACCAGCGCCACGAGATAGATCAGGGCATGGGGCACTCGCACGCGCGGAGCGCGGATGCCGGTAATGCTCTCGAGCATCTGGAAGATCTCAGTGAGCGAGCGGTTTTGGCATCCCAGGATGTATTTCTCTCCCACACGCCCGCGCTGCGCAGCCAGGAGATGTCCCCGCGCCACGTCGGCGACGTGGATCAGGTTGAGACCTGTGTCGAGAGTGGCGACCATGCGTCCCAGAAGATAGTCGAGGATCATCTGGCCGGTAGGCGTGGGCCTGACTTCCCAAGGGCCGATGGGATTGCTCGGATTGACGATGACCACGGGCAGGCCGCGAGCGGCGTACTCCTCGGCGACACGCTCGGCGAGAAACTTCGAGCGCTTGTAGGGGCCGATCATGTCGTCGAGCTGGACGGGTGTGGTCTCGGTGCCGAGGCCACCGTCGCGGGGCAGGCCGAGCGTGCCGACGCTCGAGGTGTAGACCACGCGCTCGACGCGCGCCCGCGTGCACGCCTCGAGCATGGTGCGCGTGCCATCCACGTTGTTGCGGTAGATCTCGGCCGGGTCCTTCGCCCAGAGCCGGTAGTCCGCTGCGACGTGGAAGATCTGCGCGCAGCCCTGGATCGCGCCGGCCACGGAAACGGGGTCGAGCATGTTGCCGCGCACCACCTCGACCGCGCAGCCTTCGAGCGCCCGGAGGCTGCTTGCCGGACGCGCGAGGACTCTCACGCGATGGCCCTCGGCGACGAGCAGTCGCGCCACGTTGGCCCCCACGAAACCGGTGGCGCCGGTGACCAGCACATTCATGGCGGGCGACTCCGGAGTTCAGCATACGCTCCCCGGAGACAGGAGACACGATCAGCATCATAGAAGCATCACGGCCCGAGGACCGGGCGCGGTGTCATCAGGCGTGGGCCGCCCGCTCGAGGGCAATGAAAGCACGGCGGACGCACGAAGCGTAGAGCACGGCGGCGAGCACGGACAGGCCGAGGAGCATCGCCGCGAGCGGCTGCACGCTGTGAGGTGAGAAGCGGCTGACCACGGCGGAGACGAGCGAGGTCCCCAGGATGAAGAGAGTGCCGAGCACGGCGCTGGCGATGCCCGCCGACGAGCCGCTCCGGGACATGGCGACGGTGAACAGGTTCGGGAAGAGCAGGCCGCCGGAGAAGAACAGCAGTGCCGTCGGAATCACGATGAGCGTCAGGCTGAGCGGCACGACGAGCGACAGGACGAGCATCGACAGCGGGGCCAGGATCGCCAGCAGGAAGGCGCTGAGGACGGTGAGCTGGTGTCGGCGGCTGTTGCCGAGGAGTGCGCGGTTGACGCTGTTGCCGGCAAACCAGGCGACGCCCATCCCCAGGCCGATCCAGCCGTAGTCGCCCGCCGAGTAGTGCAGCACGCGCTGTACGAGGAAGGGTGCCACCATGCTGAACACCGCGATGTACGAGTACATCAGGGCGAGCACGAGTGCGGCCGCGACGAACACGTGGTCCTTCAGGAACGACCCGAGCTCACGGGTGAGCGCGGCGACGTCCAGCGGCCGGCGGTGGGCGATGGTCTCAGGCAAGGACGTGAGCAGCAGGACGAAGAGGGCGAGGCCGTATGCAGTCAGGAACCAGAAGCAGGACTGCCAGCCGAAGCGCTCGTGGAGCCAGGCGCCCAGCACCGGTGCCACGATCGGCCCGAGCGCCCAGGCGAGGGTCATGGCGTTCGATGCCTTCGCGAGCTCGGCGCCGCTGAACGTGTCCGTGAGGATCGACCGGTTCAGGGTTCCGGTCGCCGAGAGGGCGACACCCTGCAGAAACCGGAAGGCGAGCAGGACCGGCACGGTCGGCGACAGTGCGACCCCGAGCGCCGTCGCCGTGTAGATCAGGCTCCCGGCCACGACGACCGGCCGCCGTCCGAGGATCTCGGACGCCGCCCCCATCGCGAGCTGTGCCGATCCGTAGCCGAGGAGATACATCGTGATCGTGAGCTGAATGAGGGCCGGCGTGGTGTGGAAATACTCGGTCATCGAGGGCAACGACGGAACATAGATGTCGATGCCGGCGCCCGAGAGCGGCGTCATCAACACCACGAGGCCGAGGATCCGACCCGGCGAGCCTACGCGGATGCCGGCAGGGGCCAGCCGAGCCATTCGCAGACGCCGCGGCCCATGACCCAGTCGAGATCCTCGCCTTTGAGCCAGGGGAGGTGGTCGGTGAAGAGGTGGATGCACTCGTAGTAGGTGCAGGGCATGCGCGTGAGATCGGTGCCCCAGAACATCCGCTTCGGGCCGAAGGCGTCGAACAGCGTCTTCATGAATGGCTGCACGTCGCGATAGGGATAGCTCTGGTTGGACAGCGATGGGACGCCCGAAGCCTTCACCGCGACGTTCGGATATTTGGCGAGCGCGCACACCTTCGGCAGATCCTCGAACACGTCCGGCCCGCGGGTGAACCGGCGCAGCCCGACGTGGTCGATCGTGAGACGGAGTTCGGGATGGCGCTCGGCGATCTTCGCCAGCGCATCCAGCGATCCCGGCACCAGCACCATGAGCGGGATCCTCGCCTTCTCGGCCGCCGGCCACAGCCAGTCCGCCGTGCCGTCCGTGAGCCACGGGCGTTGCAGATCGGTGTGGAAGGTGAAGCGCATGCCGAGCATGCCCGGCTGCTTCTTCCAGTCCGGCACGAGCGCGCGGCTCTCCGGCTTCTCGAGTGCGATCCGGCCCATGACCGCGAAGCGGTCGGGATAGAGGCGCGCCGCTTCCAGCGCGAGCTCGTTGCGGTCGCCCTCCCACGAGGGAGGCACGATCACGATCCGGCTGACGCCGGCCAGATCCATCTGGAGGAGCAGCGCTTCCTTGGTGACGGGATAGGGTTTCTGAGCTTGGGCCGCGCGACCCGGCGGCCACGGACGGTTTGGCGTGTCAGCCGCCCAGAGGTGCACCTGCGAGTCGACGATATGCGTGCGATGACTCCTTCCGCCCGCTCAGGACCAGCGAATGTCGGGCAGGTACGCCTCGCGCCACAGCTCGAGCGTGAGCAGGCTCCACAGCGCCTTGCCGTGATTCTGGCGTGCGGTGACGTGCTCGGTCACCAGCCGCGACACGCCGTCGGGATCGAGCAGGCCGACGGCGCGTAGCCGCACCGGCGCGAGCGTCGCCTCGAGCAGCGGCCGCAGCGGACCGCGAAACCACTGAGCGATCGGCACGCCGAAGCCCTGCTTGCGACGAGTCAGGATCTGGTCGGGCAGTCGGCCCTGCAGCGCGCGCTTCAAGACGGCCTTGGTGGTAAAGCCTCGGACTTTCACCGACGACGGCATCGCGCACGCCAGCGCCACCAGTGCCGGATCGAGGAACGGCGCCCGGGCCTCCACGCCGTGGGCCATGGTCGCCCGGTCCATCTTCACGAGCGTCTGCCCCGCGAGATAGAGCTTGCAGTGGTGGTAGACGAGCCGGCTGATCGGATCGTCGGTGGGCGCCCACGTCATGGTGCTGACGACGTCGTCGTAGGGATTGCCCCCGACGTTCGCCGCACGCACCGCGCTGCCGACGAGGCTCGCCTGCTCGTTCGGCGTGAGCCCATTCATCATGATCTGGGCCGCGACGTCGAATGGATTGACGGCGCCTCGGAAGAACTGCTTGAGGAGGAAGCTCGGGCTGCCGTAGCGCGTGGAACCCGGCAAGACCTCGACACCGCGGCCGGCGGTGCTGATGAGGCCGGCGGGCAGGCGGTTGACCCACTGCATCGGCTTCACGGCGAGGAACGTGGGATAGCCGCAGAGCAGCTCGTCGCCGCCATCACCGCTGAGCGCGACCGTGACCCATTCCCGGATGTGCCTGGCGAGATGGACGGTCGGCAAGAAGGCAGGATCGGCGAGGGGCTCGTCGAGCAGCTCGCCCAGTCGCGGGAACAGCGCGGCGGCGTCGCCGGCCGTGAACGTGAACTGGCGATGCTCGGTCCCGAGCCGCTCGGCCACCGCGCGAGCGTAGGGCTCCTCGTTGTAGGTCGTCTCCTCGAAGCCGATGGAGAAGGTCTTGAACTTCTGGCCGGGCGCCACCGTCACGGCCGCGGCGGTCGTCGCGCTCGAATCGAGGCCGCCGCTCAGGAAGATGCCGACGGGCACGTCGCTGACGAGGCGGTTCTTCACCGAGGTGCACAGCGAGTCCCAGAGCGCCTGCGACCACCCGGCCTCGCTCGTCGGCCGTGGCTCGCCGACGGTGAAGGGGAGATCCCAGTAACGGCCGACCCGGACCTTGCCCGCGGTGAGGTGGAGGAAATGACCGGGCGGCAGCTTCTGCACGCCGGCCAGGATCGTGTGAGGATCGGGCACGTAGCCGTTGCCGAGGTAGCGGGCCACGCTGCGCAGGTCGAGGTCGCGGCGGATCTCCGGGTGCGCGAGCAGCGCCCGCAGCTCGGAGCCGAAGACGAACCAGCCGTTGCGCTCCGCGTAGTAGAAGGGCTTCTCGCCCATCCGGTCACGAGCCGCGAACAGCGTCTGCCGCTCGGCGTCCCAGATCACGAACGCGAACATGCCGTCGAACTCCGCCAGACAGTCCTCGCCGAACTCTTCCCAGGCGTGGACGATCACCTCGGTGTCGGAGCTGGTGGTGAACCGATGGCCCCGCGCGCGGAGCTGCTCCGCCAGGCGGCGGTAGTTGTAGATCTCGCCGTTGAGGATGGCATGAACCGTGCCCGTCTCGTTGGCAATCGGCTGATGCCCGGTGGTGAGATCGATGATCTGCAGGCGCCGGTGGCCGAGCGCCACCTGACCGTCGACGTAATATCCTTCGTCGTCGGGGCCGCGATGACGCAGCGTCGCCGTCATCCGGCGGACGATGGCCGGATCGGCCCGCCGATGGTCGGGCGCGACGAAGCCGCTAAGCCCGCACACGCCGATTTCCGAGCATCACGGCGAGCAAGAGTCGCATAGTATGAGGCCCCGAGGACCCCTCGTGACGAACGAGCCGAGCCGAAACCACACGCTGGATCACCGCCGGGGTTTCATTGTACTCGCGCCGCTCGCTGTGGCGGCTCTGCTTTTCCTGCCCGGCATCGGCCAGCGGATCCTCTACAGCGGGGACGAGGCGCGGTATGCGCTGCTGGCGCGCAACATGGTCGAGACGGGCGACTGGCTCGTGCCGCGGATCGGCGATGACGTCCACATGGAAAAGTCGCCGCTCTTCATCTGGTCGATCGCCGCGTTCTCGCTGGCCCGTCGCGACGTGACCGAGCTGACCGCGGTCCTGCCCGCTGCCCTGAGCGGTATCGCCGGCGTCGGGGCCACGTTGCTCCTCGGCCGGCGGATGTTCAATGCCGGGACGGGGCTGCTCGGCGCGCTGATCCTCGCGACCACCTGGGGCTACTACTGGCACGCCCGGCTCGCCCTGGCCGACATGATGGTGACCTTCTTCATCGTCGTGAGCCTCGTCGCGTTCTGGGCGGGAGCCGCGGACGGTGCGGGCCGCCGGTTGCCGATGGCGCTCTTCTGGCTGTGCCTTGGCCTCGGCTACTCGGCGAAGGGCCCGGCCGGCCTCATGCCGCTCTTGCCCTGCGCCGTGTTCCTGGTCATGGAGCATGGCTGGCGCGGCCTTGGGAGGCTCCGGCCCCTCATGGGTGTCGCCATCGTTGCGCTCGTCTCGGCCCCGTGGGCGCTCGCGTTCGCGCTCCAGCGCGACGAGAGCTACGTGCAGAGTGTGCTGCTCGGCGACTACCTCGCGCCGCGGCTTCAGCCCTGGGACCGGTTCTCCGAGCTGTTCTTCGTCGTCGGTCCCATCGGCGTCGGCTTCCTGCCCTGGACGCTGTTCCTGCCGTCCGCCGTGCGCCACGGATGGTGGAGCGCTGAGGACGAGGACGTCCGTCGGCGGTTCCGCTTTCTCCTCATCTGGGTGGTCGTCTACGCCGTCGTCATCACGATCTTGCCGCACAAGCGGGAGCGATATCTGCTCCCGACCTATCCCGTTCTCGCGATCATGATCGGCTGGTTGTGGGACCAGTGGGCCCGGCGGCCGGCACCGAGCTCGTTGCGCAAGCACGGATGGGCGTGGGCGGTGCTCGCGATCGCGATGTCGCTCGTCGTGCAGCTTCCGCCCCCGGTCCGCCTGGAACAGGCCGTGTTGATTCCAGCCACGTTCGGCGGGAAGCTCGTCCTCGTGGGATTGCTGCTGGCGACGGCGGTCATCACGATCGTCACCGCGCAGATGGGGCGACCGCTCCTGGCGTTCGCGGCCGTGTGCGCGCCGATGGCGCTGATCCTGGCGTACGAGACCAGCATCTTCGTGCCGGCCTTCAACCGGAGCTTCGACGTGAAGAGCTTCTCGCAGCGACTGGCGACCAAGCTCGCGCCCGAAGCCCGGCTGGTGACGCTCGGAGTCGGGGCGCTTCCGGTCGAGTTCTACTCGCACCGCAGCGCCCGGGCCGTGCGGGATCCGATGGAGGTCGAGGAGTCCCTCCAGGACGGCGGGCCGGTTCATCTCGTCGCCGACGAGCGGTGGTGGCGAGTCGTCAACGACACGACGGGCCGGCCGTGGTCGGTCTGGGACCGGACGAGCTTCGCCGGTAAAGCCGTGGTCGTCGCCAGCCCGGGAGAGCGCCGGTGACGCGCGCCGCCGTCGAGCTCTCGGTGGTGCTGCCCGTCTACAACGAGGCCGACAACATTCCGATCCTCTGGGATGAGCTGGCGGCGGTGCTGCCTCGGGTCACCACGTCCGCCGAGGTCATCTTCGTCGACGACGGATCCACCGACGGCAGCGCCGACATCGTGGAGGGCCTCGCCAAGACCGATCCGCGGATCCGCTTCATCCGCTTCGAGGCCAACGCCGGCCTCAGCGCGGCGTTCTATGCCGGATTCCAGGCGGCTCGCGGCCGGGTCGTGGTGTCGATGGACAGCGACCTGCAGAACGATCCCCGCGACATCCCACTCCTGCTGGCGCGTCTGGACAGCGCCGACGTCGTGGTGGGATGGCGGCAGATCCGGCGCGATCGGTGGCTCCGGCGCATCTCCTCGACGCTCGCCAACCGCGTGCGGACGCGGCTGACCCACGATCCCGTGGCGGACAGCGCGAGCAGCTTCCGGGCCATGCGCCGTGAGTGCGTGGCCGCCATTCCCCCGTACGCCGGCATGCACCGGTTCGTGCCGACACTGATGAAGATCGCCGGGTTCCGCGTCGTCGAGATTCCCGTGAGTCATCGTCACCGGCGGTTCGGCGCGTCGAAGTTCGGCGTGAGAAACCGCGCGCTACGGGCCTTCGTCGATCTGCTGGCCGTCCGCTGGATGATCCGCCGGCGCTTGCGCTACAAGATCGCGCAGCAGCCGTGCGATCTCGACGCCGGCGAGAGCGGCACCGCCCCGCGTTCGCAGGAGAGCCGTTCGCAGGAGAGCCGGGAGCCCTCGCGCTGATCGCCGGGATCGTGCTGGCGGCGGGCTTTGCCAGGCGGATGGGCCGCCAGAAGCTGCTGCTGGCGGTGCGCGGCGCACCGATCGTGCGTCTCAGCGTTGAAGCGCTCCGGCCTCACGTCGAAGACCTCGTCGTCGTCACCGGTCGTGACGACACCGGCGTGCGCGAGGCGCTCGCCGGCATCGACACGCGCTTCGCGACCAATCCGCGGCCCCAGGACGGCCAGGGCTCGTCGATCGCCATCGGCGTCGCCGCGCTGATGCCCTGGACGAGCGCGGCGCTCGTCGCGCTCGGCGACCAGCCGCGCGTGCCCTCGACGGTCGTGCCGGCGCTGCTGGACGCGTGGAGGCGGACGGGCAAGCCCATCGTGGCGCCCGTCTATCACGGCACGCAGGGGACGCCGGTGCTCTTTTCCGCCGACGTCTTCGCCGAGTTGCGCGCGCTCTCCGGCGACAGCGGGGCGAAGTCCATCGTGCAGGCACGCCGCGAGCGGGTGGAGCTCGTCACGATCGACGCGCCGATGCCGGCCGACGTGGACACCCCCGAGGATTACGCGCGGCTTCATGTAGAATAGGCGTCCGTGCGCCCCGAGATCGAGAAGATCCAGAAAATGATGGAGGCGGCCGAGTACGTCACCGACGCCCCCGTCGCCACCTCCGTTCACCTCGCCCTGTCGCTCCGGAAACCGCTGCTGATCGAGGGCCACGCCGGCGTCGGCAAGACGGAAGTCGCCAAGGTGATGTCGCGGGTCCTCGGCACGAACCTGATCCGACTCCAGTGCTACGAGGGCCTCGACGCCTCCACCGCGCTCTACGAGTGGAACTATCAGAAGCAGCTCCTGCACATCAAGCTGGCCGAGACTGCGCCGGGCCGCTCCGTCAGCGAGCAGGAGCACGAGATCTTCTCCGAGCCCTTTCTCCTGCGACGCCCGTTGCTCCAGGCCATCAGCCAGGAAGGCCAGTCGCCGGTCCTGCTCATCGACGAGGTGGACCGGTCGGACGAGGAGTTCGAGGCCTTCATGCTGGAAGTGTTCGCGGAGTGGCAGGTGACGATCCCCGAGATCGGCACGATCAAGGCGACCCATCCGCCGCACGTGATCCTGACCTCGAACCGCACGCGCGAGCTGTCGGACGCGCTCCGCCGCCGGTGCCTCTACCTCTGGATCGACTATCCCGCGTTCGAGAAGGAAGTGCGGATCGTCAGCCTCAAGGTTCCGGGGATCAACCGCCGTCTGGCCGCCGAGGTCACGCGCTTCATGGAAGCGCTGCGCCGCATGCGGCTCAGCAAGGTGCCCGGCGTGGCCGAGACGCTCGACTGGGCGCAGGCGCTGGCGGCGCTGCACGCCGACCACCTCGACGAGGCGCTCGTCAGCGAGACGCTCGGCTGCGTGCTCAAGGACGCCGAGGACATCAAGCGTTTCCGGGCCGAAGTGGCGCGCTCCGGCCTGACCCCGTTCGTCCCCGCCCAGCCGTAACCGTGCCGTCGCGCGACCTCGGGAGCGCGATGATCCGCTTCTCCGCGCTCCTCAGACGGGAAGGCCTTCCCGTCACGCTCAGCCAGACCACCGACGGCGTGCGAGCGCTCGAGGTCCTCGACGTCGGTGATCGCGACGAGCTGCGGCTCGGGCTGCGCACGGTGTTCATCGGCCGGCCCGAGGAAGTGCCCGCATTCGACCGCTGCTTCGACACGTTCTGGCGTCAACAGAGCGAGGCGGAGGCCGGCCTGCCCGGGCTGGTGCAGCCAACCCGGGAAGGCGAGGACGATGCGGCGCCGAGCGCGAGCACCCAGAAGCGCGAAGCACTCGCGCTCGAGACGTGGGGAACCGAGGAAGAGTCGGAGAGCGACGAGCCGCTCGGCGTTCCCGCCGTGTCGGACCAGGAAGCCCTGACCGGGCGTGACTTCTCGACGTTCACGCCGGACCAGCTCGACGAAGTCTATCGGCTCACCGTGCAGATTGCCCGGCGACTGGCCCGGCGGCTCAGCCGTCGCCGGCGGCCGGTCGCCCGGCGCGGGCGCGTCGACCTGCGGCGGACGCTGCGCGCCAACCTGAGCCGCGGCGACCTCATCGACCTGAAGTTCCGCCGGCGCAAGCGGCGCAAGGTGCGGTTGGTGCTCCTGTGCGACGTGTCGGGCTCGATGGACCTCTACAGCCGTTTTCTCCTCCAGTTCCTCTTCGCGCTCCAGAATGTCTTTGAACGAGTGGAGACCTTTACATTCTCGACGCGGCTGACGAGGGTGTCCGACCATCTGAAAGGACGTTCATACCGGCAGGTGCTGCGACGACTCACCGACGTGCGCGACTGGTCGGGAGGGACGCGGATCGGAGAATCTCTTGCACAGTTCAACCGCGAGTGGTCGCGCGTGGTCGATCGCCGGACGATCGTGATCGTGCTCTCCGACGGCTGGGACACGGGCGAGCCCGACCTCCTGGCCGGCGAGCTCCTGCGCATCAAGCGCCGCGCCGGGCGCGTGATCTGGCTGAATCCCTTGCTCGGCAATCCCTCGTACGAGCCGCTCACCCGGGGCATGGCCGCGGCGCTGCCCCTCGTCGACGATTTTGCCGCTGCGCACAATCTTGCCTCCCTGCGCGATCTCGCGGCCCGCTTGACGCTGTAACGCGATCACCGACTTTCGCAGTCCGCTCCACAGCCCGACGGCCAGGCTGCGGGAGTTCTGCAAGCGGTTGCAGAAGGCTCCAGCGGGTTCGCCTGATTTCTCGTCGCCCGGCGCATGGCGCCGGCCTTGCAACCACTTCAAAGTGCTGGCGAGAGGAGAGGCCTTGGGTCGGATGCGTAAGATCGTGACACCCGTGATTCTGCTGCTCGTGGCCGTCGTCCACGCACCGATACCGGCCCAGGCCCGCCTGTTCGAGCTGCTGCCCTACAACTTCACGACCAGCGAGCCGGTCGTCCTCTTCCTGACCGGCATCGCGCTCCTGAGTCTCGGCCGGTTCGGATCGCACCGCACGCGCTCGCGTGACGAGCAGGTCGCCGTCTCCGAGACTCCGGCCCGTCCGGGCGCCGCGCCGATTCGCCGCGAAGAACCCGCACCGATCAAGCGCGCCGCGTAGCCGTCGGCACGCCCGTTTCGTTTTCCTTTTCGGCAGCGTATGATTGTCCTGCCATGCCCGAAATCTTCGAACATATTGATCAATTAGGTCGCGCTCCCGGTCGCGTCGCCGTCGCCACGCTCGTCAACACCCGCGGCACCACTCCACGAAAAGAAGGCGCCAAGATGCTCGTCGGCGAGGGCGGTGGCGTCCTCGGCTCGGTGACGATCGGAGGCTGCGTCGACGCCCAGGTCATCGAAGAGACCGCCGACGTGCTCGACAAGAATCGCCCGCGCTTGCTCGAGCTGAACCTCGGTGACGAGGAAGCGTGGGAGATCGGGCTGACGTGTGGCGGGACCATCGAGGTCTTCGTCGAGCCGCTGACGCCCGAGCTCTACGTGAAGGTGCGCGAGCACGCCGCCCGCGGCGGACACGCGGCGATCGTCACGCGGCTCGATACCGGCGCCAAGCTCCTCCTGCTCGATGACGGCACGAGCGAGGGCACGCTGGGCGAGGCGTTCCTCGACGAGCGCTTCGGCGCCGAAGCGCGGGACGCGATGGCCGCCGGCCTCTCGCGCACGCTCGTGCTCGAGGGCGTGCGCGCGTTCCTGGAGGTCATCGCGCCGCCCGCACTGCTCCTCGTCGTGGGCGCCAGTCACGTCGCGATGCCGCTCACGACGCTGGCGCGGACGCTCGGCTACCACACGGTGGTCATGGACGGGCGGCCGCGCTTCGCCACTCGCGAGCGCTTCGCCGACGTCGACGAGCTCCGCATCGGCATCCCGTCGGAGATGATTCGCGAGTACGCGCTGACGCCGTCGGCCGCGCTCGTCCTCGTCGCTCACGACTACAAGTACGACCTCCCGGTGCTGCGCCACGCCCTGGGAACCGACATCGGCTACATCGGCATGCTCGGCTCGGCGCGCCGCGGCGCCACCATCCTCAAGTTCCTCGCCGACGAAGGCGTGGGTGACGCCCAGCTCAAGCGCGTGCGCGTGCCCATCGGGCTCGATCTCGGCGCTCGCAGCGCGCCGGAGATCGCGCTCGCCATCCTGGCCGAGATCCAGGCCGCGCGAGCCGGCGGGACCGGTCAGCCGCTCTCCGCCAAGGTGAAGGCGCGATGAAGGCCCTGGCCCAACGGCGTGCGGATGCCACGGTCGAAGGGCTCACCGGCACCGTGCTCTGCTACGACGTGCGCGACGCCGAGGGCAAGGTCGTGGGCGGCAAGGGCGCCCAGCTCGACGAGGCGACCGCGCGGAGCGTGCTGGCGGCGCCGTGGGACGAGCTGCACGTGCTGGCCATCGAGCCGGGCGATCTCCACGAGGAAGACGCTGGAGCACGCCTGGCGCGTGCCGTGGTGGGCGACGGCGTCGAGGTGAAGGCCTACACGGGCGGGCAGTGGACGCTGGCGTCGACCCGGCGCGGCCTGCTCGCGATCGCAGCATCGGCGCTGGCCGAGATCAATGCTCACGAAGGCATCGCGGTCTTCACGCTCTTCCATGGCCAACCCGTCGAGCCCGGCGAGACCGTGGCCAAGGCCAAGGTGACGCCGCTGGTCATCGCCGAGCAGACCATGGCGACCGTCGAGAAGGCGGCACGCGCCGCCGGCGGCGTCCTCGCCGTCCGCGCGTTCCGGACGCTGACCATCGGTGCCGTCGCGCGTGAGAAGCTCGAGCCCAAGCAGCGCGCGCGCTTCGAGGCGGCGCTCGGCCAGAAGATCGACTGGTTCGGGAGTCGTCTGCTGCCGGTGCGGTACGCCGGCGCCAGCTCGCGATCCGTCGCCGAGGAGCTCGAGGCGCTGCGTCGAGGCGGCGCCGACGTGCTCATCGTCGCGGGCGCCAGCGCGCTCGATCCTCTCGATCCCGTGTTCGGCGGATTGGAGCTCCTCGGAGCGCGGATGGAGCGTCACGGCGCGCCGGCCCATCCCGGCAGCCTGCTGTGGGTCGCGCGCTGGGACGGCCTGTCGGTCCTCGGCATGCCGACCTGCGGCATGTTCTCTCAGGCGACGACGTTCGACCTCGTGTTCCCGCGGATCCTGACGGGCGAGCGCGTCGGCAACCGCGAGGTCGCCGATCTCGGTCACGGCGGTTTGCTCTCGCGTGACTCGGCGTCGCGCTTCCCGCCGTACAAGGCCAGCGCCGCGCGCGGAGAGCTCGAATGATGTGCGAGCCGAGCCGCGCCCGAGTTGCCGTGGCCGTGCGAGGTGAGCTGCGCTCGGGCAGCGAGGCGAGCGGTGAAATGGTTCGGAAGATGACGAGCGCGGCGAGGTGAGCGGTGAAATGACCGGGATGTGCGAGCCGAGCCGCGCCCGAGTTGCCGTGGCCGTGCGAGGTGAGCTGCGCTCGGGCAGCGAGGCGAGCGGTGAAATGGTTCGGAAGATGACGAGCGCGGCGAGGTGAGCGGTGAAATGACCGAAATAAGGGCGACGGTGAGGCCCGCGCTCTATAGCGACGTGATCCGCGCCCGCTGGCGGAATCCCCAGCGCCGGGGCGACCTGCCCGGCGCGACGGCGGTCGCCGAAGACGTCAACCCGCTCTGTGGAGATCGCGTCCGCATGATGCTGCAGCTCGGCGACGGCCGGATCACCGCGGCGCGATTCGTCGGAGACTCGTGCGCCATCTGCACCGCGTCCGCCGACGTCGTGGCCGAGCTGGTGGAAGGTCGCCGGCGCGCCGAGGCCACGGCGCTCGGCGTGGCCGACGTGCTCGACGTCCTGCACGCCGACATCCGGCCGACCCGCATGCGCTGCGTCACGCTGCCGCTCACCGTGCTCGGCGCCGCGCTCGGAGGGACCTCGTGAGACTGGACGAGATCACGCGCCCGGATTTCCCGATCCTCGAGCGGATCGTCAACGGCCGGCCGCTGCTGTACCTGGACTCGGCCGCGTCCAGCCAGAAGCCGCGGTCCGTGCTCGAAGCGATGACGCGCTACTACGAGCGCAGCCACGCCAACGTGCATCGCTCCATCCACACGCTCGGCGAGGAAGCGACCGAGCTCTACGAGATCGCGCGCGATCGCGTCCAGCGCTTCATCGGGGCCACCGCCCGTGAGGAAGTCGTCTTCACGCGCGGGACCACCGACGGCCTGAATCTCATCGCCGACGCCCTCGCTCACACGCTGCGGCGGGGCGACGAGATCCTCATCACCGAGATGGAGCACCACTCCAACGTGATTCCGTGGCAGATGGCCGCCCGCCTGGCCGGAGCGACGGTGCGGGCGATTCCGGTCACCGGCGACGGCCTGCTCGACCTCGCCGCGTTCCGGCGGCTGCTGGGCGAGCGGACGCGCGTGGTCGCCTTCACTCACGTCTCGAACGTGCTCGGAACGATCACGCCCGTCGCAGAGATCTCCCGGCTGGCTCGCGCCGCCGGCGCGTTGACGGTGGTCGACGGCGCTCAGGCGGCTCCGCACATGCCGCTCGACATGCCGGCGCTCGACTGCGACTTCTACGTCTTCTCGGCCCACAAGATCCTCGGTCCCACGGGGATCGGTGTGCTCTGGGGCCATCGCGAGGTCCTCGAGCGGCTCGAGCCGACGCGCGGGGGCGGCGAGATGATCAAGGAGGTCTGGATCGACCGCGCTCAGTGGAACGATCTCCCGTGGCGGTTCGAGCCGGGCACACCTCCCATCGCGGAGGCGGTCGGGCTGACCGCGGCCATCGAGTACCTCGAAAAGCTTGGCATGGAGCGGATTCAGGAGCACGGCCGCGAGCTGGCGACCCGGTGTGTCGACGCGCTGTCCGCGGTGCCTGGCGTCACCGTCTACGGGCCGCGGCGGCCCGAGCCGCGCGGCGCCGTGGTGGCCTTCAGCGTGGCCGGGCTCCATCCTCACGACGTCGCCGCGCTGCTCGACGCCGAAGGCATCGCCGTGCGAGCGGGGCACCATTGCGCCCAGCCCCTGATGCGCTGCCTGGGCGTCACGGGCACCTCACGCGCCAGCTTCTCCGTGTTCAACTCCCCGGAGGACATCGACCGGCTGGCCACGGCGGTGGCCGGGCTCTCCTCCGCGCTCTAGATGCAGCTCGAGCCGCGGAATCCGTTCCTGTCACCACGCTTCGGCCAGATCGCGACCTTCATGCTGTTGCCCGCGGCGAGCTCGCCGGCGGGGCTCGACGTGGCGCTCATCGGCGTGCCGTACGACGGCGGCACGTCGTATCGGCCGGGCGCCCGCTTCGGCCCTCGCGCCGTCCGCGAGCAGTCGTCGCTGATCCGGACGTGGAACCCCGTCCTCAAGGTCCATCCCTTCCAGCGGCTCCGCGTGGCGGATTGCGGTGACATCGACGTCGTGCCGATCTCGATCGAGCGGACGTTCGAGGCCATCACGGCCAAGATGGACGAGGTCGTCGCCGCCGGCGCGATGCCCCTCTGCGTCGGTGGTGATCACTCGGTGACGCTGCCGATTCTCCGCTCGGTCGCGCGCCGCCACGGCCCGCTCGGCATCGTCCACTTCGACGCCCACCCCGACACGTGGGACGAATACTTCGGGAGCAAGTTCTTCCACGGCACGCCGTTCCGCCGCGGGGTCGAAGAAGGACTGATTGATCCGAGGCGGATGATCCAGGTCGGCATCCGCGGGCCGCTCTACGGCCCCGAGGACTTCGCCTTTCACGATCAGCACGGCATCGAAGTCGTCCGCATCGAGGCCGTGAAGGAGCAGGGAACGGCGTGGGTGGCCGAACGCTTCCGTCGCCTCGGCGGCGGCCCCGTCTACTGCTCGTTCGACATCGACGCCGTCGATCCCGCGTTCGCGCCGGGCACCGGAACACCCGAGGTCGGCGGGCTGACGTCCTACGAGGCGCTCGTGCTCGTGCGCGCGCTGGCCGAGCTCAACATCATCGGCGCCGACGTGGTGGAGGTGGCGCCCCAGTGGGACGGCCCGGGGCAGGTGACGGCGCTGATGGCCGCCAACCTCATGTTCGAGCTGGTCAGCGTGATGGCCCTCCGGCGATGAGGCGCGTGGCCGGCGCACTCGCCGGTCTCGTCCTCTCGCTGATCGCGGCCGCTCCGGTGGCGGCCGAGCCCACGCCCGTGTCGCTCATCCACATCGACGGGGTGATCAATCCCGTCACCATGCGGCTGGTCGAGCTGGCCATCGATCGGGCCCAGGCCCAGCGCAGCCAGGCGCTCATCATCGAGCTCGACACGCCCGGTGGGCTCGAGCGCTCGATGCGCGGGATCGTGCAGCGGATGCTCAACGCCGAGCTGCCGGTGATCGTCTACGTCGCACCCACCGGCGCGCGCGCCGCGTCCGCCGGGGTCTTCATCACGATGGCCGCTCACGTCGCGGCCATGGCGCCGGCCACCAACATCGGCGCCGCCCATCCGGTGGCGCTCTCCGGCGGCGTGGACAAGGAGAGCATGAAGAAGATCGAGAACGACGCGGCCGCCTTCATCCGCACCGTCGCGCTCGAGCGTGGCCGCAACGCGGACTGGGCGGAGAAGGCCGTGCGCCAGTCGGTCTCGATCACCGAGCGGGAAGCCGTCCAGCTCAAGGTCGTCGACCTGATCGCCGCCTCGGTGCCGGAGCTGCTGGACAAGATCGACGGCCGGACGGTGAAGACGATCAAGGGCCCGCGCACGCTGGCCACGCGGGGCGCGCCGGTCAAGCCGATCGAGGTCGGCTTCCGCGATCGTGTCCTCAACGTCATCACCGATCCCAACGTCGCCTACATCCTCATGATGCTCGGGACGATCGGCTTGCTGGCGGAGCTCTACAATCCTGGCGCCATCTTTCCCGGCGTCATCGGCGCCATCTCGATCATCCTGGCGTTCTTCGCCTTCCAGAGCCTGCCCATCAATTACGCGGGGCTGCTGTTGATCCTCCTCGGGCTCGTCCTGTTGATCGCGGAGATCAAGTTTGTCAGCCACGGCGTGCTGGCCATCGGAGGCGTCGTGGCCATGGGGCTCGGGTCGCTCATGCTCTTCGACGCCCCGGAGGCGAGCGGGCTGCGCATCTCGTGGGGAGTCATCATCGCGACGGTCGGCACGACGGCCGGGCTCTTCCTCTTCGTCATCACGGCCGGCGTGCGCGCGTTCGCGCGCCGCCCGCTGCTCGGCGTGTCCGGCCTCGTCGGGGAAACCGCGGTGGCTCGGGGGCCGCTCGCGCCCGAAGGGCAGGTGGCGGTGCACGGCGAGATCTGGCGCGCGGTGGCCGAGGGCGGCTCGGTGGAGGACGGCGCGGTCGTGCGCGTCGTGGACGTTCAGGGGCTCACGCTGAAGGTCGTGAAGGCCAGCGGGGCTGGGGGGGCACCATGATCACGTTGGATTCACTGTTATTGCTCGTCCTCGTCGCAGTGGTCGTCTTCTTCGTCGGCTCGTTCGCCCGCATTCTCCGCGAGTACGAGCGCGCCGTGATCTTCCGTCTGGGCCGCTCGACCAAGGCCATCCTCAATCCGGGCGGGCAGGGCAACGGTCCCGGCCTCGTGTTGCTGGTGCCGCTGATCGACAAGATGGTGAAGGTCAGTATGCAGACGGTGGCTCTGGACGTGCCGCCCCAGGACGTCATCACGCGCGACAACGTCTCGCTGAAGGTGAGCGCCGTTATCTACTTTCGCGTCATCGATCCCGAGAAGGCGATCGTCGCGGTGCAGGACTATCTCTACGCGACGTCCCAGATCGCCCAGACGACGCTCCGCAGCGTCCTCGGCCAGGTCGAGCTGGACGATCTCCTCTCCGCGCGCGACAAGATCAATCAGCAGCTCCAGCGGATCATCGACGAGCACACCGAGCCGTGGGGAATCAAGGTGGCGACGGTAGAGGTGAAGCAGATCGACCTGCCCCAGGACATGCAGCGGGCGATGGCCAAGCAGGCCGAGGCCGAGCGCGAGCGGCGGGCGAAGGTGATCAACGCCGAGGGCGAGTTCCAGGCGGCGGCCAAGCTGGGGGAGGCGGCCGAGGTGCTGACGCGCTTCCCAGTAGCCGTGCAGCTCCGCTATCTGCAGACGATGCGGGAGATCGCCTCCGAGCGGAACACGACGACGTTTTTCCCGCTCCCGATGGACATCCTCGGGCATCTCTTCAACGCCAAGGGTGGCGAGGCGAAGTAATCCGTGTAGAATGTCGGCGTTCAACCGTTCGGGGGGTTAGCTCAGTTGGGAGAGCGCGGCGTTCGCAACGCCGAGGTCGAGGGTTCGAATCCCTTACCCTCCACCAATCAAAAACTCCGCGTAAAACGCGAGCTCTGAGGCCCGAGACGGCCCGAAGCAGGCGCTGGACGAGCGGACCACGAACTCGAAGCGCTCGTCAACCCCGGCGCCCGGTACGTGGGGTGCCGGGTGATGCCTCGAAGCGAGGACGTGGCTAGCGGGCCTCCTACGAAGCAGGAGGGCCGGGAAGTCGATCCCGGCCCCTCGGCGCTTATGCCCGCGACCCTCCGACCGACTCGGTCAGCATCTTCGGCACGGCCATCAAGTCTTTCAGCTTGCCGCCCAGCCCCAGCTCGCCACCCGGTCGCGCGGCGCCGCGGCAGTCGTAGTTTTCGGGCGGAAAGGCGTGTTGCCGCCGCCGCCGCCGACTCCGTTCATATTTTTCGATGCTGACGCTGCGTGAACGAGCGCTCATTTTCCGCGCCTGCTGGGAGCATCCGGTCGCGAGCTGCGCACGTTGCAGACGCTCGTTCAGGAGCGTTGAACTCGCGGGACACATCTCGCGTGCGCTCAGTACGCTGTGCCCGACGTGTCGCCTCGACCTGACCGACTCTATGCGAGAGCACTTGATCGCGTGTGTCGTGGCGGCCGGTCTGGACGCTCAGAACGTGCGCGCCGAGGCGAAGGCCCTCGTCGAGGCGACCACCGCGCTCCGCAAGGAGGCCCGCCAACACCGTGATGCGGCGGCGGTCGCCAGAGCCGAATCCGAGGCATCGCGCCAGAGGCGCGAAGACGACGCAAAGCCATCCGAGAAGACGACCCTCCAGCACGTCGCCCTCGTCCTTGCAGATGCCGGTCGGGTCTGTGCTCGCTGTCTTGCCCATGATGACGGTGTCACGCCGGACGATGTGACGCAGCAGCTGCAGGTCATCGCCGCCACCATCAGCATCATGGTCGACCACGGAACGTGCCGTGTGTGCGGCCGGCAGGACAACGTGTTCGCGTTCGGCGACGGGCAGTCGGCGCCACGTCGGTCGCCAGAACGAGCCTGACCTCGACCGCTCAGGCGAGGGGAGACATCGCCGAGCACATTAAAGAGCTCGCGCGAATTCTCGCGCACGTCATTCCACAGCGCGCCAGCGCCGGTCGGTCGGGCGCCGTGGGCGTGCGTTCTGCGAGACATTTCAGCGTCACGCCAGCGTCGAGAAGCCACTCGCGATCAGGCACGCCTGGGACCGAATGACACGCCGTGGGGCTGCCACCGTTTGTCACCGCTTCCTAAGTCGAGGATATGGCCTCTCGGGGCTGTCTGGCATCCACGTTGCTATTCCCCCCACCCGACGCTTCGGTCGCTCGACCTTGCCCTGAGGAGTGGAGGTGCCGACGTGAGGCCATCGGAAAAAGAGAGCACCGCTCACGACAAGGACCGTCTCATCGTCGATCAGCTTCTCAGGAAGCTTCGACGAGCCACACCGGCGCCCCTGCGGAGAACCAGCGCTCCAGCGGCCGCACCCCAAGCGGTCGTGAGCAGCGTCGAGCGCGCCATCAGCTATCCGACTGGAACCGTCGGCGTGGTTGGAACCGTAGGAACCGTTGGAGCAGTCGGCACATCTGGACAGGTGCTCCGCCGCCCCGCCGCGATGCGAACGATGCGGTCGTCGCGCGCCGTCGGCATCTGGGCGCGCGCGATCCTCGGCGTGTGCCTCGGCATCGCGCTCATGCAGTGGCCATACGGGCGCGCGTGTGGTCCTCGACTCTTCTTCTACCTCACGGCCGTCGTCGCGCTGTTCACGACGGGCCTGTGGGCCGCGGTCTTCGCCTGGAAAGGCCGGCTCGGAGCGGCGCACGTCATCGCGTTGGTCATCATGCTGTGGGGCCTGGTGCTCGTGGCCGACGAGGTGCTCCCGCGCTCCGGATACGCGAAGTATTCAGCGACGTGGTGGTGCGCTGATGTCGGTGCGGACGCAGGCGGCCGCCAGCGCATCGCACTGTGGTCCTTGAGCCCGAACTGACCGGAGAGCGCCAGCAGAGCGTGAGCCGTAGCCGTTCGGCTACGGCCTGGTGGGTAGAGGCTCCAGGGGATTGCCGACGAAGCCGACGTGCACGCTCAGGGCTTCTTCGATTTGGCGGCGCGCGTGACCGGACAGCTCTTGTGGTACCAGACGGTCCCGAGCTTCACGTGGTTACCGTTCTTCCGGATACGGAGCTTGCACTTCGGGCACGTCCCCATGCGCGGCTTGTCTCCTTCTCGCGTGATTCGACGGCGTATTATACAGGACCGATGACGACGGCCGGCGCCGACTGCCTCTTCTGCCGCATCGTCGCCCGCCGGAGTGACGCCGAGATCGAGTACGAGGACGATCACGTGCTCGCCTTCAAGGACATCTATCCGAAGGCGGCGATCCATCTGCTCATCGTTCCCAAGCGCCACATCGCGTCCATCCTGACGATGGAGACGGGCGACGCCGAGGTCATCGGCCGTTGCCTGCTCGCCGCGCGCACGATCGGCGCGGCCAAGGGCTTCGGCGAGCGAGGATATCGGGTCAGCGTCAACTGCGGGCCGGAGGGCGGCCAGCACGTGTATCACGTTCATTTCCACTTCATGGCCGGAGGACGACGGGGCGCCTAGCGTTAAGCTTTCGACTCCAGCGGCAAGCCGGCGTTCGCCCAGCTTCCCAGGCCGCCCTTGAGAATGCGCACGTCGCGGTATCCCTGCTTCCTCAGCAGCAGCGCCACCCGGGCGCTGGTCGCCTCGTCCGGTCAGGTGCAGTAGGCGACGAGCGTCCGGTCAGGCGCGATGTCGAGATCCGGGCGGGTGGCCTCGAGCGATTGCGGCGTGACGTGGTGCGAATTCGGGATCCGCACCGGGCTGCGCTCGTAGGTCTTGGCGTCCCGCACGTCGAGGATCACCGGCGGCTCCGCGCTGTCGATCATGCGCACGAGCTCGCTCGGCTTGATCCGGAAGCGGTTGCGCCGCCAGCGCAGCACGAACATCGCCGCGTAGGCGCCGAGACCGACCAGGGTCACACTGGCGGCGACGAGGGTCCACGGGAAGGGTCGGGGTGGTGGATGGTTGACCTTCTCGTCGTTCTCGCGAGTGACGCGCATGACGTCCGGCAGCTCCGGCATCAGGCGGTTGGCTTCGGCGAGGGCGCTGGCGGCGCGGGAGTGGTTGCCGGCGAAAAAGTCGCTGAGGCCGGCCTGCCACGCATGATTGAAGCGACTGGGCTCGCCGAGCTTCACCTCCGTGCCCGCGAGAAAGTCCTTCACCGCCTGCGCCGGAATGACGAAGTTGAAGCCCTGCACGATCGAGCCCTGATCGGTACCACTCTGCGTGATGAACGTGAGCACGCCGACCACGCGGCCACGATCGTCGATCGTCGGGCCACCGCTATCGCCGCCGGCGGCCGACGCGTCGGTCTGGATCACGGGCTGGCCGGATTTGTCCTGCTTGAAGCCCGAGACGGCACCGTTGGTGACCGAGGCCTCCACTTTGGCCGACGCATTCAGGAGCTCGTGGGTGAGGACCACGCCCGGAAAGCCGATGATGTGCACGGGGTCACCGATCTGGAGCGCGCCGGAGTCGCCGAGCGTCAGCGCCGGCAGATCGGCGGCCTCGAGGCGCAGCAGCGCGAGGTCGCGCCCCGACATGCCCTCACCGGCGATGGGCGGGCTGTACTTCGCGATCGTCGCCGGCATGCGGATGCCGTTCGAGAGCACGACGGAGATCGACGGCTCCAGCTTGACGTCGGTCGCCCGACAGCCGGGGCGCGTCGCGCTCTTCGCCATCTCGGCGTTGAGCCAGTCCGGGGGGCGCTGAGCAGGGGAGACGACGTGGGCGTTCGTCACGAGCCAGCCGATCGGGCTGACGAACCATCCGGTCCCGGTCTCCCGGAGCGGAGCGGGCTCGACGGTCGTGACCACGCCGCCGCAATTCACCGTGACGCGGGCAGCAACTTCCGAGACGACGAGCGCGACGGCCGGCTTGGCGCGCAACAGGACTTCCTGAAGGCTCTGCGCTCGTGCGGTTCTCGGGGACGCGGCGAGGACAACGAGAACGACGAGCCCGAGCACGACCATCGAGCGTTTCATGAGTGCATTCTAGCTCGTACGGTCGATCATGCCCGAAAAGCGAAAGGCTCCGGGGAACACCCCGGAGCCTTTCTGGTGCCTCGATCGGAGCGTTGCGCTCCGGTGTTACTTCATCGCGGAGATCGCGGCCTCCGCCTTCGCCTTGGCCGTCTTCATATCACCCGCCTTGCACGCGGCCTCGGCCTCGCTCACCAACGAAGAGGCCTTGCTCATGCCAGCAGGCTGCTTCGCACCGGCCATCGTCCGCGGAGCCTGGACTTCCTGACCGCGCGGAGCCTGGACTTCCTGACCACGCGGAGCCTGGACTTCTTGACCGCGCGGAGCCTGCTGCGTCGTGGTCCGCGGAGCCTGGACCTCTTGACCACGCGGAGCCTGAACTTCCTGACCGCGCGGAGCCTGGACTTCCTGACCGCGCGGAGCCTGAACTTCCTGACCGCGCGGAGCCTGGACTTCCTGACCACGCGGAGCCTGGACTTCCTGGCGAGCACCCGCGAGCGACCGCGGAGCCTGGACTTCTTGACCGCGCGGAGCCTGCTGCGTCGTGGTCCGCGGAGCCTGGACCTCTTGACCACGCGGAGCCTGAACTTCCTGGCCACGCGGAGCTTGCACTTCCTGACCACGCGGCGCCTGGACCTCCTGACGCGCGCCAGCCAGCGTGCGCGGCGCCTGGATGTCCTGCCCCTTCGCCACGCTCTTCTGGGCCAGCATCTCCTTCGCCTTCGTCACCTCGGGCGGGCACGCAGACTGCGCGTCGGCCATGGGCACGAAGGCGGAGAAGAACGCTACGCTCACGACCGTTGCCGCCGCCATCAGCTTCTTCATCGCGTTTTCCTTCCTCGTGTAAGTGGTTGTTGCACCGAGATCGCTGCGATCCCCATCGAGACCGTTCGATCCCACCTCCCTACCGTTCACCGCACCCTCGACGTTCTATTGGGTGACCGTCTCGAGAGGGGAGTAGAGCAAGTGAGGTGCCACGCCCGGAAATGAGTTAAACCGCACACAAAAGTAGATACTTACGTCGCGTGACCACCACACGGACTCGGCGTTGTGCCCGAGCGTTCGAGTGAGCCGGGTCCGGCATTCTGCCTGCCTGCTGTGATACCTTGAGGCGCCCATGGCCGCCTCGACGCGCATCGCGGTCGCGTTGCTCGTCACGCTTCTGACGTTGGTGGCGAGCGCGTGTTCCACGAAGCGCACGGCGCTCGTTGCTCCTCCGACCTCGGCCCCGATTCGTCACGTCCTGTTCAACGGCGTTCGCGTCATCATCGAAGAGCATCGGACGAGCGACGTTGTCGCCGTTCAACTGTGGGTGAAGGCGGGCGGACGCGACGAGGTGGCGAACGAGCTCGGCCTCGCCCACTATCTCGAGCACATGCTCTTCAAAGGCACGCCGACCCGGCCCGGACGCCTCATCGATCGAGAGGTGGAGGGGACCGGAGGCCGGATGAATGCCGGCACCTCGCTCGACTTCACGTACTACCACATGGTGTTGCCCGCGAGCCGAGCCGTGGCCGGCGTCGAGATTCTCGCTGACATCGGCGTGAACGCGAGCTTGGACGAACCGCTGCTCGAGGCAGAGAAGCGCGTGGTGCTCGAGGAGATCCGGCTGGGCGAGGACAGTCCGATGCGGTTCCTGTTCAAGAAAACGTACGAGAGCGTGTTCGACGGTCATCCGTACGGTCGCCCGGTCATCGGAACGCCCGAGCTCATCCGCGCGCTCACGCGCGAGCAACTGGTCCGGTTCTACCGGCGTCTCTACAGCCCTGAAAATTTCACGCTCGTCGTGGTGGGCGCCGTGAACCCCGACCAGATCCGGGACGTCGCCACGCGCGCCTTCAGCCGCCTTCCGCGCGGCGGCACCGCACGCTTGCCCGCGCCACCCATCGCCGATCTCAAACCGCGCGCCGTGGCGCTGCCGCGACCCGGGACGCAGGCGTATCTGACGATGGCCTGGATGGCGCCGAAGCTCGACCACGCCGACACTCCAGCGCTGGACCTCGTGGTGGCGATCCTCGGTCAGAGACGCGCATCGCGGCTGACCGAGGCGCTGCGCGAGCGCCTCGGTCTCGTCAACTCGATTTCGGCGGGGTACACCGCGATGGAGGCGGCGGGTGTGCTGACCGTGACCGCCCAGCTGGAGACCGACAATCTCGCCCGCGCCGAGCGCGAGATCCTGGCCGAGATCCAGCGCGTGCGTGACGGTGGTGTGACGGAAGCGGAGCGCGAGCGCTCGGTCACGGCGGCCGAGGCCGGCCGCGAGTTCCAGATGGAGACGGCGGAGGGACGAGCCTTCACGCTGGGCCGGGCCGAGACCGTGTGGCGACTCGAAGACGAGCTGCTCTACCTCGATCGCCTCCGCTCCGTGACCATCGAGCAGATGCACGCGGCGGCGCGGCGTTACTTCGATCCCGAGCGGTACGTCAAGGTCACGCTGGTCCCGAGCCGGACCCGATGAGATTTCCGCTGCTCGTGGTTGGCCTGCTCGTTCTCGTGCTCACCGAGGCGACGTCCGCGCAGACGGGCAACGTCAGCCGCTACACGCTGCCCAACGGGCTGCGGCTCCTCGTGCGCGAAGATTCGTCGGCGGGCGTCGTGGCCGTGTCGCTCCAGTCCCGTGCAGGATCGCGCTTCGAGACACCGGAGACGGCCGGGATCACGAACTTCCTCCAGCGCACGACGGTCCGGGGCACCGCGCACTTCACGGGAACCCGTCTCGCCGACGCGGCCGAGCGCCTGGGCGGTAACATCGACGCATCGGGTGATATCGACTTCGCCGAGATCAGCGCCCGGGCGCTCGCACGGAACTGGGAGGCCCTGCTGGGGCTGGTGGCCGAGGTCGCGCTCACGCCGACCTTGCCCGCCGCCGAGGTCGACCGTGAGCGGCGACTGATTCTCAGCCAGATCCAGACGCGCGGCGACAATCCATTTCCGCTCGCGTTCGATACGCTGCTGACCGACTTGTATGGGCCACATCCCTACGCGCTGCCCAACCTCGGACATCGTGCCGTCGTCGAACGGCTCACACGTGAGGAGCTTCTGGCGCACTATCACGCGCTCTATCGGGCCGACCGGCTCGTGCTCGCCGTGAGCGGGCGCGTCGAGCACGATCGTGTCCGGCGCGCGGCCGAGCGGCTCTTCGCCAAGCTGCCCGGCGGCGGAACGCCGTCGACCGATCCGGCGGTGGCTCCTGTTCCGTCGGCCCAGCGCCGTGTGATGGAGCGGGCCGCTCAGCAGGCCCAGGTGCTCGTCGGTTACCTGGGGCCGGGCGTGGGCGACGCGGACTATGCGGCGGTGAAGGTGATGAGCGCGCTTCTCGGCGGCGGCATGTCCGGGCGCTTCTTCACCGAGCTCCGCGACGTGCAGGGCCTCGCGTACTCGCTGGGGGTCATGAATCCGGCGCGTATCGGGCCGGCGCCGATCGTGGCGTATCTGGGAACGGTCCGTGCCAGCGCGGCGGCGGCGGAAGCTGGTGTCATCCAGCAGCTCGAGCGGATCCGCACGGAAGGCGCCACGGACGACGAGGTCGCCCGCGCGCGGGCGTATCAGCTCGGCGTGCTCGCCATGGATCGCCGGACGAACGCGCGCCACGCCTGGTACCTGGCGTTCTACGAGCAGGCTGGCGTCGGTTGGGACTTCCCCGACCGGTACGCGCGCGCCCTGGCCGCCGTCACCGCCGCGGACGTGACCGCTGTGGCCCGACGCTATCTCGTGCGGCCGACGAGCGTCATCCTGCTGCCGCGCGAATGATCCCGCTCAAGGACGACATCCCGAGCTCGAGCCTCCCGTTCGTCACCATCGGCATCATCGTCCTGAATGTGCTCGTCTTCCTCTATCAGCTCTCCCTCGGTGGCAGCGGGGAGCCCGGCGCGACGCAGGCCGCCGAACAGTTCGTCTTCGAGTTCGGCGCGATTCCGTGCCGCCTGACCGGAGCGTGCAGCATTCCGGACACGTTTCCGCACCCCGCGGTCACGGTGCTCACGTCGATGTTCCTCCACGGCGGGCTGTTTCACGTCGCCGGCAACATGCTCTATCTGTGGATCTTCGGCGACAACGTCGAGGATGCTCTGGGCCACGGCCGCTTCCTCGTGTTCTACGTGCTGTCGGGAATCGTCGCCGCGGTTGGCCAGGCGGTGGTGAGCCCTTCCTCGAGCATCCCGATGATCGGCGCCAGCGGCGCCATCTCGGGAGTCCTCGGCGCCTACCTGCTGCAGTTCCCGTACGCACGGATCCTGACGCTCATCATGATCGGGTTCTTCATTCGGTTCGTGTACATCCCGGCCGTCTTCGTCCTCGGGTTCTGGGTCGTCGTCCAGTTCCTGAACGGCCTCCTGACCTTCAGCGTGGCGGCTGGTCACGAGGCGGGGGGTGTGGCCTGGTTTGCCCATATCGGGGGCTTCCTAGGCGGCATGGGCCTCCTCTTTGTTCTGCGCCTCCACCGCCCAAGTCGCCTATAATTAAGGTCCTATGGCCACCCGCATCAGGATCGATCGGATGATTGTCGAGCGCGGATTGGTGGACAGTCGAGAGAAGGCCACGAAATTGATCATGGCCGGCGACGTGTTCGTGGACGGTGAGCGAGTCGACAAAGCCGGCGCCCTCATCTCCCCCGAAGCCGAAGTCGAGTTGCGGGGGCGGTCGCCCTATGTGAGTCGCGGCGGTGAGAAGCTGACGCACGCCCTCGACCACTTCAACATCAACGTCGTCGGCAAGATGTGCATCGACGTCGGCGCATCCACCGGCGGTTTCACCGACTGTCTTCTCCAGCGTGGCGCCTCGCGCGTGTATGCGGTCGACGTGGGCACCGGACAACTCGATGCCCGCCTGCGCCGCGATCCGCGCGTCGTCGTCATGGAGCAGACGAACGCGCGCACGCTCGACCCGCGCATCTTCGGTGACCAGCCGACCCTGGCCGTCGTCGACGTCTCGTTCATCTCGCTGGAAAAGGTGCTGCCCGCCGTCTTCAACGTCCTCGCGCCGCGTGGTGAAGCGGTCGCGCTCATCAAGCCACAGTTCGAGGTAGGTAAGGACCTCGTCGGCAAAGGCGGCGTGGTCCGTGAGCCCGCGCTCCACCGGCAGGTCGTGGCCCGGCTCGCCCGCTACGTCGTGCTGCGTGGGTGGCACATCTTCGGAGTCTCGGCGTCGCCACTGCGCGGCCCCAAGGGCAACCGCGAGTTCTTCCTGCACGTGTCCTCTCACGGCAAGACCGCCGCCAACGTCGAGACGCTCATCTCGCGGGCCGTGGAGGCCTTGGCCTAACGAGGCGTCCGGTCATGAATCGAGTCGGGATCGTCGCCAAGCCCGACGCCAGCCAGGCGCGTGATGTCGTCGAGCGGTTGATTGCGTGGCTCGAAGAGCGCGGCCGCTCCGTCGTGCTCGACAAGGAGACGGCTGGGCTCGTCCCCCACGCGCCGGTCACCGTAGTCGGGCGCGTCGATCTTCCCGGACAGGTCGACCTCGTCATCGTCCTCGGTGGGGACGGCACGCTGCTCTCGGTCTCACGCTCCGTCGGCGATCTCGGCACCCCGCTCCTGGGCGTGAACCTGGGCGGCCTCGGCTTCCTCACGGCCACGACGCTCGACGAGATGCTGCCCGCACTCGAAGCGTTCCTCGACGGCCGGATGGTGGTGGACGAGCGAATGATGCTGGCCGCCCGGGTGCGCCGTGACGGGGCCGTGGTCGCCGACTTCCTGGCCCTCAACGACCTGGTCATCATGAAGTCCGCGATGAGTCGCATCATCGACTTCACGGTCGCGGTGGACGGCCAGGCTGCGACGGCCTATCGGGCCGACGGGCTGATCATCTCCACGCCGACCGGGTCGACGGCGTACTCGCTGTCAGCGGGCGGTCCGATCCTGTTCCCGACGATGGACGCCGTGGTCATCACGCCGATCTGTTCGCACACGTTGACCAACCGGCCGATCGTGCTGCCGGGGACGCAGCGCATCGAGCTGACGTTGCGGGCGAACCAGGAAGTGATGCTCACCGTGGACGGGCAGGTGGGCTTCGGCCTTCGTGAGGACGACGTGGTCGAGACCCAGCGGGCGGCGGCCCGCATCCGTCTCGTCAGGTTTCCGCACAAGCACTTCTTTTCCGTCCTGCGTACGAAGCTCAAGTGGGGGGAACGCTAGCCCACCGCTCGGTGTCTCAATCGAGATACCGCTTGAGGCTGACGCCGTCGTTGACCTAGCATCCTCGCGATGCTTCGCGAGATCCGCATCAAGAACTTCGCGGTGATCGAGACGGTCACGGTGCCGTTCGCGCCCGGCCTCAACGTGCTGACGGGAGAGACGGGCGCTGGGAAATCGATCGTGATCGACGCGATCCTGCTCGTCAGTGGCGGACGCGGTCAGACCGACGTCATCCGGAGCGATGCCGAGACGGCGACCGTCGAGGCGGTGTTCGACCTGCCTCGCGGCGGAGGCGCTCGCCGGGTCCTCGAAGAAGCGGGAATTCCGGCCGATGAGAGCGCTCTCGTCATTCGGCGTGAGCTGGCCCGCTCGGGCCGTCACCGCGCCTTCGTGAACGATTCGCCCGTGACCGTGGGGCTGCTGGAGCGGCTCGGCGAGCAGCTCGCCGAGATCCACGGTCAGCACGAACACCAGCGTCTCCTCCAGCCCCTTGCCCAGCTCGAGCTGCTCGATCGCTTCGCCGACGCCGAGGACGCGGTCGCGCGAATGGCGGCGCTCCACGCCGAGTACCGCGCGGCCGCCGAAGAGCTCGAACGGCTCCGCGGCGCCGATCGCGATCGGGCTCAGCGTGAGGATCTCCTCCGCTTCCAGGTCTCCGAGCTGGACGCCGCACGATTGAGGGTCGGCGAGGAGGAGGAGCTGCGTGCCGAGCGCCGGCGATGGCAGCACGCCGAACGCTTCAGCAGCGGCCTGGCCGAGGTGACGCAACTACTCCTCGAGGATCGCGACGCGGCCGCCGGCCGGGTGGCTCGGGCCGCCCGCGTCCTGGGTGACCTGGGCCGGCTCGACGGCGCCTTCGCCGACGCCGCCACGCCGCTCGACGCGGCGGCCGCTCAGATCGAAGAGGCGTTGCTGGCCGTGCGCAAGCTCCGCGAGGGAATCGATGCCGAGCCGGGGCGCCTGGAAGCGATCGACGAGCGGCTGGACGCGATCGCGCGCCTCAAGCGCAAGTACGGCGACACCGAAGCCGCCATGCTCGAGTTCCGAGACGCTGCGGCCGCCGAGCTCGACCGTGGGCAACGTCACGACGAGATCGTCGCCGCGAAGGAACGTCGCGCGGCGGAACTCCTGACCCAGCTCAGGGCGGCTGCATCGGCGGTCAGCGAGACGCGGCGCGAAGCGGCCGGGCGGCTCGGGCCGCGGGTCCAGCGCGAGCTCCGCGAGCTCGGCGTGGAGCGGGCCCGCTTCGACATCGTGGTCGAGGCGGCGCCGGCCGAGCAGATCCAGGCACGCGGTCTCGATCGTGTCGAGTTCCGGCTGTCTGCGAACCCAGGCGAGGATCCGAGACCGCTCGCCCGCGTCGCGTCGGGTGGGGAGCTCTCACGGACGATGCTGGCCGTCGAAGTCGTACTCGCGAACTACGAGCGCGTCCCCACGATGGTCTTCGACGAGGTGGACGCGGGTGTGGGCGCCCGCGTCGCCGGAACGGTGGCCGACAAGCTCGCGGTGACGGCCCGCGGTCGCCAGGTACTCTGCGTCACCCATCTGGCGCCGATCGCCGCCCGTGCTGGTCATCATCTCCTGGTGGCCAAGGCCGTGCGCGCTGGTCGGACTCGGGCCGGGGTCGCCGTGCTGTCTGGCGCCGCCCGGGTGGAAGAAATCGCCCGCATGTTGGGCGGCGAGCGGCTCACCGACACCGCGCGTCGCCACGCCCGGGAGCTGCTCGCCGGCAAGTAGCCGGACCAAAAACGCCGGCCTGTATAATGGTCAACGCATGCTGAATACCCTCCTCCGTAAGGTCTTCGGGACGAAACACGAGCGTGACGTCAAGCGGCTTCAACCGAACGTCGTGGCCATCAACGCGCTCGAGCCTCAGCTCAAAACACTGGACGACGCGGCGCTCCAGGCGAAGACCGCGGAGTTCCGCAAGCGTCTCGAGGACGGCGCCGACGTCGACGACGTCCTCGCCGAGGCGTTCGCCGTCTGCCGGGAGGCGGCCCGGCGCGCGCTCGGCATGCGTCACTTCGACGTCCAGCTCATCGGCGGCATGGTGCTGCACGAGGGCAAGATCGCCGAGATGGCGACGGGCGAAGGCAAGACGCTGGTGGCGACGCTCCCCGCCTATCTCAACTCGCTGACCGGGCGCGGCGTCCACATCGTCACCGTCAACGATTATCTGGCCAAGCGCGACGCGCAGTGGATGGGGCCCGTGTACCAGGCGCTCGGGCTCAGCGTGGGCGTTATCCAGCACGAGGCCTCGTTCCTCTACGATCCGCGCTTCGTCACGCCGGACGTCCGGATGACGGCGCTCCGACCGTGTAGCCGGCCGGAAGCGTACCGGGCCGACATCACGTACGGCACCAACAACGAGTTCGGGTTCGACTACCTGCGCGACAACATGCGGTTCTACCGGGAGGAGTTGGTCCAACGCGAGCTGCATTACGCGATCGTCGACGAGGTGGACTCGATTCTCGTCGATGAGGCGCGGACGCCGCTGATCATCTCGGGTCCGGCCGAGGAGTCGACCGAGCTCTACTACAAGATCGATCGCATCATTCCGAAGCTCAAGCGGGCGGCGACGATCGTCGAGGGCAAGCTCTCCGAGGTCGAAGCGACCAAGGAAGGCGACTACATCGTCGACGAGAAATCGAAGGCCGTCGCGCTCACCGAGGCCGGTATCGCCTCCTGCGAGCGACTCCTCACCGTCGACAACCTGTACGATCCGAACAACATCGACGTCCTCCATCACATCCAGCAGGCCCTGCGCGCGCACGCGCTCTACAAGCGCGACGTCGACTACGTCGTCAAGGACGGCCAGGTCATCATCGTCGACGAGTTCACCGGCCGCATGATGCCGGGCCGCCGGTGGTCGGACGGTCTGCACCAGGCGGTCGAGGCCAAGGAAGCCGTGCGCATCGAGCGGGAGAACCAGACGCTCGCCACGATCACCTTCCAGAACTATTTCCGCATGTACGACAAGCTGGCCGGCATGACGGGCACCGCCGAGACCGAGGCCGAAGAGTTCGCGAAGATCTACAAGCTCGACGTCGTCGTTATCCCGACCAACCGGCCGCTCACGCGCGTGAACAATCCCGACGTCGTCTACAAGACCGAGCGCGAGAAATTCAACGCGGTCGTCGAGGACATCATCGAGCGTCACGGGCGCGGGCAGCCCGTGCTCGTCGGCACGATCTCGATCGAAAAGTCCGAGCGGCTATCCACGCTCCTCAAGAAGCGCGGCGTCCGCCATGAGGTGCTCAACGCCAAGTACCACGAGCGCGAGGCCGAGATCGTCGCTCAGGCCGGGCGCCAGAGCGCCGTCACCATCGCCACCAACATGGCGGGGCGAGGCACGGACATCCTGCTCGGCGGCAATCCCGATTTTCTCTCCAAGGAGTTGTTGCGAAAGAAGGGCCTCGATCCGGCCACCGCGCCGGCCGAGGCACGCCAGGCCGCGCTGGTCGAGTCCCGGCGCATCACCGAGCCCGAGCACGAGAAGGTGGTGGCGACCGGCGGGCTCCACATCGTGGGCACGGAGCGCCACGAGTCCCGGCGCATCGACAACCAGCTGCGTGGCCGCTCCGGCCGTCAGGGAGATCCCGGCTCGTCACGCTTCTACCTCTCGCTCGAAGACGATCTGCTCCGGATCTTCGGGTCCCAGCGCATCCAGCGGATCATGGATCGCCTCGGCATGGAGGAAGGCGAGCCGATCGAGCACAAGCTCGTCACCCGCGCCATCGCCACCGCGCAGAAGCGCGTCGAGAACCACAACTTCGAGATCCGCAAGCACCTTCTCGAGTACGACGACGTGATGAACAAGCAGCGCGAGATCGTCTACGGCATGCGGCGCCAGATTCTCGACGGCGCCAACCAGACCGACACGATTGCCGAGTGGATCGAGGACCTGGCGCCGGTCACGCTCGACAGCTTCGCCGGCCCCGCCGTGCACCCCGAGGAGTGGGATCTGGCCGGCCTGAACGAGGCGCTCTTCCAGCAGTTCGACGTCCGCATTCCGGCGTCCGCTTACCAGGAAGTCACCTCACGAGACGGGCTGAACGAGCTCGTCCTGGACGCGGTGAAGAGCCGGTACGTCGACCGCGAGCGCGAGCTGGGCGAGGAGCTGATGCGGGCCCTCGAGCGCCACGAGATGCTCATCGTCATCGACACGCAGTGGAAGGACCATCTGCTGTCGATCGACCATCTCAAGGAGGGCATCGGCCTTCGCGGCTATGGTCAGCGCGATCCGCTGACCGAGTACAAGAAGGAAGCGTTCGACCTCTTTCAGGACATGGCGGAGCGCGTGAAGGCCGCGGTGGTGGAGCGGCTCTTCAAGGTGCAGGTCGTCCGGGAGGCGCCGATGGCGATGCCGACGTTGACCGCCCGGGCCGATACCCAGGAGAGCCGGGGCGAGATGCCCTCGGTCGGCGGCGAGGCGCCACGCGCGGCCCCCTTGGCGGCACCGCCCCGACCAGCGCCGCGCACGGCCACCGGAGACAAGGTCGGCCGCAACGACCCGTGCCCGTGCGGGTCCGGCAAGAAATACAAGAAGTGCTGTTACCTCAAAGGCACTTGATCAGCCTCGACATCTAGCGTCATCGGTGCCCGCGCCCCCCAGGCGTGGTGCTTTTTCGTAGGCCCCCAGAAGCCGCCCGTGCTAGAAGGTTTTCATGCGCCTCGATTCTATAACCCTGCACGGATTCAAGTCGTTCGGCGAACGCACGGAGCTGAGGATCCTTCCCGGCGTGAGCTGCATCGTGGGCCCGAACGGCTGCGGCAAGAGCAACATCTCTGACGCCGTTCGCTGGGCACTGGGTGAACAGAGCGCCAAGTTACTCCGTGGCCAGCGCATGGACGACGTCATCTTCTACGGCTCGGCGTCCCGCAAGCCCGTCGGCCTGGCCGAAGTCGAGCTGAGGTTCTCCAACGATGGCGTTCTGGCCGTGCCGTGGAGCGAAATCGCCGTGGCGCGGCGGCTCTACCGGACGGGTGAGAGCGAGTACCTCCTCAACAAGCAGCCGACCCGGCTGCGCGACATTCTCGACCTCTTCGCCGGGACCGGCGCCAACCCGCGTGCGTATTCGGTGATGGACCAGGACAAGCTCAACCATGTCCTGACCGCCAAGCCTCACGAGCGTCGCGTGTTCATCGAGGAAGCGGCCGGCATCGCACGCTACAAGCAGCAGCGCAGCGAGACGCAGGGAAAGCTCGACGGCGCCCGTGGAAACCTGGTTCGTGTGAAGGACGTGATGGACGAGGTCAAGCGCCAGCTCGGCTCGCTCGAGCGCCAGGCCAAGCGCGCTCAGCAGTACAAGGCGCTCGAACAGGAGCGCCGAGACGGTGCCCTCGTGCTGGCCGCCGCCGATTTCGCCGGACTCGTGGCCGAGGCCGACCGCCTGGAACTCGAGATCGCTCAGCACCATGAGCGCGAAGAGGTTCTCCGCACGACGGTGAGCCGGCTGGCCGGCCATCAGGCCACCCAGCGCGAGGCGATCCAGGTGAGCGATCACCGGCTCTCCGATCTGCGCCAGGGTGTACAGAAAGTCCAGGCGGACCTCGAGCGACTCCTCGAGCGTCGTGAGCAGATGGGCGTGCAGCTTCGCGAGGCGGCCGAAGAGGTGGTGCGACTCGACGAGGAGATCCGTGTGACGGGCGAGCGCCTCGACGTCCTCGCCGCCGAGCGCGAGACCACTCGGGGTGCGCTGGGCGAGGCCGAGCGTCTCGTCGCGGAGCGCACGCAGGCCGCTGACCATCTCGCGGGCCTCGTCGAGAGCCGGCGTAGCGGATTGGCCGAAGAGCGCGATCGACTGGAGGGATTGCGTCTCGAGCAGATTCGTATCGCTGCCGAGCGCACGGATCTGATGCGCTCGGCCGGTGAGCTCCGCGAGCGCGAGAGCCAGCTCGCGCGCCGAGGCGAGCGCCTGGCCACCGAGTTGCGCGAGGCCGAGACCGAGGCGGAGCGGATCGTGGCGGCTCGCACCGGGCTCGAGGCCGCGCGTGATCGCGCTCTGGCCGAGCTCGCGGCGCTGATGAGTCAGCGCGAAGAGCTGGCCGTTCAGCTGGCCGCACGTGAGCGCGGGCTGGCAGACGCCGAGACACGACTGGCCGATGCGCGCTTGACCCTGGCCGCCCGCACCTCTGCCGCGGAGTCGCTACGCGAGCTCGAACGTGTCCGCGAGGGATATGACAGCGGGGTCCGCGCGATCTTCGAGGCGGCCGAACGCGAAGGCCGTGTCGGCGTCGACGGCGTGGTGGGAACGGTCGCTGATCTCCTCGACGTTCCTCCCGACCTCGAGCGGGCTGTGGAGGCGGTGCTGGCCGAGCGCCTGGCTTGGGTCGTGGTCGAGCGCTTCGACCAGGCCCGCGCCGCCGTCACGTTTCTCCAAGAACGCGGCGCCGGCGCCGCGACGTTCTTGCCCCTCGAGTGCCTGTCGTCAGCCTCCGACCCTTTGCCCGAGGACGACGGTGTGCGCTGGATCGCTCGTCGCGTTACGGCGCCTCGCGAGAGCCTCGTCCACTTCCTGCTCGGCCAGGTTGCGATCGTCGATCATCTGGATCAGGCGGAGACCCTCTGGCGGCGGAACGGTGTCAGCGCGACGTACGTCACGCCGAACGGCGAGGTGCTGGCGCCGACGGGGCGACTGCGCGGCGGTGCGGGGGGCGGCGAGGCCCGGCACTCGCTGCTGGCCCGCAAACGCCAGCTGCGGGAGCTGGACGAGCAGATCCGCGAACTGACCGAGACGGTGGGGATCACGCAGACCACGGTCGCCCAGACCGAAGCTGATGTCGCGGCGCTGCGCGTGCGCATCGCCGAGTGCGAGCAGACAGTCGGCCAGCGCCAGGCCGAGCGCGTCGCCGGTGAGAAAGATCTGGAACAGGCGATCCGTGAGCACGAACGCGAACACCGGCACGCCGAGACCGTGCGCATCGAAGCCGGCCAGGTGACCCGGGAGTCCGACGAGACACGGGCGATGCTGGCCCGACTCGAGCAGCGCGTCGCGGCGGCACGCGAGGCGGAAACCGCGCACGAGAGCACGATTCGCGGAATCCGCGACGCGCTCGAGAACGCTCAGGCCGAGGAGACCGCGCTGGTGACCCAGCTCACCGCGTGCCGGGTCGAGGTCGGCTCGATCGGTGAGCGCGTCGAGGCCCTCGGGCGGGAGCTCGTGCGCGCCGACCAGATGGAGGCCGATCTCACCCAGCGCCTCGAGCAGGGGAAGACCCGGCAGCAGCAGCTCGGCGAGCGGCGGGTGTGGTTGGAGGAGGAGCGGCAGCGCACGGATTCGACAGCGCGCGACGTGGCGATGGACCGCGACCGCGCGGAGGCGGCGGCGCGCCAGGCGGCGGAAGCCCACGAGACGCTCCTGGACGGGCTGCGCGGCATCGAGCAGGAGCTGCGCGCGGCCGAGGGCGATCTCCATCGCCTGGTGAGCGCGATGCACGAACTCGAGCTGCAGGCGACCGAGCGGCGTGTCCGACGCGAGGAGCTGGCGCTCGACGCCCAGCGGACGTACGGCGTGGATGCGGCCGCGCTGCTGGCCCGCCACGATCCCAACCGGGACCTCGCGACGCTTGGCCAGCGGGTGCGAGAGCTCGCGGAGAAACTGTCCGCCATCGGCCCCGTCAACCTCGTCGCCGACGAGGAGTATCGCGAGCTCGACGAGCGGCTCACGTTTCTGCGCACACAGCACGACGACCTCACCGCGTCGATCAAGGACCTCGAGAAGGCGTTGCGGGGAATGACGCACACCGCGCAGGAACGCTTCGTCCAGGCCTTCGAGCAGATCAACCGCGACTTCGCGAAGATCTTCGAGCGGCTGTTCGAAGGCGGCCGCGCGGAGCTGCGGCTCGTGGAGGCCGAAGAAGGCGGCGATCCCCTCGACACGGGCGTCGACCTGATGGCGCAGCCTCGGGGCAAGCGCCTGCAGTCCGTGACGCTGCTCTCCGGTGGTGAGCGCGCCCTGACCGGACTGGCCCTCCTGTTCGCGATCTTCTACTTCCGCCCGAGCCCATTCTGCGTGCTCGACGAGGTGGACGCGCCGCTCGACGATGCCAACATCCATCGTTTCCTGAGAGTCCTGCGTGAGCTGACCAGCCAGACGCAGTTTCTGGTCATCACTCACAACCGGCGCACGATGGAAGCGGCGGATGTTCTCTATGGCGTGACGATGGAGGAGCCCGGCCTTTCGAAGCTCGTCTCGGTCAACCTCAATCCTGATGAATGAGGCGCCACATCTGATAGGCTAGACACACTGAGATGTCGGGAACGACGTCGCTCGGCACTTATCTGCGTGATTTAAGGGCTCGGCGTGGACTGTCGCTCGACGAGGTCGCGCGTCTGACTCGTGTCGCGTCGCGTTATATCGAGGCCCTTGAGGCCGATACCTTTGGCGCGCTTCCGGCCCCGGTCTTCACCAGGGGGTACATCCGGGCCTATTGTCAGGCGCTCCACGAACCGGTCGAGGAGGCCCTGGCTCTCTACCACTCCCAATCGGTACGGACGCCTTCCGTTCCGACGCAACCCGTCAAGGTGGCGGCCCCACCACCGTCGGCGGAGACCGAGGCCCGGAGCCGCTCGACGGTCCTCGTGAGCTTCATCCTGCTGGTTGTCCTCGGCCTGGCGCTCTTCGGGGTGACCCTCGCGCTTCAGTCGGGAAAGGACACGACGGAGAAACGGACGGTCGATACGACCTCGTCTCCGTCCCTCAGTCCGTCCTCTACACCGGCGATCGCTGAGGCTCCGTCGCCGCCCGTGAGCGAACCCGTCGCCGCTCCACCTCCCGTCATTACCCCACGAGTCGTTTCGCCACCGCCCGTGGCGACGGTCCACACGGCGCCGCCGGCTGTCGCGAGCGTCCATGCGACGCCGCCGACCTCGGTGCCGTCTGCCTCGCCGGCGACGCCGCCCTCAGCGCCGGCAGCGCCGCCGGCGCAACCGGCAACTCCGGACCTGAGCGGCGTCGTGGCGGCCGTGACGTCGCCGTACCATCTGGTTGCCCGGGTATCCGAGCCGACGTGGATTCGTGTGCGAACCGAAGATGGCCGTCTCAGCGAGGAAACGATTCCGGCCGGTCAGGTTCGCGAGTGGGTATCGAATGGACCCTTTGTTCTCACCATCGGCAACGCCGGGGGCGTGAGCTTCGAGCTGAATGGCCGGGTGTTGCCGGCTCTCGGGCCCAGCGGCGCGGTGATTTCCCGGCTCGTCCTTCCGCCCCAGCAGTGAAGTTCCTGTCGTCTCTCGGTGAGCGCCTCGGCGCAGGCCTGAGGCGTTCGCGAGAGTACCTCAGTTCCGAGCTCCAGGCCGTATTCGAGCCCGATCGCCCCATCGACGAAGCGCTCTATACCGAGCTCGAGGAGACGCTGATCGCAGCCGACCTGGGCGCCCCGCTCGCGGCCGACTTCGTCAACCGCGCACGCGAAGAGGTCATGTTCGGGACCGTGACCCGGGCCGAGCAGTTGCGGCCGCTCTTCCGTAAATTTCTCAACGAGATCCTGGCGCCGGCGGTGCAACCTCTCGACCTCGACCGTCGGCCGGCCGTGATCCTCATGCTGGGCGTGAACGGCTCCGGCAAGACGACGACGTGCGCGAAGTTGGCGGCTCAGCTCCGAGGAGACGGCAAGCAGGTGCTCCTGGCCGCCGCCGACACGTTTCGCGCGGCCGCCATTGAGCAGCTCGAGACGTGGGGGGCGCGGATCGGGGTGGACGTCATCCGCCAGGCCGCCGGCTCGGACCCCGCCGCGGTCGTGTTCGACGCGCTCAAGGCCGCCACCGCCCGCAACGTCGACACGCTCATCATCGACACCGCTGGTCGGCTGCACACCAAGTCGAACCTGATGGCCGAGCTGGCCAAGCTCAAGAAGGTCATCGAGCGCCAGTTGCCCGGCGCGCCCCACGAGAGCCTGATGGTGCTCGACGCCCCGACGGGACAGAACGGATTCGCCCAGGCGCGGATGTTCCACGAGACGATCGGCGTCAGCGGCGTGATCCTCACGAAGCTGGACGGCACCGCCAAGGGCGGCATCGTCGTGCGGATCGTGCGCGAGCTCAAGCTCCCGATTAAGCTGGTCGGCGTGGGCGAAAAGGTGGAAGACCTGGGGTCCTTCGACGCCGAGCGCTTCGTGGACGCGCTCGTGCCCGCAGCATGACCGCGGAGGCCGACGAACGCTTCATGCGGCGTGCGCTCGGGCTCGCCGAGCGCGCGCGTGGTCTCACGTCGCCGAACCCTCTCGTGGGCGCCGTCATCGTGGCGGACGGCGTGGTGATCGGGGAAGGCTTTCACGAGGCGGCCGGCCGGCCGCACGCGGAGACCGTTGCGCTGGCGGCCTCGGGCCACCACGCGCGCGGCGCCACGCTCTACGTGACCCTCGAGCCGTGCGCGCACCACGGTCGCACACCGCCCTGCGCGCCGGCCGTGGTCGCGGCCGGAGTTCGCCGTGTCGTCATTGCCACCGGCGACCCTGATCCGCGCGTGAACGGCCGAGGCCTCGAGATCCTGCGCTCGGCCGGGGTCGACGTCGCCGTCGGCGTGCTCGGCGATGAGGCGGTCCGCCAGAACCGCGTCTTCTTCACGTCGAGCCGGCAGGGCCGGCCTCACGTCACGCTGAAAGCGGCGATGACGCTCGACGGCCGCATCGCCGATGTCCACGGAACCTCGCAGTGGATCACCGGAGAGGCGGCGCGCCGCGAGGCCCATCGACTCCGCAGCGAGGTCGATGCCATCATCGTGGGCGTGGAGACCGCGCTGCGCGACGACCCTGCGCTGACCGTCCGGCTGGAGCGGCCGTGGCCGCGCGAGCCGTATCGTGTCGTACTCGATACGTCCGCTCGCACGCCGCCGGCGGCGAGACTGATCTCGTCCGGTACGCCATCCCGTGCCGTGGTCGTCGTGGGAGCCCACGCCCCGGTCGAACGGATGCGCGGGCTGGAAGCGACTGGCGCGACGGTCGTGCGCGTGAGCGAGCGCGATGCGCGGGTCGACGTCCAGGAGATACTGGCCGCGCTGTTCGCGCGCGACGTCCGGGGCGTCCTCGTCGAAGGCGGCAGCGAAGTCCACGCCGGCTTCCTCGAAGCGGGCCTGGTCGATCGCGTCGCGATCTTTGTTGCCCCGCGCCTGCTCGGCGGTCGCGCCGCGCCCGGTGTGATCGGAGGCGTCGGCCGCGCGCTGAAGGATGCCGCACGGCTGCGTGATCTTACCGTGCACGCCATCGGCGACGATCTCCTGATCGAGGCCGACCTCGCCCGCGGCGAATAATGTTCACGGGCATCGTCGAAGAAGTCGGCGAAATCGTCGCCGTCACCAGCGAAGGCTCCACCCGGCGCCTCACGGTCCGCGCCCTGATCGCCCTCGACGGGAGTGATGTCGGCGCCAGCATCGCCGTGAACGGCGCCTGCCTCACCGTCGTGACGCGCGATGCGACCACGCTCGCCTTCGATGTCGGCCCCGAGACCCTCGAGCGCACCACCCTCGGCCACCTTCGCGCCGGAGCTTTGGTGAACCTCGAACGCCCTCTCCGATTGGGCGCAGCCCTGGGGGGACACCTCGTCCTCGGCCACGTGGATGGGGTGGCCACCGTGACCGACGTATCCCGTGTAGAATCTACGGCGCGGGTGCGGATTGCATTGCCCGACCCCGAGTTCGCGGCGCTGATCGTGCCGAAGGGCTCGGTGGCTGTGGATGGAGTCAGCCTCACGGTGGCCGCGCTGGAGGCGGCCGCGTTCGAGGTGATGTTGATTCCGCACACGCTGGCCGCCACGACGCTGGGACGGCTGCGGGTGGGACAGCCGGTCAACATCGAGGCCGACGTGATCGGCAAGTATGTGGTGCGCTCGCTGGCATTACGAGGATCGTCATGACCGGGTTCGCGAGTATCGAAGAGGCCATCGAGGAGATCCGGCAAGGCCGGATGCTTCTGGTCACCGACGACGAGGACCGTGAGAACGAGGGCGACCTGCTCATGGCGGCCGACAAAGCGACGCCCGAGGCCGTCAACTTCATGGCCAAGTACGGGCGGGGGCTGATCTGCGTGCCCATGACCGGTGAGCGGCTCGACGAGTTGAAGATCTCCATGATGGTGTCCGACAACACGGCGCCACTCGGCACTGCGTTCACCGTCACGGTGGACGCCCGGCGTGGTGTGACGACGGGCACGTCGGCCTACGACCGCGCCGTCACCATTCGCACGATAGTGGACGCGGACAGCGGCCCCGAAGATCTCACGCGCCCCGGTCACATCCTGCCGCTGCGCGCGATGCCGGGCGGCGTCTTGCGGCGGGCCGGTCACACCGAGGCCGCGGTCGATCTGGCGCGGATGGCCGGCTGTTTCCCCGCCGGCGTCATTTGCGAGGTGCTCGACGAGGACGGCGCGATGGCGAGGATGCCGCACCTGGCTGAGCTGGCGCGGCAACATCGCCTCAAGATGATCACGATCAAGGACCTCATCGCGTACCGCACGCGGAAAGAAAAGCTGGTCCGTCGCATCGCACAGACCCGGCTCCCGACCGAATTCGGCACGCTGGTCGCGATCGCCTACGAGACGACGGTCGAAAGCCGGACACCTCTGGCCCTCGTCGTGGGCGACGTCGCCGGCGACGAGCCGGTGCTGGTCCGGATGCACTCGGAGTGTCTCTTCGGTGACGTGTTCCAGTGTCGTCGCTGCGACTGCGGCTCGCAGCTTCGCCGCGCGCTCGAGATCATCCAGGAGGCGGGCCGAGGCATCCTCGTCTACCTGCGGCAAGAAGGCCGCGGCATCGGCCTCATCAACAAGATGCGCGCGTACGAGCTGCAGGACCAGGGCAAGGACACCGTCGAGGCGAACGAGGCGCTCGGCTTCAAAGCCGACCAGCGCGACTACGGGATCGGTGCTCAGGTCCTCGTCGATCTGGGCGTGAAGAACCTGCGCCTGCTCACGAACAACCCGAAGAAGCGGGTGGGCCTCGAAGCGTACGGCCTGCAGATCGTCGAGCGCATCCCCGTCGAGACGCCGGCCACGCCGGACAACCACCGGTACCTGAGCACGAAGCGCGACAAGCTCGGGCACCTCTTCTCCGCGCTGCCCTGACATGGCGGGCCGGGCTCCCCGTCGTCGTACCGCGGTGCGCGCCGTCCATCGTGGTGGCGAGAACACGCGGTTCGCGGTCGTGGCCGCGCGCTTCAACGAGCGGATCACCAAGCGGCTCGTCGACGGTGCCACCCACGCCTTCTCCGCCGCCGGCGTCCGAGCGAATGACATCGAGGTCCACTGGGTGCCCGGCTCCTTCGAGCTTCCCCAAGCCGCCAGCCACCTCGCGCGCAGCGGGCGGTATCGAGCGATCGCCTGTGTGGGCGTGGTGATCCGGGGCCAGACGCCACACTTCGAGCACGTCGCCCGCGAAGCCGCCACCGGAATTCGCGAGGTCGCTCTGGCCACTGGCGTGCCGGTCACCTTCGGCGTGATCACCGCGCTCAGCGAAGAGCAAGCGTGGGACCGCGCGGGCGGGGACGTCGGCAACCGCGGCGAGGAAGCGGCCGAGGCCGCCGTCGAGATGGCCGAGTTCATCGCCAAGGTGCACCGTGGGTAGACGTCGCAAAGCCCGCGAAGTCGCGCTCCAGTTCCTGTATCAGCTCGACGTCTACGGCGAGGACGATCCGACGCCTCACGCCGACGAGTTCTGGAGCCGTCATCCCGTCGACGGCGACACGCGCAGCTTTGCCGACGTGCTCGTCCGTGGCACCAAGGAGAACCAGGCGAAATCGGATCGCATCATCACGCAATACGCCGAGCACTGGGATCTCGACCGGATGGCCGTGGCCGACCGGAACATCCTGCGCCTGGCCGTCTACGAGATGCTCTGGCGCGACGACGCGCCTCCCAAGGTCGTGATCAGCGAGGCGATCGAGATCGCCAAGAAGTTCGGCACGCAGGAGTCGAGCCGCTTCATCAACGGGATCCTCGATCGCGTCCACAAAGAGCTGCGCGCAGCGTCCTGATCGTCGGCCGTGCGGTACGCCGTTCTCTCCGATGTCCACGCCAACCTGGAGGCGCTTCGCGCCGTCCTCGCCGACGCCGCCGACCGCAGCGACGCGGTCTTCTGCCTTGGTGACGTCGTCGGATACGGCGCCGATCCGGCCGCCTGCATCGATCTCGTCGGGGAACGCTGCCAGGCCGTCGTCGGCGGCAACCACGAGCGCGCCGTGGCCGGACAGCTCGATCTCGACTGGTTCAATCCCCACGCGCGGGCAGCGGCCGAGTGGACCCGCGAGCGGCTGGACACCGACGCCCATGCCTGGATGGGCGCTCTGCCGCTCGTTCGAGAAGTCGAGGACGCGACGCTGGTCCACGCGTCGCCGGCCGGTCCCGACGAGTGGGAGTACCTGATCTCTGCGGAGGACGGCTTCGCGGCCTTCGGAGCCTTCGCCACACGCGTGTGCTTCGTCGGCCACTCCCACATTCCCCGCGTGTGGTCGTCGGGATCATGGGGACGGGACTGGGAACCCCATCCGAGCGAGATCGCCATCGAGGCCGGGTGTCGCTACATCGTGAATGTCGGCAGCGTCGGTCAGCCGCGTGACCGGGATCCTCGCGCCGCCTACGTGCTCTGGGACACCGAGCAGCGGCGGATCGCCGTCCGTCGCGTGCTCTACGACGTCGGCGCGGCGCGCGCCAAGATCGTGGCCGCGGGACTCCCGCGCTTCCTCGCCGACCGTCTTGGCGGCGGCCGCTGACGGAGTCCGATCTGCGCGACCGCATCCGTCTGGTTCTGATCCGCTTCGTCCTCTGCGTGGGCGGCGGCTTCACGCTCGGGCTCGCCTATCCGGCCATCGATTGGGCCGGCACGGCGTGGATCGCGCTCGTGCCCGTCTTTTACGTCGCGGTGACGGCGCCCCCGCGCACGGCCTTCGGGTGGGGCTGGCTCGCCGGCTTCGCGTTCTTTCTCCCGCTGCTGCGCTGGCTGAACTTCACGTTTCGCACGTACAGCGACATCCCGTGGCCGCTGACGTGGGCGCCGACCATGGCGCTCGCGGGCTATTGCGCTCTCTACTTCGGTCTCGTTGCGGCGGCGATGGCCTTGATCGCTCGCCGCCGCGGCGCGGGTTGGGCCTGCCTGGCCGCGCCCATCCTGTGGGTCGCCGGTGAGTGGCTCCGCGCCACGCTCCTCGGTGGATTTCCCTGGGGCGAGCTGGGCTACTCGCAGTACCGTCAGCTCACCGTGATCCAGGTTGCCGAGCTTGGTGGGGCCCACGCCGTCTCCTTCGTCGTGTGCGCCGTCAATGCCGCGATCACCGCCACCGTGGTCGTCGAGTACCGTCGCGCGCTGCTCGGCGTCGCCGTTGCGGGCGTCTTGCTGGCCTCGACCTTGGGCTTTGGTCGAATGCGCCTGGCCGAGGCCGAGCCGGCGGCGACGGTGACGATCGCGGGCATGCAGCCTTCCATCGCGCAGCCACTGAAGTGGGACCGGAGCCACACCGAAGCCACGCTCAGGATCTATGGCGATCTCACCCGGAAGGCGGCCGAACGCAAGCCGGACTTGATCGTGTGGCCCGAGACGGCCTCGCCCACGATCCTCCGGCAGGATCCATACCTGCTTCAGGCATTGCGCGATCTGAGCGCTCAGTCGGGGGTGCCGCTCCTGGTCGGCACGGTGGACGTGACCGAATCCGGCCGACAACGTAACACCGCGTTCCTGCTCACCGGACAGGGCATCATCGGCAGGTATGATAAGATCCACTTGGTTCCATTCGGAGAGTTCGTGCCGCTGTCGGGAATCATCGGGTTCGTGAAGGGCTGGGCCGAGTTCATCTCCGAGCTCGAGCCCGGTGCTCGCGCCACCGTGTTTCCGGGTCCGCCAGCCCCGTTCGGCGTCGTGATCTGTTACGAGGGCATCTTCCCCGAGTTGTTCCGGCGGTTCGTGCGGAGTGGTGCGCGTGTGATGGTGAACATGACGAATGACGCCTGGTTCGGCCACACCGAGGGGCCGCTGCAGCATCTCGCGATGTACCCGCTTCGCGCCGTGGAGCACCGCACGGCCGTCGTGCGCGTCGCCAACACCGGGGTGAGCGCCTTCATCACACCAAAGGGCCGCATCGCCACGTCACTCGGCCTGTTCGAGCGGGGCGACCTGGTCGGCCAGGCGACGCTCCGCTCGCGCGTGACGCTCTATACGCGGGCGGGGGAGTGGCTGGCGTACGCGGCGCTGGTGCTGTCGGGGGGCGCCCTCGTCGCTACGGCCACCGGAAAGGCAGCGTGATGGTCGGCGAACACAAGCGGGACGTGGGCGATCTCACCCGGCGCGTGGAAGAGCTCCGGAGGCATCTTTGACATCCCGGCCAAGGAAGCCCGTCTGGCTGCGCTCGACGCCGAGATGGGCGCTCCGACGTTCTGGGAAGATAACCGCCGCGCTCAGGAGCTGATCCGCGAGCGGACAGAAATCTCGCGCCTCGTCACCCGGACCAAGGAGCTGGCCGGTCAGGCCGAGGACCTCGGTGTGATGCTCGAGCTGGCGGCCGAGCACGAGGATCACGGCCTCGACAAGGACATCGTCGACGGCGTGGCCCGGCTCCGCGCGGCGGTCGACGAGTTCGAGCTGAAGCTGATGCTGTCGGGACCGCACGACGGCAAGGCAGCGATTCTCTCGATCCATCCGGGCGCGGGTGGGACCGAGTCGCAGGACTGGGCGCAGATGCTCATGCGGATGTATCTCCGCTGGTGTGAGCGCAACGGCTTCAAGGCCGAGGTCGTCGATTTGCTGCCCGGGGAAGAGGCCGGCATCAAATCGGTGACGATCGAGGTCACCGGCGAGTACGCGTATGGCTATCTGCGCGGTGAAACCGGGGTCCACCGCCTCATCCGTATCTCGCCGTTCGACGCCTCCAAGCGGCGCCAGACGTCGTTCGCCTCGGTGGCAGTGGCGCCCGAAGTCGACGATGTCGAGGTCACGGTGCGTGAGGACGAGCTGCGCGTGGACGTCTTTCGCTCCTCGGGACCGGGCGGGCAGGGCGTGAACACCGCGGACTCCGCCGTCCGAATCACGCATTTGCCGACCAACATCGTCGTGCAGTGCCAGAACGAGCGCTCGCAGCTCCGGAATCGCGACACCGCCATGCGCATTCTCAAGGCGCGACTCTTCGAGATCGCCCAGAAGAAGCAACGGGACGAGCTGTCCGAGCTCACCGGCGAGAAGAAGGAGATCGCCTTCGGCAGCCAGATCCGCACGTACACCTTCCATCCGTACCAGCTGGTGAAGGACCATCGAACGAGCGTCGAGGTCGGCAACGTGGAAGGCGTGATGGATGGCGACATCGACGATTTCATCCGCGCCTCGCTGATGGCCAACAAGGGAGCGCCGGCGTGAGCGTGCTCGACGACGGCAGCGACCTGGTCCGCCAGCGGTTGGCCAAGCTCGAGAGTCTGCGCGCGCGGGGGATCGATCCTTTCGGCGGTCGCTACCCGGTGAGCCACTGGGCCGGCCACTTGCACGGGCGTCTCGAGAAGGCGACCGAGGATGAGCTGAAGGCGACGGGGCCGGTGAGCCTGGCCGGTCGTCTCGTCGCCGCCCGTCATCACGGCAAGACGTGCTTCGCCAACATGCAGGACCAGACGGGACGCATCCAGCTCTACGCGCGGGCCGATCAGCTCGGGGACGACTTCACGACCTTCACCGAGCTCGACGTCGGCGACTTCATTGGAGTGACCGGCGAGGTGTTTCGCACCCGCACGGGTGAGCTGACGGTCGCCGTGAAGTCGTTCACCTTCCTGGCCAAGGCGCTGCGCTCACTCCCCGAGAAGTGGCACGGCCTGAAGGACGTCGAGACGCGCTATCGCCAGCGCTACGTGGATCTCGTGGTCAATCCCGACGCGCGCGCGATCTTCCTGCTCCGCTCGCGTGTGATCCAGGCGCTGCGGAAGTTCCTCGACGCGAGGGGGTTCCTCGAGGTGGAAACGCCGATGATGCAGCCCATCCCGGGCGGCGCCATCGCGCGGCCGTTCAAGACCCACCACAATGCGCTCGACATGGATCTCTACCTGCGGATCGCCCCCGAGCTCTATCTGAAGCGGCTGCTCGTCGGCGGCCTCGATCGCGTCTACGAGATCAACCGAAACTTCCGCAACGAAGGCGTCTCGACCCAGCACAATCCCGAGTTCACGATGCTCGAGTTCTATCAGGCCTACGCCGACTACACCGACCTGATGGAGTTGACCGAAGAGCTGTTCACCCACTTGGCCGAGTCGGCCCTCGGCCGGCTGACCCTGACGTGGGGCGAGCACGAGATCGACCTGCGGCGGCCGTGGACACGGCTGCCCTTTTTCCAGGGACTCTCGCAGGCGCTGGGCGTGACGGTCACGCCCGAGACCGACGCATCCGTCGTGGTCCGCGCGGCGGCCGCTCGCGGCATGACACTCGACGCCGACGCGCCGGCGTGGAAGCTCTGGAAGGACGTGTTCGAGGAGAAGGTAGAGCCCACGCTGGTCCAGCCGACGTTCGTGATCAACTTTCCGGTCGCGCTGTCGCCGCTGGCGAAGAAGAGTCGGGACAATCCGGCGTTGGTGGACCGCTTCGAGCTCTTCATTGGGCGCCGCGAGCTGGCCAACGCCTACAGCGAGCTCAACGACCCGATCGATCAGCTCGGCCGCTTCCGTGAGCAGGCCGCCCTCCAGGCCCGGGGCGACGACGAGGCGCACTGGCTCGACACCGACTACGTGCGCGCGCTCGAGTACGGGATGCCGCCGGCGGCAGGCGAAGGGATCGGCATCGACCGGCTGGTGATGCTGTTCGCGGATCAGCCCTCGATTCGGGAGGTCATCCTGTTTCCGCACCTGCGACCAGAGACCGGACCGTGAGCCGGGGCTTACCCTTCGAGCTGTTCCTCGGGCTACGGTACCTGCGAGCGACCGGGCAGCGAGCGAACCTGTCTCTGTTCGTATGGATCGGCGTGGGCGGCGTTTTTCTGGGAGTCGCCGCGCTCATCCTGGTCCTCGCCGTGATGACGGGGTTCCAGGACGGTATTCGCGACAAGATCATCTCGGCCAACCCTCACCTGTTGATCTTCACCGGCGGCGGAGGCCTGGCCGACGCCGACACGGTGGCCGGGCGGGTCAGGTCGATCTCCGGGGTGAAGTCGGCGACACCGTTCGTCTTACAACAGGCCCTCTTCACCACCGAGGGTGGAGGATCCCACGGCGGTCTCGTGCGGGGCGTCGATCTCGCGACTCCGGCCGTGGTGGTTGATCTCAGGGCTCAGCTTCGCTCCGGCAGTCTCGAGCCATTGACCGGTGGCCAGCCCGCCGTGCTCTTGGGCGTCGAGCTGGCCCGGACGCTGGGCGTCGTGGTGGGCGATGCGGTAACTGCCATCTCCCCCAAGGGCGCGATGACCGCCGTCGGCATGGTCCCCAAGATGCGCCGATTCGTCGTCGCCGGCACCATCGAGATCGGGATGTACGAGTACGATTCGTCGATGGCCTACCTGAGCCTACCCGCCGCCCGGGAATTCGCGGGCCTGCCCGCCGGCGTGACCGGCATCGAGGTCAAGCTTGTCGACCCCTTCGCGGCGAAGCGAGTAGGGGCGGTGATCACGAGGCAGCTCGGGTTCCCGTTCTGGGTCCGCGACTGGATGGACCTCAATCGCAACCTCTTCGCCGCGCTTCAGCTCGAGAAGCTCGCGCTGTTCGTCATCGTCACCATCATCGTGCTGGTGGCCGCCTTCGCCATCATTGGCCACCTGGTGCTGCTGGTCGCCGAAAAGCGCAAGGAGATCGGCATCCTCAAGGCCATCGGCGCGGCCAGTGGCTCCATCACGGTCGTGTTCTTCAGCGTCGGCATGACGATCGGCGTGGTCGGCACCCTGGCCGGCTCGGCGGTTGGTCTGACGCTCATCTGGGTCCAGAACACGTACAAGGTGATCCGGCTAGCCGGCGACGTCTATCAGATCGACTACTTGCCCATGAAGCTCACGCCGTCCGACTTCCTGCTCGTCGTCGGCTCCACGCTCGTGCTGTCGTTCCTGGCCACGTTGTTTCCGGCTCGGCGTGCGGGCGCGCTGATCCCGGTGGACGTGCTTCGGTATGAGTGAGCTGCTCCTCGGCGAGGATCTCGAGAAGGACTACCGGACGGGCCCCGAGGTCGTACGAGTCTTGCGGGGAGCCAGCGTTGCGGTCGGCAGCGGCGAGGTCGTCGCGCTCGTGGGCGCCTCCGGTGTGGGCAAGTCGACGCTCCTCCATGTGCTGGGTGCCCTCGATCGTCCCACCGCAGGCCGCGTGCTCTTCGAGGGCGAGGACGTCTTCGGCCGAGGCGAAGCGGGGCTCGTCCGCTACCGACGTCATCAGATCGGCTTCGTCTTCCAGTTCTACAATCTGCTCGGCGAGATGACGGCGCTCGAGAACACGATGATCCCGGCGCTCCTCGCGCGCCGTGCCGTCCGCGAGGCACGTGACCTGGCGGCGGAGGCGTTGGCCGAGGTCGGTCTCGGCGACCGCTTGCGTCACCGGCCAGGCGAACTATCGGGCGGTGAGCAGCAGCGGGTGGCCATCGCGCGCGCGCTGATGAACCACCCGCGGGCCATTCTCGCCGACGAGCCGACCGGCAACCTCGATCCGAAGACGAGTGAGGTCATCTTCGATCTGTTCATGCGTCTCCAGGCCGAACGGAGCCTTGCGTTCCTCATCGCGACCCACAACCCCGAGCTCGCCCGGCGCGCAGACCGCGCCTACCGGCTCGTCGAGGGGCGAGCACGGGAGGTCAGACCAGGGGATTGAGGGGGAGCCATCCGTTCTTTCTGGCTTGAGTTTCGCTGGGTTAGTCTGGTGCTTGAGAAAATGGTAGCAACCGGAGGACTCGCAGGCTATACTCAGGGCAACTAACTATCCGCCGACGAAAGAAAAATCGGCGCTTGGCGCTCACCGAAAGGGGTGGGGGGACACCAGTGTTTGAACGGTTCACGGAGCGAGCGCGGCGGGTCATCATATTGGCGCGCGAGGAAGCGGGACGTTTTCGTCACGACTTCGTAGGGACGGAGCACGTTCTGCTCGGCCTCATCCGCGACGGAGAAGGGATCGCGACGGCCGTACTGCAGCGCCTCGGGCTTCGCCTGGAGACGGTGAAGGCGGAGGTCGAACGAGCGCTGGCTGGCTTCCCCAAGACGCTCACGTTCGGTGAGGTGCCGTTCACGCCCCAGGCCAAGCGCGTCCTCGAGCTTTCGATCGAAGAAGCGCGCCAGCTCGGTCACAACTACATCGGGACGGAGCATCTGCTCCTCGGCCTCATGAAGGAAGGCCAGTCGATCGCCGCCAAGATCCTCGAGTCGCTCGGCGCCCGACTGGACGAGGTGAGGCAGGAGACCCTGGCCCTTCTCGGCGACCAGTACTATCCACGCCCGAAGAAGCGCTCCCAGACGCCGGTTCTCGACGAGTTCGCGCGTGACCTCACCCAGCTCGCCCGTGAGACCAAGCTCGACCCCGTCATCGGGCGGGAGCAGGAGATCGAGCGCGTCATCCAGATCCTGGCCCGACGGACGAAGAACAATCCCGTCCTCATCGGCGAGCCCGGAGTGGGCAAGACGGCCATCGTGGAAGGTCTGGCCCAGAAGATCATCAGCCATGACGTTCCCGACGTCCTCCTGAACAAGCGGCTGCTCCAGCTCGACCTCGGCGCCCTCGTGGCCGGCACGAAGTACCGTGGCCAGTTCGAGGAGCGGTTGAAGGCGGTCATGAAGGAGATCCGGCAGTCGGAGAACGTCATCCTGTTCCTCGACGAGCTGCACACGCTCATCGGGGCCGGCGCGGCCGAAGGCGCCATCGACGCCTCCAACATGCTGAAGCCCGCGCTCTCGCGCGGCGAGATCCAGACCATCGGCGCCACCACCCTCGACGAGTACCGCAAGTACATCGAGAAGGACGGCGCGCTCGAGCGGCGGTTCCAACCCGTCATCGTCAAGGCCCCTAGCGTGCCGGAAGCCATCGAGATCATTCGGGGCCTCCGCCACAAGTACGAGGCGCACCATCGGGTGAAGATCACCGACGTCGCGATCACGGCGGCCGTGAACCTCGCCGACCGCTACATCACCGATCGGCAGTTGCCCGACAAGGCCATCGATGTCATCGACGAGGCCTCGTCCCGTACCCGCCTGATGGCGCTCACGCCTCCGCCCGAGGTCAAGGAAATCGAGAAGGAACTGGAGCGGGTCCGACGCGAGAAGGACATGTACCTGGAGGCTCAGGAGTTCGAGAAGGCCGCCTCCCTCCGCGAGAAGGAGAAGATCCTCCAGCATCGCGAAGAGGAGATGAAACGCGAGTGGGAGCGTAACAAGGGCAAGGGTGTCCAGCAGGTCGACGAAGAGGACATCGAGTTCATCGTGTCACGCTGGACGGGCATCCCGCTCTCCAAGCTCGAGGAGAAGGAGTCGGAGAAGCTGGCCCGCATGGAAGAGGCGCTCCACGGCCGTATCATCGGCCAGCACGACGCCGTCGCCGCTGTCTCCCGTGCCATTCGGCGCTCCCGGGCCGGGCTCAAGGATGCGAAGCGGCCGGTCGGCTCGTTCATCTTCCTCGGCCCGACCGGTGTTGGAAAGACCGAGCTTGCCCGCGCACTGGCCGAGTACTTGTTCGGCGACGAGAACGCCCTCATCCGCGTCGACATGTCGGAGTACATGGAGAAGTTCTCCGTGTCGCGGCTGCTCGGCGCGCCTCCCGGCTACGTGGGCTACGAAGAGGGTGGCTTCCTGACCGAGAAGGTCCGGCGCCGTCCGTATTCGGTCGTGCTCTTCGACGAGATCGAGAAGGCGCACCCCGACGTGTTCAACATGCTGCTCCAGGTGTTGGACGACGGCCGGTTGAGTGACTCGCTCGGTCACGTCGTGGACTTCAAGAACACGATCCTGATCATGACGTCCAACCTGGGCACAAGCCTCATCGGCAAGCGGGTGTCCCCCGGGTTCCTCCAGGAATCGGACGAGGCCTCCTACGAGAAGATGAAGGACCGGGTGATCGAGGAGCTCAAGCGCGCCTTCCGCCCGGAATTCTTGAATCGGATCGACGAGACGGTGGTCTTCCACTCGCTCTCGGCGGCGCACATCAAGGAAATCATCCGGCTCATGATCAGCCGGATCAACAAGCAACTGTCCGAGAAGGGCATCGCGCTCATGCTCACCGAGTCCGCCGAGCAGGCGCTCGTGGAAAAAGGCTACGACCCGACCTACGGCGCCCGTCAGCTTCGCCGTACGATCCAGAAGCACATCGAGGACCCGCTGGCAGAGGCGATCGTGCGGGGTCAGATCTCGGAGAGCGCTCGCATCGAGGTGGATATCGACGGGGGCAACTTCGTGTTCCGCGAGGCGCGGCCCGTGGACGCCCCCCTCGAGCTTGCAGAGCATTAAGGTACTGATCTCGCGAGCCTGAGTGTCCGGTGAGCCCTGGGGGGCGCGTGCGTTTATCCGTTCTTTGTGCGTGCGCGGCCCTGCTAGCGGTAGCCACAGCCTCCGCTCAGCCGCCCCGCCCCATCGTCATCAAGGACATCACCGTCGAAGGCAATCGTCGTGTCCAGGAGGCGGTCATCCTGGGCCGCGTCCAGACGAAGCCCGGCAGCTTCTTTAATCCGTCGCAGCTCTCGGAGGACGTGCGCTCCGTCTTCGGTCTCGGGTTCTTCGACGACGTCCAGCTGAAGGTGGAAGATTTCGAGGGCGGCTTGAAGGTCACGTTCGTGGTGGTCGAGCGCCCGTTCGTCCGGGACATCGACTTCACCGGAAACAAGAAGCTCGCCACCGCCGACCTCCAGGACAAGATCGACCTCAAGCTCGGCAGCGTCTACAACCCGGTGGCGGTGCAGAAGGCGAAGGAAGTGCTGCAGGACCACTACGAATCCGAGGGGTATTTCGAGGTTCAGATCACCCCCGAGGTCGAAAAGTTCTCAGACGGCGACGTCAAGGTCGTCTTCAGCATCAACGAGGGCCGTCGCATCAGCATCGACAAGATCATCATCCGGGGCGCCAGGGGCCTCGACGAGAGCGAGATCAAGAAAGCGCTGGCGACCCAGGAACGCGAGTACTGGATCCTGCCCGGCAAGCTCCAGCGCCAGCGGATCGACGAGGACATCGAGCGCATCCTGGCCGTCTACAACGACAACGGCTACGTCCAGGCCCGCGTCGAAAGCCACGAAATTCAGGTCGACCGCCAGAAGGCGACTGTGAACCTGATCTTCACCGTGGTGGAGGGTCCGCAGTACCGTCTCGAGAACCTGACCATCACCGGGGTGACGCTGTTCCCCGAGTCCGAAGTGCTCCGCGTGGTGAAGCTCAAGAGAGGCGACGTCTTCTCGCGCACGAAGCTGCGCGAGACCCTGCGCGAGATCACCGACCTCTACAGCACCATCGGCCACGCATCGGCCGATGTGAGCCCGCGGACCGAACAGGTGGAGGCGACGGCCGGGGTGAACGTCGTGCTCGACATCAACGAAGGCCCCGAGACCTACGTCGAGCGCATCAACATCACCGGCAACGTCCGGTCCCAGGACAAGATCCTCCGCCGTGAGATCCCGATGCACGAAGGTGAGCTCTTCACCCTGCAGAAGCTGCAGCGGGCCAAGCAGCGGCTCAACAACCTCGGGTTCTTCGAGACCGTCAACGTCAGCACCTCCCCCGGCTCCGACAAGACCAAGGTGATCGTCAACGTCGACGTCAAGGAGCGGCCGACCGGCGTTTTCTCCCTCGGTGGCGGTTTCTCCTCGGTGGACAGCTTCCTCGGCACGATCGACCTCGCGCAGCGCAACTTCCTGGGCCGCGGATGGGAAGCCTCGATCCGGTTGCGTCTCGGGGCCAACACCCAGCAGGGTGTCGTCAGCTTCACCGAGCCCTGGCTCTTCGACCGTCCGCTGTCCGCCGGCTTCGACCTGTTCAGCACGTCGCGGAGCTATACGGACTACGATTACGACCAGCTGGGTGCCGGCTTGCGCCTCAGCCATCCCTTCCTCGAGTACTGGCGCTGGCACGCCCAGTACCGGATCAGCCGGGACAAGATCAGTCACCTGAAAGAGGACCAAACCTCGGCCCTGCAAGATCAAGCCGGCACTCACTACACCTCGCTGGTCTCGGGCGCCGTGACGCGTGATAGCCGCGACAACCTCCAGCTCCCGACCCGCGGTGGCCTGCTCAGCGTAGCGGTCGACGTGGCCGGGCTGGGCGGCGACCTCCACTACGTGAAGTCGGTCGCCAACGCCTCGTACTTCAAGCCGCTGTGGCTCGGCCACATCGTGTCCGGGCGGGTCGAAGGCGCGTATGGCTTCAGCCTGGACAACAAGGACTACCCGCTGTTCGAGCGGTTCTACCTGGGCGGTCCCAACACCATTCGCAGCTTCAAGTTCCGCAAGCTCTCGCCCAAGGACGAAAATGGCTTCCCGACCGGTGGCACCAGCGAGGTCCTCGGGAACCTCGAGTACATCGTGCCGATGCCGCTCAACATCCGGCTGGCCGGCTTCTTCGACATCGGCAACGTCTACGGCTTCTCGCAGAAGTTCGATCTCACCGACACCCGCGAAGCGGTCGGAGCCGGCATCCGCTGGTTTTCACCGTTCGGGCCGATCCGCGTCGACTACGGCATCAACGCCGACCGCCGGAAGGGTGAGGACTTCGGCGCGCTCAACTTCTCAGTCGGGTCGCCATTCTAGGAGGGGGTATGAAGGGAACGTTCGCCGCGCTCGTCATCATGGCCGGCGCCTCGCTCGCAGGAAGCTCGGCCGTGCACGCGCAGGGACCGGTCGCGCCACCGCTGGCCCAGCCCTCCGCAGCAGCGCCGTCGCCGGTCCGGATGGCCTACATCGACGTGCAGCGTGTCCTCACACGCTCGGCCGCGGGCGTCGCCGCCCGTGAGGCGCTCGAGAGGGAGCGTGCCACCATGCAGAAGGAGATGGACGGCAAGCGCCAGGAGCTCGAGAAGATGCGCGACGAGCTGGAGAAGCGGGGCCCGCTCATGACGGGCGATGCCCGCCGCGAGAAGGAAGAACAGCTCGAACGCAAGCGGCGCGACGCCACCCGGCTCGCCGACGATTTCCAGCGTGAGCTGTCCCGCAAGGAGCAGCAGCTCGGCTCGAAGGTCCTCCAGGACCTGGTCGGACTGATCGAGCGCTTCGGCAAGCAGAGGGGCCTTCAGATGATCGTCGAGAAGCGGGGGGCCGGTGTGATCTACGGTGCTCCCGAGCTCGACATCACCGATGACATCATCCGCGCCTACGACCAGGAAGCGGCCGCCACGAAAGGCAAGAAGTAACGACGATGGGCGGTGCCGGGTTCACTCTCGGCCAGCTGGCGGCGACGCTGAAGGGCACGGTGGACGGTGACACGACGCGAGTCGTGATCGGCGTGGCCTCGCTGGAGACCGCCGGTCCTCAGCACATCGCGTTCGTCGCCGACGGCCGGTATCGGCAGGCCGCGCTCTCCTCTCGTGCCGGCGCCTTCCTTGCCGCCGACGACGTGCAGGGCCTTCCCGCTCCGGTCATCCGCTGCCGCGAGCCACGCCTGACCCTTATCGAGCTTCTCCATCTCTTCCATCCTCCTGCGTCGCCGAACGCGGGGATCGACGCCTCGGCGCGCGTGGCGCCCGACGCCCGTGTGCATCCGACGGCAACGGTGAGTGCGCTGGCCGTCGTCGAAGCCGGCGCCGTGATCGGTGCCCACGCGCACCTGCATCCGCTCGTCTACGTGGGCCCGGGCGCCGAGATCGGCGAGGACTCGGTGCTGCATCCCCATGTCGTCGTCCGGGACGGCGTTCGTGTGGGCCGCCGGGTGATCATTCACGCCGGTGCCGTGCTGGGAGCCGACGGGTTCGGATTCACCTGGGACGGCGCGGCCCATCGGAAGATTCCCCAGGTCGGCAGCGTGATCGTCGAGGACGACGTCGAGATCGGCGCCAACGCGACGATCGACCGCGGCACGCTGGGACCGACCATCGTGCGACGCGGCGTGAAGATCGATAATCTCGTCATGGTGGCCCACAACGTGGAGATCGGTGAGGATACCGTCATCGCGGCACAGACCGGGATCTCGGGCTCGTGCAAAGTCGGGCGAGGCGTGGTCCTGGGCGGACAGGTCGGAATCGGCGATCATGTCAGCATCGGAGATGGCGCCATGCTGAGCTCGCAGACGGGTGTCATCTCCGACGTCGCGGCCGGCCTCAAGCTCGGCGGCACCTATGGACGCCCGTTGCCCGAGTTCTTCCGGATCTGGGTCGCCCAGGCCCAGCTCCCGGAGATGCTGCGGCGGCTGCGCGCGCTGGAGCGACGGGTCGAGGAGCTGACCAAGGGTGAGTGAGCAGATCCACCACATGGCGCTGGTCGATCCGAAGGCCCAGCTCGGACCCGGCGTGAAGATCGGGCCGTTCTCGATCGTGGGCCCGGACGCGAAGCTGGCGGCCGACGTCGAGATCGGGCCGCACGTCGTCATCGAGGGCCAGGTCGAGCTCGGCGCTGGCGTGCGCGTCGGTCCCGGCACCATCATCGGCACCGATCCCCAGGACACGAAATTCAAGCGATCCACCATCTCGGGCGTGCGCGTCGGCGCGGGGACGGTGATTCGCGAGTACGTCACCATCCATCGCGCGACGAAACCCGAAGGCTTCACCGAGATCGGGGCCAACTGCCTGCTCATGTCGACCTGCCACGTCGGCCACGATACGCGGATCGGCGAGGGCGCCATCATCGTCACCGAGGTCGCGGTGGGCGGTCACTCGGAGATCGGAGAGTACGCGACGATTGGCGGCGTCAGCGGCCTGATCCAGTTCTCCCGCGTGGGCGCATACGCCTTCATCGGCGGTTGCGCCAAGATCGGCCGCGACGTCCCGCCGTACGTCATGGCCGACGGCAATCCGTGCCAGGCCCACGGGATCAACGTCGTGGGATTGCGTCGAGCGGGCATGCCTCCATCGGAGCGCCGCGTGCTCCAGGAAGCCTACCGCCTCCTCTATCGCAGCGGCCTGGCTCCCGGCCGCGCGCTCGAGCGCATCCGCGGCGAGCTGCCGGCCACGCCCGCGCTCATGCGCCTCGTGGACTTCGTCGCGGCCCCGTCACGGCGCGGGATCATTCCGCCCAAGGGTGGCTGGCGCGGCGCCGCGGCTGAGAGCGCCGAGGATCTCGAAAGCGGGGTCGTATGATGGCGCCCAGCGATCGCCGCGTCCGTGCGGGAGTCGTCGGCGTCGGGCACATGGGCCAATACCATGCGCGCGTCTACGCGGAGCTGTGGGACGTCGATCTCGTCGGCATCACCGACATCAACGGTGACCGCGCCCGCGAGGCCGCCGCCCACTACGACACCGTCGCGTTCGCCGACCACCGCGATCTCATCGGCCGCGTCGACGTCGCCAGCATCGCCGTGCCCACCGAGCAGCACTTTCACGTCGCCCGCGACCTCCTGGAGGGCGGCGTCAACGTGCTCATCGAAAAGCCGATCACGCCCACGCTGGAAGAAGCGCGTGAGCTGTTCGCGCTGGCTCGGCGCACGGGCTGCCTGCTCCACGTGGGTCACGTCGAGCGGTTCAACGGCGCCGTGCAGGAGCTGCGCAAGATCGTCGAGGGCCCGCTCCTCATCGAATCGCGGCGGCTCGGGCCCTTCGTGCCGCGCGTGCAGAAGGACACCGTGGTCATGGACCTCATGATCCACGACCTCGACATCGTGCTCGCCCTCGTCGACGCGCGGCCGCGCCGGCTCACGGCCTTCGGCTCCGCCGTCCATTCCGACGTGGCCGACGTCGCCAACGTCCAGATCTGGTTCGACTCGGGCACGATCGCCACCATCACGGCCAGCCGGGCCACCGAGGAGAAGATCCGCACGCTGGCCATCACGCAGCCCGACGCCTACATCGTCCTCGACTATCTGGTGCAGGACATCCAGATCCACCGGCGGGCCGCCCAGGAATCGCAGCCGAACCGGGAGTCGATCCGCTACCGCCAGGCCTCCTTCGTCGAGCACCTGTTCGTCCACAAGGACAATCCGCTGAAGCTCGAGATCCTCCACCTCGTCGGCGCCGTGCGCCGGGCCAGGAGCGGCGCGCCGCTCGAGCTCGCCGAGACGGAAAACCTCCGGTCGCTGGCCATGGCGCTGGAGATCGAACGCATGATTCGCGACGGTCGGTGCGAGTCGGCGTGGCCGGGGGACTTGCCGTGGAGCGCACGCTCGCAGTGATGTGCGGCGCCGGCGTGCTGCCGGCGCTGGTGGCTGAGCGCGCGCGAGCCGAGCGCTGGCGGGTGGTCGCGTTCACCTTCGACGGCGCGACCGACCTGAGCGCCCGTGTCGCGCGCACGATTCCGAGCCGCCTGCGCGAGTTCGGGCCGATCCTGACCGCGCTCAAGGACGAAGGCGTGAGCGCCGCCGTGCTGGTGGGACGCTTCTCGATGACCGACGTGCTCCACACGGGGACCTCGACGGCCGACGAGACGGCGCTGTCGCTCCAGGGCCGTGCCGGCTCCCGGATCGACAGCCGGCTCGTCGACGCCATCATCGCGCTGTTCGCCGGCGTGGGTGTGGAGGTGCTGGACCAGCGACGCTTCCTGGGTGATCTGGTACCCGAGGCCGGTTGCTGGTCGCGCCGTGCCCCGACGGCCGACGAGTGGACCGAGATCCGCCGGGGCCTCACGCTCGCTCGTGAGATCGCCGACGCGTCGATCGGCCAGACGATCGTGCTGCGCTACGGGGCGGTCGTCGCGGTGGAGGCGGTGGAAGGGACGACCGAGGCCGTCCGACGAGGGACGGCGCTGGCGGGCCCCGGCGCGGTCATCGTCAAGGCCACCGCGCGCGCCCACGACTATCGGTTCGACACACCGACCATCGGCCCTGAAACCGTGAGCGCGGCGGTTGCCGGCGGCGCCGCCGTGCTCGCCGTCGAGGCGGGGCGCGTGGCGATTCTGGATCGCCAGGCGGCGGCGCGAGTGGCGGATACCGCCGGCTTGAGCCTGCTGAGCGTGAGTGATGCCGGCTGAGTCGGCGCGCCGTCCCGTCGTGATGTTGTCGGCCGGGGAGGCATCGGGCGACCTCCACGGAGGAGCGCTGGCCGCGGCCCTGCGCAGGCTCGCGCCGGAGGCGCGGCTGTTCGGGATGGGCGGCGAGCGCATGGCGTCGGCCGGCGTGGAGCTGCTCGCCGATGCGCGCGACATGGCGGTCGTCGGGTTCACCGAGGCGGTGCGACGGTTGCCGCACCTCCGCCACACGCTGGCCGAGCTCCGCAAGGCGTTGCGCTCCCAGCGTCCCGACGTCCTCGTGACGATCGACTATCCCGGATTCAATCTCCGCCTCGCCGAGGTAGCGCGTGACGCCGGCATTCCCGTCGTCTACTTCGTGCCGCCACAGATCTGGGCCTGGCGGGCCGGACGCATCCGTGTGATCCGCGAGCGGGTGACGCTCGTGCTGGCCGTCTTGCCCTTCGAGCGGGCGCTGTACCGCCAGGCCAAAGTGCCGGTCGAGTTCGTCGGCCACCCGATTGCCGATGCGCTGGTCGGAGCGCCGAGCCGCGCCGACGCGCGGCGCCGCCTCGGCCTCGGCGACGGCGATCTCGTCATCGGCCTGCTGCCCGGCAGTCGCCCTCAGGAGATCGCGCGATTGACGCCGATCATCCGCGACGCCGCGGCGACGCTCGCGTCGCGTCATCCGAATGCGCGGTTCGTCCTGGCGTTGGCCCCGACGGTGTCGGCGGCCGACGTGACCGCGCACCTGGGCGCCGGTCCTCGCATCGACCTCGTGTCCGATGCCCACGCGGTGATGCGCGCGTCCGACCTCCTGCTCGCAACGTCCGGCACGGCCACGCTGGAGGCGGCACTGCTCGGCACACCGATGGTGGTGATCTACCGCCTCTCCTGGCTCAGCCAGGCGGTCGGCCATGCGGTGCTCCGCATTCCGTGGGTGAGCCTGCCCAACATCATCCTCGGCCGCGGCGTGATCCCTGAGCTGTTCCTGCGGCGTGAGGCCACGGCCGAGCGGCTGGCCGCGAGCGCGATCGAACTGATCGAGACGCCCGGGGCGCTCGAGGCGCAACGGTCGGCATTTCGCGATCTGGCGGCCGAGATCGGCGAGCCCGGGGTCGCCCAGCGCGCGGCGGCTCGCGTGCTGTCCGTGATCAGCGCGCCGCCCGGACGTCCCGAGGGCATCGGCGTCCCGGTGACGCTGACGCCGCGGCTGGCCGGAGCGTCGTGAGCGCGGCGGCGGTGACCGCGCTGGCCCCGGCGGCGACGGCCGTGATCGTGAGATCTCTCGGCGCCACGCTCCGCATTCGCGCGGTCGGCGTCGATGCGCTGGAGCCGCGCTGGAGGGCGGGCCAGCCCCTCATCTATGCGGTGTGGCACGGCCGCATGGTCATGATGCCGTGGCTCAACGCCTGGCTGAGACGTACGCGAGGCGCCCGACGCGTTGCCGTGCTGGCCAGCCGTTCGCGCGATGGCGAGATCGTGAGCCGCTACGTCGCGCGCTTCGGCCTCGCCACCATCCGCGGTTCCTCGTCGCGCGGCGGCGCCGGTGCGCTGCGCCAGCTCGTCGCCACGGTGAGGGCAGGCGGGGACGTCGCGGTCGTTCCCGACGGGCCCCGCGGACCTCGGCGCCAGTTGCAGCCCGGTGTGGTAACGCTGGCCGCGCTCACGGGTGCGCCCATCGTACCGCTGGCCTTCGCCGCTCGGCCGGCCCGCCGGCTCGCGAGCTGGGACGAGCAGCTCGTTCCATGGCCGTTCGCGCGCAGCGTGCTGGTCTTGGGAGAGACCATTGCCGTCCCTCGCGACGCCGACCGCGAGCGCGCGGTGAAAGAGGTCGAGCGGGCGTTGAACGACACGACCGCGGACGCCGACCGCATGGTTGCCTCGTGATTCACCGCCTCTACACCCTGTCGCTCGCCGGCCTGGTGGCCGGCTACGCACCGGTGGCATTCTACCGGAGCGTTCGTCGCGGAGTGCCGCTTCACCTGCGCGCGCGCTTCGGGTTCGGCGCCGAGCACCTGAATCGGCCGACCGCGTGGGTGCACGCCGTGTCCGTGGGAGAGACGATCGCCGCGCTGCCGCTGATCGAGGGCATCCGGCGCCTCGCACCGACGCTGCCGCCGGTCGTCACCACCGTCACCGATACGGGAGCCCACGTCGTGAGCGAGCGGTTGGGCGATGGGGCCAGCCACCGCTTTTTCCCGCTCGACTTTCCGGGCCCCGTGCGGCGGGTCGTCGAGGCGATCAATCCCGCGTTCCTCGTCTGCATGGAGACCGAGATCTGGCCGAACATGTACCGGACGCTGGCCGAGCGCCGCGTCCCCGTGATGATTGCCAACGGCCGGGTGTCCGATCGCTCGTTCGGTCGTTATCGCCTGGTGCGGCCGCTGCTCCGCGCCGTGCTCGATCACGTGACCGTCTTCGCCATGCGCTCGGAGGAGGACGCCCAGCGGATCATCGCGTTGGGCGCCGCACCCGAGCGCGTGTTCGTCAGCGGCAACATCAAGCACGAGCCGCTCCCGGAAGCGGGTGGTGTCGAGCTGTGGCAGCGACTGCTCGGTCTCGGCCGCGAGCAGCGCGTCTGGATCGCCGGCAGCACGCATCGCGGCGAGGAAGCCGCGGTGCTCGACGCCCACGCCGCCGCCCGACGCGACTGTCCCGACCTCGTGCTCGTGCTCGCGCCGCGCCATCCCGAGCGCGTGGCCGAGGTCGCCGCGCTGGTGACCGCTCGCGGTTGGCCGGTCGCGCGGCGAAGCGAGCTTCCCCGCGAGCGCCAGCCCGGCGCCGTCATCGTGCTCGACACCGTCGGCGAGCTCGCTCAGCTCTACGGTATCGCCGACGTCGTCTTCGTTGGCGGCAGCCTGGTGGCGGCCGGCGGCCACAACATGCTGGAGCCGGCGCAGCGTCGCAAGCCCGTCCTGTTCGGGCCGTACACGACGAATTTTCGCGAAGCGGCCGCGCTCCTCGTGGAGAGTGGGGGCGGCATCCTCGTTCGCGACGGGGGGGCCTTGACCGCGGAGCTCACGCGTCTGCTCGCCGATCCCGTCCTTCGCGCGAAGATCGGAGGCCTCGCCCACGAGGCGGTCGCCGGTCGGCACGGCGCGGTGAAGGCGACGCTCGATCTCGTCGAGCGCTTCCTGCTGCCGGCGGGAACGCCATGACGACCGAACACTCGGGGGCGCGGCTCGTGCACGGCTGGGAGCGCGGGTTCACCCCGCCCGCCGCGGCGGTGCTCGGCACGCTGGCCGGCGGTTATCGCAGATTCCTCGGTGCCCGCGAGTGGCTGTACGAGCAGGGCGTGCTCCGCTCGCGCGGGCTGGGGCGGCCCGTCATCGCCATCGGCAATCTCACCGTCGGCGGCACCGGCAAGACGCCGGCGGTGGAGATGGCCGTGCAGACGCTGCTGGAGCTCGGCCATCGGCCGGTCGTCGTGAGCCGCGGCTACCGCCGGCAGAGCCGCGGCGTGCAGATCGTCGCGGACACGTCGAGCGTGCGCCTCGACGCCGAGGAGGCCGGCGACGAGCCGTTCCTCCTCGCACGCCGCCTGCCCGGCGTTCCCGTCATCGTCGGCAGCAATCGCTACCTGGCCGCGCGGCTGGCCATCTCGCGCTTCCCGGTCACCGCCATCGTGCTCGACGACGGCTTCCAGCACCGCACGCTCGACAAGGACCTCGAAGTCGTCATGGTGCGCGCCCACTATCCGTGGGGCAACGGCCAGCTCCTGCCCGGAGGCCCGCTGCGCGAGCCGCTGTCGGCGCTCGCGCGCGCTCAGCTCATCGTCGCCACCGGCGCCCGCGGCGAGGCGGATCTCAGCGAGGTGCGCGCGGCCGCGGACGTTCACGCTCCCGGCGTGCCCGTGCTGGCCGCCCGTCATCGCGCCGTCGAGTGCTGGGAGGCCGAGCGCATGCGTCCGCACCGGCTGCGTGATCTCGCCGGGGCGCGCGTGCTCGCGTTCGCCGGCATCGCAGCACCCGCCGGCTTCGAGGCCACCCTCGGCGAGCTCGGCGTGGAGACCGCCGCGTTCGTGAGATTCGCCGACCACTACTGGTACAAGCCCGACGACCTGCGCCGGCTCGAAGAGCGAGCCGCGTCGCTGGAGGCGATCGGGCTCGTGACCACCGAGAAGGACTGGGTGCGGTTGCGGCGGTTGCCGCTGCCCAAGCGTCCCGTCTACGTCGTCAGCGTCCGTCTGGAGCTCAGCGCCGGTCACGCGGCGTGGCGCACCGCCTTCGAGCGGGCATGCCCGAGACGCTGATCGTTCGCTTGCCCAACTGGCTGGGCGACACGGTCATGGCCGTGCCCACGATTCGCGCGCTCGGCAAGGCGCGACGCCAGGCCAAGCTCGTCCTGGCCGGGCCGTGGTCGGGACTCTTCGTCGATCAGGACCTGGCCGACGTCCTCGTCGCATATCCGCGGGCATGGAGCGGGCGACTGCGGGCCGCCGACACCGTCCGAGCGCTCACACCCGACATCGCGGTGCTGCTGCCGAACTCCTTCGAGTCCGCCGCGTCGGCCTGGTACTGGCGGGCCAAGCGGCGCATCGGATTTTCCGCCGGGGGCCGCGACTGGTTGCTCACGGATCGCGTGACGGTGCCGGCGCCGCGGCGACACCAGATCGACGAGTACCTGATGCTGCTCGAGCCGCTCCGCGTGCGATCGGCCGACACCGTGCCGGCGCTGACCCCGCCGCCGTCCAACGGCGAGACGCGAAAGACCGTGCGCGCCCTGCTCGGCGAGGTCGGCGCCGCGGCCGGGCCGCGGATCGGCGTGCATCTCGGCGCGGCGTTCGGGCCCTCGAAGATCTGGCCCATCCAGCGCATCGTGGAGTTCTGCGGCCTCGCTCGCGGCGAGAACGTGGTGCCCGTGCTGATGGGCGCGCCCGATGACGAGCCGTTGGCGCGCGCCGTGATGGAGCAGATCGACGTGGCCAATCTGGTGGGACGCGACCGGCCGGATCTCCTGACCGCGCTCCTCAGCGAGCTCGACGTCGTGGTGTGTGGCGACACCGGAGTCGGGCACCTAGCGGCGGCGCTCGGCACGCCCGTCGTCACGTTGTTCGGCCCCACCGACTGGCGGTTGACGGCGCCCCGCGGTCCCGTCGAGGTCGTGCGTCATCCCACACCGTGCTCGCCCTGCTTTTACCGGACGTGCCCCATCGATCATCCGTGTCTGCGCGACATCGCCGCGGGTGACGTCGAGGAGCGTGTGCGCCGTTTCCTGGCCGTGGCCGGCGCGCGAGCGCGATGAGCCTCACCGTCCTTCACCTGGCTGCCAACCGGTGGTGGACGGGCAGCGCCGATCCCGTCATCCAGCTCGCCAGCGGCCTCCGTGCGCGCGGCCATCGCGTGCTTCTCGGCGTGATTCCGGGCGACCGTTTCGAGGCCAAGGCGCGCGAGGCCGGCTTCGACATCGTGCCCGGCCTCGACCTCCAGGCACGGTTCCAACCGTTCGCATTCATGCGCGACGTTCGGCGCTTGAGCAAGGTGGTGGCCCGCGAGGGTGTCGACGTCATCCACTGCCATCACTCGCACGATCACTGGCTGGGCATGCTGATCCGGGATGCGCGCGACGACCGGCTCGTTCCGGTCGTGAGGACGTTCCATGCGTTCCGGGCGGTGAAGAGCGGACGGCTGGCGCGCTGGCTGCATCGCCGCACGGCGGCGGTCTTCGCCGTGTCCGGCCAGATCGAGGCGCGCTGCCGCGACGTCGGCGTTCCCGCCGAGCGCGTGTTCCGCGTCCCGGGCGTGGCCGATCTGCCGCGCTTCGCGGGCGCTGCCGACCCGCAGCCGATCCGTGACGAGCTGAAGCTCGGCACGTCACCCGTGATCGTGTCGGTGGCGCGGCTCGCCCGCAATCGGGGCCACGAGGCGTTGCTGTCGGCGTTCCGTCTGCTCCTGGCGAAGTTCCCTGACGCTCGGCTGCTGCTCGTTGGCAAGGGCGAGACACGGCCTCGTCTGGAGGCCCTCGTGGCCGACATGGCCCTGAGCGACCACGTCGTCTTCACCGGCTACCGCGATCGCGACCTGCCGGCGATGCTCGCCGCCGCCGACTGCTTCGTCCTGATGGCCGCGGGCTCCGACGAGTCGTGCCGGGCCGCGCTCGAGGCGATGGCGGCGGCGCGGCCGGTGGTGGCGCGGGCGGTCGGTGCGCTGCCCGACACGGTCGTGCACGGTGAGACCGGCCTGCTCGTGGAGGACGACCGCCCGGAGAGCGTCATGGCGGCGCTGGCCGCGATCCTCGCCGATCCGGCGCGCGCTCGCGCGATGGGGCTCGCCGGCCGGCGCCGGGCCGAGCGCGACTTCGTACCGGAGCGCGCGGTGGCCATGGTGGAACAGGTCTATCGGTCGCTGCCATGAAGGTCCTGCACCTGATGTCGTGCCGCGGTTGGTCGTCCGACGCCTACTGGGCGGCGCGCGTGAGCTCGGAGCTGACCCGCCGTGGCCATGACGTGACGCTCGGCTGCCGCGGCGGTACGGAGGATCGCGTCATCGAGCGCGCTCGCCGAGAGGGCGTCGAGCAGATCGAGACGTTCGCGTTCGGCAGCGGCGCCCGGCCCGGCCTCGACGTCGCCGACGTGCGGCGACTGTCGGCGTGGCTGCCGCGCGTCGACGTCGTCCACGTGCACCGCGGCAAGGAGCACTGGCTGGCGGCGATGGCCAACCGCGTGAGCCCGGAGCCGAAGCCCATCGTGAGGACGCGGCACATCGCGCAGGCCGTGTCTCCGCATCGCGCGAATCGCTGGCTCTACCGGCGCGCTACTGCGCTCGTCGTGACCGTCACCGAAGCCATCCGCCGCCAGTACCTGGCCGCTGGCCTCGTGCCGCCCGAGCGCGTGCTCACGCTGCCGGGGGCGGCCGACGTGGACGCCTATGCGCCGCGGCCGCCGTCGCCCGAGGTGCGCACGCGGCTGGGCGCGGTTCCGGGGGAGCCACTGGTCGGCATGATCTCGGGCCTCCGCGTGATGAAAGGCCATCGCGTGGTCGTCGAGGCGGCCGCGCGTTTGCTCGCCGCCGGCGTCCGTGCGCGATTCGTCTTCGTGGGCCGGGGCAGCATGGAAGCCGCGATCCGCGAGCTGGTGACGGCCGCGCGGCTCACCGACCGGGTGACGATCGCCGGGTTTGCCGATGATCTTCCGGCCGTCATGTCGGCGCTCGACGTGGCGCTCTACGTCCCGCTGGAGTCCGACGGGATGTCGCGCGTCGTCTTCGAGTATCTCGCCGCGGCACGGCCGCTCGTGGCCTCCCGCGTCGGCGTCGTCCCCGAGGTGCTGACCGACGGTGACCACGCGCTGCTCGTCCACGCGGGTGATGCGGCTGCGCTGGCCGATGCGCTCGGCCGTCTGCTGCGCGACGCGGCGCTCCGCGACAAGCTCGGCCAGCGTGGTCGGCGGCTCGTCGTGGAGCGCTACTCCGGCGCGCAGGTCGCCGGGGCCCTGGAGAGCCACTATCAGGATCTCGATCCTCGCCTTCGACCTGTCGGACAACGCGACCGGTCGCGCTGAGCTGCTGGCGCGGCTGCTCGCCCAGCAGCACGAGGTGACGATCGTGGGGCCGCGATTCGGCGCCGAGCTGTGGCCGCCCGTCCGGGCGAGCGCCGCAACTTACCGCTCGCGGCCGGGCCGACGCTATCCCGCGTTCGCGACCGACCTCGCGGCGCTGGCCCGCCTGGCTGACGGCGATGTCCTCTACGCGTCGAAGCCGCGGCCGACGAGCTTCGGGATCGGATTGCTCGCCCGCCGACAGCGGCCCCGCCCGTTGCTCCTGGACATCGACGACTGGGAGCTCGGATTCTTCTATCGCTCGGGGGCGTGGGGACGTCTCGGTCGCGCGCTCAACGTCGGCAATCCCAACGGGCTGCCCTGGACGTGGCTCTGCGAGCGCGCGGTGAAGCGCGCCGATGCCGTCACAGTGGCCTCGCGCTTTCTCGAGTCACGCTTCGGCGGCATCCTGATCCCTCACGTGCGCGACACCGACGCCTGGGATCCGGCGCGTTACGACCGTGCCGAGGCGCGAGCCCGGCTCGGAGTCGGCCCCCGTCCGGTCGTGATGTTCCTGGGCACGCCTCGGGGCTACAAGGGCGTGGACGATCTGGTCGCCGCCGTCGAACGCCTGGGAGGCGACACGCTCCTGGTCCTCGTTGGTGCGGATCTCGAGAGCGTGTCAGCGCGACGCTGGGCGGCGATGCCGCACGTGAAGGTGATGGGCGAGATCCCGTTCGACGACGTGCCGCGCTATCTCATCGCCGCCGACGTCGTGGCCGTGCCCCAGCGCGCAACCAGCGATACCGTGGGCCAGGTGCCGGCGAAGATCTTCGACGCGATGGCCCTCGGCCGTCCCATCGTGGCCACGTCCGTGTCGATGATTCCGGAGATCCTCGAGGGCGCCGGCGCCGTCGTCCCCGCCGGCAACGTCGCCGCGCTCGCCGAGGCCATCGGGCGTCTGCTCAAGGATCGCGGCGAGGCCGAGACGCTGGGGCGGCGGGCGCGCGAGCGCTGCGTCGCGCGCTACAGCTTCGCCGCCGCCCGCCGCGTGCTGTTCCCGCTGATCGATGACGTCGCCCGGCGGCACAAGGGCTCGCGGTGAGTCGTCCGCCCCGAAAGCTCCTCGTCATCGCGCGGCCGTACTCCTACCACGGGGGTGTCGAGCGAGCGACCGCCGAGCTGCTGCGCGCCCTCGCCGACCACGGGTACGACGTCCATCTGCTGAGTGTCCGCCAGCAGCCGGCACTCGCCGGTGTCGTCGTTCACCGGCTGGCATTGCCATCGCTGCCGGCATCGGTTCGCCTGCTGGTCTTCGTCGCGGCGACCCGGCGCTTCGTAGCTCGGGGCGGGTGGGACCTCGTGCAGAGCCACGAGCGAACGCTCTGCCAGCAGGTCTATCGCGCGGGTGAGGGATGCCATCGCGGATACCTGGCCACGCGAGGTGGCAGCGCGCGCGGGCTCTATCATCGGCTCGTGCTCGCCCTCGAGCGACGGATCTTCGCGGGCACACCTGCCATCGCCGCCATCGCTCGCCGTGGGAAGCGTGAGATCGAGACGCTGTACGGCGTGGCGAGCGAGAAGGTCAGCGTGGTCTACAACGGCGTCGATCTCGAGCGCTTTCACCCTCGCAACCGGGCCGCCCGCATCTCCGTGCGGGAGGAGATTGGCCTCGGCGCCGCGGCGTGGACCACGCTCTTCGTTGGGAGCGGCTTCGAGCGCAAAGGGTTGATCACCGCGGTCGAGGCGCTCGCCGCGCTCGGTGACCGCGACAGCCGGCTCGTGGTGATCGGCCGCGGCCATCGGGCCACGCATGAAGCTCACGCCGCGCGCCTCGGAGTCGCCGAGCGCATCGTCTGGCTGGGGCCACGACCCGACGTGGAGCGCTGGTACGCCGCCGCCGACGTGGCCGTGCTTCCGACACGCTACGAGCCCTTCGGCAACGTTCACCTAGAGGCGCTGGCCTCGGGCCTCCCCATCGTGACGAGCACCGAGGCCGGCGGCAGCGAGTTGATCCAAGACGGCGTGAACGGCGCCGTGGTCGATCCCCGAGACGCCAAGGCGCTGGCCGTCGCCGTCGATCGCTTCAGGGAGATGTCCCCAGCGGGAAGAGAGGCCGCGAGCGCCGCGGCACGGCGGGCGGCCGAGCCCTTCACGTACGCCGCCCAGGTCGCGGGTTTCTCCAGGATTTACGGCAATTTCCCTTGAGTTAGCGGTGAGTTCGCCTTACACTGCCCAGGTGGCCGGTCGGCCGGCAGTGTTCATCGACCGCGATGGAACGCTCACCGAGGAAGTGGGGTACGTCAACCATCCGCAGCGACTCCGGCTCCTCCCACGCTCGGCCGAGGCGATCCGCCGTCTAAACGAGCGCGGCATTGCCGCCGTCGTCGTGACCAACCAGGCAGGCGTGGCTCGCGGGTACTTCTCGGAAGAGGTTCTCCATGCCGTCACCGCCCGGCTCGCGGATCAGCTCGAGCAAGCCGGTGCTCATCTCGACGGCATCTACGTGTGCGCTCACCACCCCAGCGAAGGCGAGCCGCCGTGGCGCGCCGAGTGTGACTGCCGCAAGCCCAGGCCGGGGCTGTTCTTCCAGGCGGCGGCCGAGCTCGGCGTCGAGCTGCGTGCCTCTACCGTCGTGAGTGACAAGGCCTCTGATCTGGCCGTCGCGCCGACGATCGGGGCTCGCGGCGTCCTCGTGCTGACCGGCTACGGTCTGGGAGAGTGGGAATACCGGCGCCACGCGTTCGTCACACCGCCCGATCACGTCGCCGGCGACCTGCTCGACGCCGTGCAGTGGGCGATCGACGGGGGGTGCCGATGACGGAAGCTGGGCTGCTGGCCGTCACCGAGTCCTTCACCGACCGGACGATCGTCGTCGTCGGCGACGTCATCACCGACGAGTACCTCATCGGCAAGCCTCGGCGCATCTCACGCGAGGCGCCGGTCATCATCCTCAAGTTCGCCGAGCGTGACGTGCGGCTGGGTGGGGCCGCCAACGCCGCCCATAACGTCGCCGCGCTGGGGGCGCGGGTCGTTCCCGTCGGCGTGATCGGACGCGACGGCGCCGGCGAGGCGCTGCTCGCCCTCTTCCAGCGCGCCGGAATCACCACCCATGGCCTCGTCGTCGAGGCCGGGCGCATGACGCCGATGAAGACCAGGATCATGGCCGGCGGCTACCCGGCGACCCGCCAGCAGGTCGTCCGCCTCGATCGCGAGCCCTCGACCGAGCTCATGCCAGCCACCGAGGACGCGCTGATGGAGCGGCTCTCGACGCTGGCCGCTCGCGCCGACGCGATCCTGGTCTCCGACTACGGGTACGGCACGGTGGCGCCGCGCGTGTTCGAGCACGTGCAATCGATCGCGCGCTCCCGGGGTGCCATCGTCACGGTGGACAGCCGCTACGAGCTGCCGCGCTTCAGCGGCGTCACCGCCGCCACGCCCAACGAGGCCGAGCTGGGTGATCTTACCGGGCACCCCGTGGACGACGAGCGCGCGGTCGAGAAGGCCGGCCGTCAGCTCCTCGAGCGGCTCCACGCCAACATGTTGCTCGTCACCCGCGGCAGCCAGGGGCTGGCGCTCCTCGAGCGCGACGGCGGCGCATCGTTCATCCCGATCTTCGGGACCGACGAGATCGCCGACGTGACCGGCGCCGGCGACACCGTGATCAGCGCCTTCACGCTCGCACTGGCGAGCGGAGGCACGCCGCTCCAGGCCGCGACGCTCGCCAACATCGCCGGTGGCCTGGTCGTCATGAAGCGCGGCACGGCCACCGTGTCCCGCGCCGAGCTTCGCGCCGCACTGACCCGTGCGAGCTGAGCCGGGTGGACCTCGCCCCTCCCGAGGCGAGCCCATGGACATCGAAGAGGCTGCAAGGCTAGCCGAACGCCTGCGGGCCGACGGCAAGCGCATCGTGCTGGCCAATGGCTGCTTCGATCTGCTCCACGTCGGGCATGTCCGCTATCTGGAAGGCGCGCGCCGGCTCGGTGACGTCCTCTTCGTCGGATTGAACGGGGACGCGGCCGTGAGTCGGCTCAAAGGCCGCGGGCGTCCGCTCATGCCCGCCGCCGAGCGCGCCGAGATCCTCCGGGCTCTGCGATCGGTCGATCACGTCGTCGTCTTCGAGGAGGACACCGCGGACCGCCTGGTGACCCGGCTGCGCCCGCACGTTCACGCCAAGGGCACCGATTACACCGCCGACTCGGTGCCCGAGCGGGCGAGTGCCCATGCCGTCGGCAGTGAGGTTGCCATCACCGGCGATCCCAAGGATCACTCCACGCGTGACCTCATCGCCGCGATCCGCGAGCGCTTCCGGTGAACGTCGCGCTCGTCAAGCTCTCCTCGCTCGGTGACGTCGTCCACGCGTTGCCGGTGGCGGCCACGCTGCGTGCGCGGGTTCCGCAGGCGCGTATCACGTGGATCGTGGAGCGGCGCGAGGCCGCCGTGCTCGCCGGACATCCTGCCCTCGAGCGCGTCGTCACCGTCGATACTCGGCGCTGGCGGCGCGCGCGCACGCCGGCCGCGCTCGGCGAGAGCGCGCGTGCCGTCGTCGCGATACGCCGGGAGCTTCGCTCGGCGCGCTTCGACGTCGCGCTCGACCTGCAGGGGTTGATCAAGAGCGGCTTGCTCGTCCGCCTCACTCGAGCGCCGCTTCGCATCGGCTTCGATCAGCGCTGGTGCCGGGAGCCCTTGAATGTCCTGGCCACGAACCGCCGGGTGGCGCCGCCCATCGAGGCACGTCACGTCGTCGATCAGTACTTGTCGCTGCTCGGCGCGCTCGGCATCGACGGCCGCGTACTGGAATTCCGGCTGCCGTCCGATCCCGCGGCCGAGGCGCGCATGGACGAGTTCTTCGCGGGAGCCGGCTTGAAGCCGCGCGACCGGGTCGTCGTGCTCAATCCAGGCGCAGGACGCCCGGAGAAGCGCTGGTCCCTCGAGCGCTTCCGTGCCCTCGCCGGGGTCCTGACCGCCGCGCACGGCGCGCGCGTCATCGTGGTGTGGGGCCCGGGCGAGGAGGCTGACGCGCGGGCGGTCGCCGGCACCGTGGCATCGCACGTCCTGCTGGCTCCGCCCACGGATCTGTTCGCTCTCATCGCGCTGCTCCGTCGGGCTGGCGTCGTCGTCGCCGCCGATACCGGGCCACTTCATCTTGCTGCCGCGCTGGGGACGCCGTGCGTCGGTCTGTATGGTCCGACGCGCGCCGAGCGAAACGGGCCCTACGGCGCCGGGCACCGGACCCTCCAGGCGTCGGACGGCCGGGTCGAGACGATCGACGTCGAGTCGGTCGCGGCAGCGACCCGGGAGCTTCTCGGATGACGACACGGCCGCGCCTGTCCGCCGTCGTCATCACGCTCAACGAGGAGGCCCGGCTCCGGTCCTGCCTGGAGAGCGTGGCCTGGGCGGACGAGATCGTCGTCGTCGACGCCGAGTCTCAGGACAAGACCGTGCAGATCGCGCGCGAGTTCACCGAGCACGTGCTGGTGCGGCCGTGGCCGGGGTTCGCGGCCCAGAAGAACTTCGCGCTCGAGCAGGCCACCGGTGACTGGCTGCTCTCGCTCGACGCCGACGAGGAGGCCTCGCCCGAGCTGCGCGACGAAATCGCGAGGATTCTCGTCCAGGCGGGCGCCGCCGACGGCTATGCTGTGGCCCGCCGCAACGTGTTCCTCGGGCAGTGGATCCGCCACGGCGGGCTCTATCCGGACTGGCAGGTGCGCCTGTTCCGCCGTGGCCGCGGGCGCTTCGTCGATCGCGACGTGCACGAGTCGGTGGAGGTGGACGGCCGTGTGGCTCGGCTGAGCGGTCACCTCGTCCACCGGAGCTACGAGGGCGTGTCGGACTTCTTCGACCGGGCCAATCGCTACTCGGCGCTCGCGGCCCAGGAGCTGGTGCGGGGCGGGGGACGAGCGCGCGCCCGCGAGCTCGTGCTGCGCCCGCTCGGCCGCTTCCTGTCGATGTACCTCGCGCAGCGCGGCTTCCTCGACGGGCGCAAAGGTCTTCTTCTGGCCGCACTGTACGCGTACTATGTGTTCATGCGTACGGCCAGAGTCTGGGAGGCCACACGCGCGCGATGAAGAAGACGCGCGTGCTCTCGGGCATGCGGCCGACCGGCAAGCTTCACCTCGGAAACTACCTCGGCGCGCTCGACAACTGGGTCCGGATGCAGGACGAGTTCGACTGCTTCTTCTTCGTCGCCAACTGGCACGCGCTGACCACGGGCGCCGACAACGTGGCCGAGGTGCCGGCGAACACGATCGAGATGGTTGCCGACTGGCTCGGCGCCGGTCTCGACCCCGAGCGCTCGACGCTGTTCATCCAGTCGCTGGTACCCGAGCACGCCGAGCTCCATCTGCTCTTCTCGATGGTGACGCCGGTGGCGTGGCTCGAGCGCGTGCCGACGTACAAGGAGATGGTCGAGCAGCTCGGCCTGGAGTCGCCGTCCTATGGCCTGCTCGGCTACCCGCTCCTCCAGGCGGCCGACATCTTGATGTACAAGCCGGCCTGGGTGCCCGTCGGCATCGACCAGGTGCCCCACGTCGAGCTCACGCGCGAGGTCGCGCGCCGCTTCAACAACATTTTCGGCGAGGTGTTTCCGGAGCCTCAGGCGAAGCTGACGGAGATCCCCAAGGTCCCGGGCACCGATGGCCGCAAGATGTCCAAGTCGTACGGCAACGCCATCTACCTCTCGGATCCGCCGGAGACGGTGAGGCAGAAGGTCCGGCCGATGGTGACGGACCCGGCGCGGAGGCGGCGGACTGATCCCGGTAATCCCGACGTGTGTCCCGTGTTCGATCTCCATCGCATCTTCACGCCGCCGCCCGATCGCGAATATTGCGCGACCGGGTGCCGCACGGCAGCGATCGGTTGCCTCGACTGCAAGGACGTGCTCCTCAAGCACCTGGAGCCCGCGCTGGCACCGATTCGCGAGCGGCGCCAGGCGTTCGCGGAGAAGCCCGATCGGATCGTGGACATTCTCAAGGCGGGCTCGGTCCGGGCACGCAAGGTGGCGGAGGCCACGATGAGCGACGTGCGGCGAGTCGTGCCGCTCATGCCATGACCACGGCGTCGAGCGAGAGTCCGAGCAGTGGCAATCTCCTCACGCTTCGCGTGGGGCAGTTCGAGGGCCCGCTCGATCTGCTGCTGCACCTCTGCCGCACCAACGAGATCGACCTCGCCGCGCTGCCCGTACGCGCCATCACCGATCAGTACGTGGCTCACCTCGAGGCCATGGAGTTCCGCGACCTCGAAACGGCCGGTGCCTACCTGGTCATGGCCGCGACGCTGATCTATCTGAAGTCGAAGCTGCTCGTCCCGCCCGACGAAGCCGATGAACAGCTCGACGAAGAGGGCGCGGCGCTCCGTCACGAGCTGGAGGAGCGGCTGCGCGAGTACGCGCGGATCAAGACGTTGGGGTCATGGCTGGCCGAGCAGGAAGCCCAGCAGGCCCTGATCTGGGGCCGCACCGGCAACGAGTTGCCGCCGCCCGACGACGTCCCGCTCGAGGACCTGTCCGTCCATCAGCTCGAGAAGGCGCTCAAGCGCCTCATCAACGAGCAGGCGCGCCGGAAACCGCGCGAGGTTCAGCCGGAGCCGATGTCGCTGCTCGAGCGCATGACCGAGATCTTGACCGTTCTTCGCGACACCTGGTCGCTGCTGTTCTCGTCGCTCACCGGCGGCGAGCGGCGACGGCCGGAGATCGTCGTGACGATGCTGGCCGTGCTCGAGCTGGTGAGGCTCGGCCGCATCCGGACGCAGCAGACCGAGCTGTTCGGCGACATCATCATCGAGCGCCGCGAGGACGCCCCCGGGGACAATGGTCCGCTCAGTGTCGATTCCGACCTTCAGGGAGGGACCACCGTTGCCGACGCCCACTGACGTGGTCGAGGCCTTGCTCTTCGCCTCCGACACTCCTCTCGAAGCCGAGCGCATCCGCGAGGTCCTCGAGCTCGGCGACGCCGACGAGGCGCGCGCGCTCGTGGACGAGCTTCGCTCCCGCTACGACAAGGAGGACCGCGCGCTCGCGGTCGTCGAGGTGGGCGGTGGGTACCGTATGGTGACACGCCCGCAGATCGCGCCCTGGCTCATGCGCCTGGCCAAAACGCGCACGAAGGCGCGGCTGTCGCGGCCCGCGCTGGAGACGCTGGCCATCATCGCCTATCGCCAGCCGGTATCCCGTCCCGAGGTCGACGCCGTGCGCGGCGTCAACTCCGAGGGCGTGCTCGACAGCTTGCTCGACCGCCGGCTGGTGCGCGTCGCCGGGCGCAAGGAAGCGCCGGGACGTCCGTTCCTCTACGAGACGACCCGCGAGTTTCTCGTGGCGTTCGGCCTGCGCGACCTCAACGATCTCCCGAAGGTGGAAGGCGAGCTGATGATCCCGGAGGTGAGCGTCGCCGCCAATGGCCAAGCTCAGACTGAACAAGATCCTGGCCCAGGCGGGGCTGACGTCACGGCGGGGAGCTGATCGCCTCATCCTCGAGGGACGTGTCGCCGTCAACGGCGACGTCGTCCGCGAGGCGGGGACCGTCGCCGACCCCGACCGCGACCACGTCACCGTCGACGGCCGTGGCCTGCCGGCCGCGGAGACGAAGGAGTACGTCCTCCTTAACAAGCCCCGCGGGTATCTGACCGCGCGCAGCGATCCCGATGGCCGGCCGGTGGTAACGGACCTGGTGCGGTCCCACGCGCGCCTCTTTCCCGTCGGCCGCCTCGACGTGGACGTCGAAGGGCTGCTCGTGCTCACCAACGACGGTGCGCTGACCCATCGATTGCTCCATCCCCGCTATGGCCTGGCGCGGCTGTACGAGGCGGAGGTGGCCGGCAACGTGCGCCGGGCCGATCTCGACCGATGGCGGCGAGGATTGACGCTCGACGACGGCCCCGCGATCCCGCTCGCCGTGAGCCTCGAGCGTACCGGGACAGAGAGCAGCCTGCTCCATCTGACGTTCGGCGAAGGCCGCAAGCACGAGGTGAAGCGCTACTGCGAGGCGCTTGGTCATCCAGTGCGGCGTCTACGGCGCCTCGGGTTTGGCCCGATCGCTCTCGGCCGCCTTCGGGTCGGCGCCTGGCGTACGCTGACGTCTGGCGAGATCCGCGCGCTTCGGGCGGCCGCGGCGGCGCCTCCACCCGCCGATCGCCGCGTGCTTGCGCCGTCTGTGCGCAATAGCCTATAATCCTTCGTATTCGCAAGCGAAGAGCGGTCAGGAGTACGTATGAACCTGGACGATTGGCGTTCCAGGATCAATGACCTAGACAACCAGATCCTCCACCTCCTCAACCAGCGAGCCGAGGCCGCCCTCCAGATCGGAGACCTCAAGCGACGGCAGGATCTGCCGTCGTATGCCCCCGACCGAGAGGCTGAGATCGTCACCCGTCTGTCTGCCGCCAACGGCGGTCCGCTGCCGGCGGCGGCGATCCGTGCGATCTGGCGTGAAATTTTGTCGGGGTGCCGGGCGCTCGAGCGTGCGCTGTCGGTCGCGTTCCTGGGGCCTCGGGCGACGTTCACGCACCAGGCGGCGCTCCAGCACTTCGGGAGCGGCCCCACGTACGCGCCGTCGCGGTCGATCGCCGATGTCTTCGAGGACGTCGAGCACACGCGGGTCGAGTACGGCGTGGTGCCGGTGGAGAACTCGACCGAGGGCGCCGTCAACATCACGCTCGATCGCCTCATCGATTCGGACACGCTGATCTGCGGCGAGATCTACCTTCCGATCAGCCAGCACCTGCTCTCCCAGGCGCGTGAGCTGCCCGAGATCAAGCTGGTGATCTCGCATCCGCAGGGGCTCGCCCAGTGCCGGAGTTGGCTCGCCCAGAACCTGCCCGACGTGCCCACCCAGGACGTGACGTCCACCGCGGCCGCCGCCGAGCAAGCGGCCGGCGACGTGACGATCGCCGCCATCGCGTCCGACCTCGCCGCCGAGCTCTACGGCGTGCGGGTGCTGCGGCCTCGGATCGAGGACAATCCGCACAACGCCACGCGCTTCCTCGTGATCGGCCGGCGCGCCGTCGGCCCCAGCGCGCGCGACAAGACCTCCATTCTGTTCGCGATGCGCAACGAGCCCGGTGTCCTCTACCGCATCCTGGAGCCGTTCGCGCGCCGGGGCATCAATCTGATCAAGATCGAAACGCGGCCGGCCAAGAGCCGCCCGTGGGAGTTCGTCACATTTCTGGACTTCGAAGGCCACCGCGACACGCCGACCGTGGCGGCGGCCTTGAACGAGATCGAGGGGCGAACGCTGTTCCTGAAAGTCCTCGGTTCGTACCCCGCGGCATAAGGAGAGGGCATGCACACCCAGTGGGAATCCCTGGCCAATGAGCACATCCTCGGGATCGCCCCGTACGAACCGGGCAAGCCGATCGAGGAGCTGGAGCGTGAGCTCGGCATCAGTGACGCCATCAAGCTCGCCTCCAACGAGAATCCGCTGGGCCCCTCGGACCGCGTGCAGAAGGCGCTCGCGGCCGCCGTCACCACGTTGAACCGGTATCCCGACGGCAGCGGCTTCTACCTGCGGCAGGCGCTGGCCAAGAAGCACGGCGTCGGGTCCGAGCAGATCATCCTGGGCAACGGCTCCAACGAGCTGATCGAGCTGCTCGTGCGCACGTTCCTCAAGCCGGGCGACGAGGCGGTGGTCCCCCATCCCTCGTTCGTCGTGTACCCGATGATCGTGCAGGCGGCCGGCGGCATCCGCGTGATGGTGATGCTCAAGGACTACCGGCTCGACCTCGACGCGATGGCCCGCGCGGTCACGCCGCTGACCAAGATGGTCTTCATCGCCAATCCGAATAATCCGACGGCCACCATCGTCACCGCCGACGAGGTGGAAGCCTTCATGAATCGGATTCCCGATCGCACCATCGTCGTCTTCGACGAGGCCTACTTCGAGTTCGCCATGGGCCCCGATTTTCCCGACACGCTTTCGTACGCCAAGCAGGGACGCAAGGTCATCGTCCTGCGCACGTTCTCGAAGGCCAACAGCCTGGCTGGCCTGCGCGTCGGCTATGCGGTGGCCGACGCCGACGCCACCGCGCTGATGAATCGCATTCGCCAGCCCTTCAACGTGAACTCGCTCGGTCAGATCGCGGCGCTGGCCGCGCTGGAGGACGAGGCCCACGTGCTCGAGTGCGTGCGCATGATCGAGGCCGGGCGGCACTTCCTCTACGACGAGTTCAAGACCCTCCGTCTGAAGTACGTGCCCTCGCGGGCCAACTTCATCCTGGTCGACGTCGGCCGGAGCGCCGCCGAGATCTATCAGAAGCTCCTGCACGAAGGCGTCATCGTGCGGCCGATGACGGCGTTCGGGATGGAGAGCACGCTTCGCATCACGGTGGGCACGCCGGCCGAGAACCGCCGGCTCATCAAGGGCCTGCGCGCGGCGCTCGGAAAGAAGGGGCCGTGATCGGCCGCCTCGCGATCGTCGGCGTCGGGCTCCTCGGTGGCTCGGTGGCCAAGGCTGTTCGGGCCCAGGGACTCGCCCACGAGATCGTGGGGATCGGCCGGGACGTCGGGCGGCTCCACGCTGCCCTGAAGGATGGGACGCTCGATCGCGTCACCACCGCGATCGGCGACGGCGTCAAGGACGCCGATCTGATCGTGCTCGGCACGCCCGTCGGCATCATCGAGCACCAGCTTCCGGAAGTCTGGCAAGCTGCGGCCCCGAGCGCAGTCATCACCGACGTCGGCTCGACCAAGGCGGCGATCGTCGCCGCCGCCCAGCGCCTGACCACGAGGCGCCCGCTCACGTTCGTGGGCAGCCATCCCATGGCCGGGTCCGAGCAGAGCGGCTACGGCGTGGCCCGCGCCGATCTGTTCCGGGGCGCCACCGTCATCGTCACGCCCACGGACGCGACCGAGCCGCGCGCGGTGAAGACCGTGACGGCGTTCTGGGAGAGCCTGGGCGCCGGGCGTGTCCTGATGCTCGATCCGGAGACTCACGACCGCGCCGTGGCGGCGATCAGCCACGTCCCCCACCTCGTCGCCTGTGCGCTCGTCGACGCCGTCGAGCGCTTCGATCCGGCGGCCTTCGACGTGGCCGCGCGGGGCTTCAAGGACACCACGAGGATCGCGGCCGGTGACGTGGACATGTGGGAGGCGATCTTCCTCGCCAATCGCACGGCGGTCGTCCAGGCGACGGCTGCGGCGCAGGCCGCCCTCGCCGATCTGGTGCGCCTGATCGAGCGAAAGGATCGCGACGGGCTGCGCGCGGCGCTGGCGCGCATCAAGGCGCGGCGGGAGCGGTTGCCGTGAAGCTGCGCGTGCGGCCGGTCACGCGTCTCTCAGGGCGCATCGAGGTTCCGGGCGACAAGTCCATCTCGCACCGGGCGGCGCTGCTGGGCGCGCTCGCAGAGGGCACCACCGACATCCGCGGCTATCTCGAGGCCGAGGACTGCCTGCGCACGATCGCCGCCGTGGAAGCGCTGGGCGCCGAGGTGACGCGGAAGGGTCCGGGGGAGTACCGCATCGCCGGTGTCGGGCGGCGCGGCCTCACCGAGCCGGCCAACGTCATCGACTGCGGCAACTCGGGCACGGCCGTGCGCCTGCTCTTCGGCGTGCTCGCCGGTCAGCCGTTCTGGACGTTCCTCACCGGCGACGACTCGCTGCGACGGCGGCCGATGAAGCGCATCGCCGACCCGCTCGCCCGCATGGGCGCGACGATCGTCGGCCGCAGCGACGGCAATCGCTTGCCACTCGGTATTCGGGGATTGGCCCAGCCCAAGGCGCTCGCCTACGAGTCTCCCGTGGCCTCGGCTCAGGTGAAGTCCGCGGTGCTGCTCGCGGGGCTCCACGCCGACGGGCCCGTGTCGGTGACGGAGCCGGCGGCGTCGCGCGATCACTCCGAGGTGATGTTGCGCCAGTTCGGCGCCCGCATCGAGAGCCGCGGCCTGACGACGACGCTCACACCGGGGCCGTTGTCGGCGGCGCCGGTGGTCGTACCCGGCGACATCTCGTCGTCGGCCTTCCCGCTGATCGCGGCGGCGATCGTGAAGGACGCGCGCGTGACCGTCGCCGGCGTCGGTCTCAATCCCACGCGGACGGGTGCCCTCGATGTCCTCGCCGCCATGGGTGTCAAGATCGAGATCGCGCCGTACGGGGGAGAGGTCTTGGAGGGGTCGAGAGGCCCCTCTCATCGCGCGGCGGGCGAGCCGCGCGGCGACGTCACCGTGAGCACGAGCGGCTTGCGCGGGACCGGCATCGGCGGTGCGCTGATCCCGCGGCTCGTCGACGAGATCCCGGTGCTCGCCGTGGCCGCGGCGCTGGCCGATGGGCGCACCGAAATCACGGACGCGGCCGAGCTGAGGGTGAAGGAATCCGACCGGCTGGCGGCGCTCGCGCGCGAGCTGGGGCGCATGGGCGCGCGCGTGAGCGAGCGCCCGAACGGCCTCGTCATCGACGGGCCCGCGCGTTTGCGCGGCGCCAGCGTGACGAGCGGCGGCGACCACCGCATCGCGATGGCGCTGGCCGTGGCCGGCCTGGTGGCCGAGGGCGAGACCATCATCGACGACACCGAGTGCATCGCGACGTCGTTTCCCCGGTTCGCCGATCTGCTCAACACGCTGGCCGGACAGCGCTGTGTCGAGGTCGAGGCGTGACGCTCGAGAAGCTGATCATCGCGATCGACGGCCCCGCGGGCGCGGGCAAGAGCACGGTGTCCACGGCGCTCGCTCAGCGTCTAGGCTTTCGCCTGATCGACACCGGAGCGATGTACCGCGCGCTCGCGTGGAGCGTGGCGCAAGTCGGCCTGCCCGCGGAGGACGGCCCGGCGCTGCGCCGGCACCTGGACGGCGTCGAGGTCACGCTCGACGATGACCGCGTGCTGGTCAACGGACGCGACGTCAGCGACGAGATCCGGACGCCGGCCATCAGCGCGCTGACGTCGCGGCTGACGATGCTGGCGCCGATCCGCGCGAAGGTGACGCCGCTGCAGCGCCAGATGGCGGCGCCGGGCGGCGTCGTGCTGGAGGGACGCGACACGGGAACGGTCGTGTGCCCCGACGCCGACGTGAAGTTCTACCTCGACGCCAGCGACGAAGAGCGGGCTCGCCGGCGGCAGGCCGAGCTGGCCGCCCGCGGCGTGGCGATGGCCTTGCCGGCCGTGCTCGCGGAGATCCGCCTTCGCGACGTGCAGGACAAGACACGCGCGCTGGCGCCGCTGCGGCAGGCCGACGACGCCGTGGCAATCGACACGACGGGCCTGACCCTGGAACAGGTCGTGAAGCGCATGATGCAGGAGATCGAGCAGCGATGCTGTACACAGTCCTGAGATTTCTCGCCGTCGTGGTGATGCGCGCGCTGTTCCGGCTCCGCGGCTGGGGCACCGAGCACGTGCCGCGCACCGGGTCGGTGCTGCTGGTTGCGAATCACTCGAGCGTGCTCGATCCTCCGCTCGTCGGTGGATCGGCGCCGCGGCCGGTGTCGTTCATGGCCAAGGCCGAGCTGTTCCGGATCCCGCTGTTCGGCGGATTGATCTATCGGCTCAACGCTCGACCGGTCCGTCGCGACGGCGGTGATCCGGCGGCGCTGCGCGCAGCGTTGCGCGTGCTGGAGAACGGCGGCGCGCTCCTCGTGTTCCCGGAAGGGACGCGAGGGCCCGAGGGCGAATTGCGGCAAGGCAAGGCCGGTGCGGGTATGCTGGCGGTCCTCAGCGGAGCGGCCGTGGTTCCTGTATATATCAGCGGCAGCGGGCGGGCCTGGCCCCGGGGGCAGAGGCTCCCGCGTCCCGCCCGGGTCACGGTGTGGTTCGGCGAGCCCATGAGCTTTGCCAGGCAGAGTGGGAGCAGTCGGAAGGAGGCCTACGAGGCCGCCAGCCAGGCGATGATGGCGGCGATCGGGCGCCTGAAGGAACGTTCGCAGGAAGTGGGCGAGGCAGGTGCGGGAGGAGCCGTATTACCCTCGTCCAAATACATTTACGGGAGGAGCGGGCAGCATGGAGAAGCATGAACGGCGCAATGACCTCGGCGAACCGCGAAAGGAGGCAACCTGGGCGGCCGAGGAGCGCATGGAGGATGTGTACGGGTCAGGCGGCCGAATGGCCGAGTTCGAAGAAGGCGAGGTCGTCCGCGGCCGCGTCGTCCACATCGGCACCGGTGAGGTGCTCGTGGACGTCGGCTACAAGAGCGAGGGCGCGATCCCGATCGAGGAGTTCCGCGGGAACCTGCCCAAGGTCGGGGAGGACATCGACGTCTACCTCGAGGCCAAGGAGGACTCCGAAGGCCTGATCGTCCTGTCCAAGGAGAAGGCGGACAAGATCCGCGTCTGGGACGCGATCACGCAGGCCTACGACAAGGGCACGCCGGTCGAAGGACGCATCGTGGAAGTCGTCAAGGGTGGCCTGGCGGTGGATGTGGGGGTCAAGGCATTCCTGCCCGGATCCCAGGTCGATCTCCGTCCGGTCAAGAACCTGGCTTCTCTGGTCGGCCAGCACGTGCGCTCCAAGGTCATCAAGCTCAACCGGCGGCGCGGCAACGTCGTGCTGTCCCGGCGGGCCGTCCTGGAGGAAGAGCGCGAGGAGAAGAAGAAGCACACGCTGGAAGTCCTCCACGAGGGGATGACGCTCACGGGCACCGTGAAGAACATCACCGACTACGGGGCCTTCATCGACCTCGGAGGCATCGACGGGCTGCTGCACGTCACCGACATGAGCTGGGGGCGGGTCGGCCACCCGTCGGAGATCTTCCAGGTCGGCGACCAGGTCGACGTCGTGGTGCTCCACTTCGACCGTGACACCGGCCGCGTCTCTCTCGGCTACAAGCAGAAGCAGTCGGATCCGTGGGAGAACGTCGAGCAAAAGTACCCGGCCGGCCACAAGGCACGGGGACGCGTGGTGAGCCTCACCAACTACGGCGCCTTCATCGAGCTGGAGGCCGGCGTGGAGGGGCTCGTGCACGTGTCGGAGATGTCCTGGACGCGGCGCGTCCGTCACCCGTCCAAGCTCGTCAACGTGGGCGAGGAAGTCGACGTCGTCGTCCTCGACGTCAACCGAGGGGCCAAGCGGATCTCGCTCGGCATGAAGCAAGTCGAGGCCGACCCGTGGACGACGATCGAAGAGCGTTATCAGCCCGGGAACCGCGTGACCGGCCGGGTGCGCAACCTGACCGACTTCGGCGCGTTCATCGAGCTGGAGCCGGGCGTGGACGGCTTGCTCCACATCTCGGACATGTCGTGGACGCGAAGCGTCGGCCACCCGTCGGAGGTCCTGAAAAAGGGTCAGGAAGTCGAGACGCAGATCCTCAACATCGACCGCGACAACAAGCGGATCTCGCTCGGCCTCAAGCAGATCCAGCCCGATCCGTGGTCGACCGTCGCCCAGCGCTTCCCGATGGGCTCGCGGGTGACTGGCAAGGTGGTGCGTCTCACCGACTTCGGCGCCTTCGTGGAGCTCGAGCCCGGCGTGGACGGTCTGCTCCATATCTCGCAGATGTCGAACCGGCCGATCGGCACGCCCGCCGAGGTCGTCAACGTCGGCGACGAGCTGGCGCTGCTGGTGATCCGCGTCGATCCGAACGAGCGGCGCATCGGCCTCAGCCTCAAAGAGCTGGCTCACGCCGTGGATCTGAGCCAGCCGGACGACCGCGGTGGTGCGGGGCGGGGACGTGGGAAGAAGAAGCGTCGCGACGACTATGACTACGACGATGAGGAATAGCCGCTAGCGTGGCGCATCGCCTCACCGTCGTGGCCGTCACGCTCGTGATCTGGCTGGTGGTGGTCGGCCTCTTCCTGGCCGTCACGGGGGGTGTGCTGTCGAAGAGCGGAGACGGGGCGGCCGGGGGTGGTTACTTCGGGCCGCGGGTGGCGATCGTCGAGCTCGAGGGAGTCATCCTCGACGTCGACGACCTCATCAAGGATCTCAAGAGTTATCGCGACAACCCTCAGGTGCGGGCCGTCGTGATTCGCATCAACAGCCCCGGGGGCGTCGTCGCGCCGTCGCAAGAGCTCCACGACGCGCTCGTGCGCCTGCGACAGGGGGGCAAGCCCGTCGTGGCCTCGCTCGGCTCGGTGGCGGCTTCGGGCGGCTACTACGTCGCGGTGGCGGCCGACCGGATCTACGCCAATCCCGGAACGCTCACCGGCTCCATCGGCGTGATCATGCAGATGGCCAACTTCGAGCAGCTCATGAAGAAGGTGGGCGTAGATTACGTCGTCGTAAAGGCGGGCGCGTTCAAGGACGTTGGCAATCCCGGGCGGCCGATGACGCCCGAGGAGCGGCGCGTGCTCCAGGCGTTGCTCGACGACGTCCACGGGCAGTTCATCGGCGCCGTCGCCGAGGGCCGTAAGCTCGACCGCGCGCAGGTCACGCAGTTTGCTGACGGCCGCATCTTCTCGGGGACTCAGGCCAAGGCGCTTCAGATGATCGACGAGCTCGGCGGCCTCGAAGACGCCGTCAACGGCGCCGCGCAGCTCGCCGGTATCCGCGTGCCGCCGAAGGTGATTCCGCCCAAGCGGCGCATCTCGATCTTCGATCTGCTCCGAAGCCAGCTCGGGATCGCACGGGTGACGCTCACGCCGACCCTGCCGATGTTCAAGACACCGCTGTACCTCATGGATTGAAGCCCGGGCGCTGCCTAACCCCCTATAAGAGTTGACATTCTCGAAATCTGCGTGCTAGGGTCATCACACGGAGTGCGAGATGACAAAAGCCGAGCTGATCGACGAGGTCTCCAAGCTCTCCAACCTGACGAAAAAAGAGACTGAGACCATCGTCAACACGATCTTCGACAACATCACCGACGCACTGGCCAAGGGCGACAAAGTCGAGCTTCGTGGCTTCGGCAGCTTCCGTATCCGCTACCGGAACTCGCGCAAAGGAAGGAATCCGAAAACCGGTAGCGCCGTCGAGGTCCCCGAGAAGCGAGTACCCTTCTTCAAGGTCGGCAAGCGCCTCAGGGAACTCGTCAACACGTGAGGCACGGCCCGGCGGCGTGAATCGCCTCTGGGCGCCGTGGCGCATGGCCTACGTCGGAGGGTCGAGCGCCGCGGTCGGTTGCATCTTCTGCACCGCGCTGGCCGCCGATGACGATGCCAAGTACCTGATCCTGCGGCGCAGCTCGCGTGCGTTTCTGATCCTCAACGCCTATCCATATACTCCCGGCCATCTCATGGCCGTGATCAACCGCCACGTCGGCGCTCTCGCCGAAGCGGACGCCGAGGAGCTGGCGGACGCGATGGCCCTGGCCGGGCAGGCGACGGGCGCCCTCACCGACGAGTACCGTGCCGAGGGATTCAACATCGGCGTGAATCAGGGGCGAGTGGCTGGCGCCGGCATCGAAGGCCATCTGCACGTTCACGTGGTGCCGCGCTGGAACGGCGACACCAACTTCATGACGACGCTCGGGGAGTCTCGCGTGTTGCCCGAGGCGCTCGACGCGACGTATGCCCGCCTCAGGAGACGTCTGGGTGGCTGATCCCGCTGATCGGACGGGGGGCGTCACGCCGATGATGCGGCAGTACCGGGACCTCAAGCAGCGCTATCCGGACTACCTGCTCCTGTTCCGCCTCGGCGATTTCTACGAGCTGTTCCTCGAGGATGCCGAGCTCGGCGCCCGGTTGCTGCAGATCACGCTGACGTCGCGGCAGGGCTCGCCGATGGCGGGCATCCCTCATCACGCCGCCGAGGTCTATATCGCGCGGCTGATCCGCGCCGGCCAGAAGGTCGCGCTCTGCGAGCAGCTCGAGGCCCCCGGCAAGGGCAAGAAACTCCTCAAGCGTGACGTCGTGCGGCTCATCACGCCGGGAACGATCACCGACACCGCGTTCCTCGCCGGCTCCGCCAACAACTTCCTGCTCGCGGTCGTACGCGCGCGCGAGGGCACCGGCGTCGCGCTGCTCGACGTATCCACCGGCGATTTCTGGGCGGGGGAGGACGCCGGCGACGCCGAGAACGTGCTGGCGGCGGGACTGATGAGGCGGCCGAGCGAGATCCTGGTGCCGGAGACGGCGCGCGAGGCCGGTCATCTCATGGCGCGACTGCAGGCGACGGGCGCGACGCTCACGTTCTGGGATCCGGCGGCGTTCGCGCTCCGGCGTGCGGTGGGCGACCTCTGCGCTCACTTCGGCGTGACCTCGCTCGCGCCGTTCGGCGTCTCGGACATGACGGTCGGCCTCCAGGCCGCCGGAGCGGCGCTCGCCTACGTCCGGGCGACTCAAGGCGAAGCGCTCGGGCATCTCACGCGGCTCGCGCGGCTGGCCAGCGACGAGGCGATGACCCTCGACCCCACGGCCGTGCAGACGCTCGAGCTGATCGACACGCGTGACGGCGATCCGCGAATGACGCTCTTCGGCGTGCTGGACGAGACGACGACCCCGATGGGCGCGCGGCTGCTGCGCCAGTGGCTGCTGCGGCCGCTCCTCGACCTCGGCGCCATTGCCGCCCGCCAGGATGCCGTCCAGGCGCTGATCGACGCCCCGGCCGCGCGCGCCCAGCTGCGCCGGCTGCTCGCGCACGTGGGCGACCTCGAGCGACTGACGAGCCGCGCCACGCTCGGCGTCGCTCACGCCCGCGATCTGGTCGGGCTGCGCGCGTGCCTTCAACCGCTCCCGGAGATCCGCACGCATCTGGGCGAGGCCACCGCGCCGCTGCTGACGACCGCGCGCGACGAGATCGCGCCGCTCGACGCGCTTCTCGCTCTGCTCCAGCAGGCGCTGGTCGACGAGCCGCCGCTCGTCCTGCACGAGGGCGGGCTCATCCGCGAGGGCTGGAGTGACGCGCTCTCGGCGCTGATCGAGGACTCGCGCCAGGCGCGCGAGTGGATCGCTGGCCTCGAGGAGCGCGAGCGCTCGCGCACCGGCCTCTCGTCGCTCCGGGTCCGCTTCAATCGCGTCTTCGGCTACGGCATCGAGGTCAGCCACGCTCAGGCCGCCCGCGTTCCCGCGGAATACGTGCGCCGCCAGACGCTCACGGGAGCCGAGCGCTACGTCACGCCGGAGCTGAAGGAGTACGAGACCAAGGTGCTCGGCGCCGAGGAGCGCCGCCGGCGGCTCGAGTACGAGCTGTTCGAGGACGTCCGGCGTCGCGTTGCCGCCGAAGCCGGGCCGTTGTTGACGACGGCGCGCGCGCTGGCCCGGCTCGACGTGCTGCTCGGCCTCGCCGAAGTCGCGCACTTTCGCGGCCACGTGCGGCCCGTCGTCGACGCTGGCGATCGCATCGAGATCGTGGACGGCCGCCATCCCGTGCTGGAGGCGCGCTCGACGGAGCCGGTCACGCCCAACGACCTCGCGCTCGACGCCGAGGCACGGGTTGTCATCCTCACTGGACCGAACATGTCGGGGAAATCGGTCTACCTGCGCCAGACGGGCCACCTGGTGATCCTCGCCCAGATGGGCGCCTTCGTTCCGGCTCGCGAGGCGCGCCTGGGCCTCGTCGATCGCCTGTTCACACGGGTCGGCGCCCAGGACAACCTCGGGCGCGGCCAGAGCACGTTCCTCGTCGAGATGGTGGAGACGGCGACCATCCTCAACAACGTCACGGCGCGGAGCCTCGTGCTCCTCGACGAGGTCGGTCGCGGGACATCGACGTTCGACGGCCTCGCCATCGCGTGGTCCGTCGTCGAGGCGTTGCACGAGCGCTCCGGATGCAAGGTGCTCTTCGCGACGCACTTCCACGAGCTGACCGAGCTGGCCAATCGGCTGGCGGCTGTCCGAAACTTCCACGTCGCCGTACGCGAGTGGAACGACCAGATCATCTTCCTGCACAAGGTGCGGCCGGGCGGCACCGACCGGAGCTACGGCATCCAGGTCGCGCGCCTGGCCGGCTTGCCCGAGCCCGTCATCGCGCGAGCCAAGGCGCTGCTCTCCGAGCTCGAAGCGGCCGGGGAGCGCACGGCCGACGCGCGCGACGCCGAGCAGCTCGGCCTCTTCGCCGTCGCGCCTCCCGATCCGATCCTGATCGAGCTGGCCCATCTGGATCTCGCGCACCTGACCCCGATGGAGGCGCTGAACCTGCTCGCGAAGTGGCAGGCGCAACGAGGTGGTGTTCGGAAACCGGAGGGCGTGTGACGTCGCGCTTGATTGTTTACTTCGGGGGGGATGAGACATCCCCCCCGATTGCCCCCCCGTTCACGCGGCAGCGCGACATACGCTCCGAAGAGTTTGGCGTATGACTGTTGGCCGGATCCGGAAACTGCCCGAACACCTGATCAACAAGATTGCGGCGGGGGAGGTGGTCGAGCGGCCGGCGTCGGCGGTGAAGGAGCTGGTCGAGAACGCGCTGGACGCGGATGCCCGCACGGTCAGCGTCGATCTGCGCGACGGCGGCGCCGCCTTGATCCGGGTGAGCGACGACGGCATCGGCATGACTGCCGAGGAGCTGGAGCTCGCGCTGGAGCGGCACGCGACATCGAAGATCGCCGCCGATGCCGATCTCGACGCGATTGCCACGCTGGGATTCCGCGGCGAGGCGCTGCCGGCCATCTGCGCCGTGGCCCGGTTCGTGATCACCAGCCGCGCCCGCGGTGCCGCCGACGGGACGCGTCTGGCCGGCGCGGGCGGCGAGATCGCGCAGCGCCTCGCGGTGGCGGCCGACACCGGCACGACCATCGAGGTCACGGATCTCTTCTTCAACACGCCGGCCCGGCTCAAGTTCCTGAAGGCGGTCACGACCGAGCTGGCCCAGAGCCTGCGCCCGGTGACCCAGCTCGCGCTCGCGCATCTCGTCGTTCACCTGCGGGTCACGAGCAACGGCCGCAGCGTGCTCAACGCGCCGCCGGCGAAGGAGCTGCGTGATCGCGTCGGCGCGCTGTGGGGCTGGGACGTCGCCGGGCGGCTCCTGGCCATCGATCGCCACGAGCACGCGATCAGCGTGCGCGGCCTCGCGAGCCCGCCCGATCTGACGCGGGGCGGTCGCGACGACGTCATCACGCTCGTCAACGGCCGGCCGGTGCGCGACCCCGCGCTGTTCCAGGCCGTGCTGCAAGCGTACCGGCCACTGCTACCGCGCGACCGCTTCCCCTTCGTCGTGCTGTCGGTGACGCTACCCCACACCGACGTGGACGTGAACGTGCATCCGACCAAGGCGTGGGTGAGGTTTCGTCATCCGCGGCTGGTGCACGAGATGATCGGCGCCGCGCTCGGCGAGGCGCTTCGCCGTCGCGCCGTGGTGCCCGGCGTCGCGTCGGTATCCGACGCGCCCACGTCCACGCCGGCCATCGGCGCCCATTCCGGCGCGGTCGAAGCCGGCTCGACATTCGGCGGCGACGCTGGCCAGGCCGCGCTGTTCGCCGAGCCCACGGCAACGTACGCCACGTCGCTCGGACGCGTGCTCGGCCAGGTGCAGGACACGTTCATCGTGGCGGCGTCGGACACCGAGGTCTTCTTCCTCGATCAGCACGCTGCCCACGAGCGCGTCATCTTCGAGCGCCTGCAAGCCGAGGCGAATGCCGGCACGCCGGTTTCGCAGGCGTTGCTCTTCGGCGAGCCGCTCGACCTCGCGCCCGGGGCGGGCGCTCAGCTCGGTCGGTGGCGTGCGCCGCTCGAGCGTCTCGGCTTCGCGTTCGACGAGCGCGGCGACAGCGTCGTGCTGCGCGCGGTGCCCGTGGTGCTGAAGGGCGAGGAGCCGAGACGGTTGATGGAAGCGATGGTGGACGAGCTGGCCGGGCCCAAGGCTGGCGAGCCGGTGGTCGATCGCGCGCTCGCGTTCGTATCCTGCCGCGCCGCCATCAAGGCGAACACGCCGCTGGCGCGCGAGGAGATGGAGCGGCTGCTCGCCGAGCTCAGCGCGACGGCGACTCCGTACTTCTGTCCTCACGGTCGACCGACGATGAGCCGGATCTCGCTCCAGGACGTCCGGCGCGAGGTTCGACGTATCTGGTAGGCTTGACGTAGCGCGAATGAAGATTCCGCTCCTCGTCATCGCAGGGCCGACCGGCGTGGGCAAGACTGCGTCGGCGGTCGCCCTGGCCCATCGTGTCCCGCTCGAGGTCGTCAGCGCCGACTCCCGCCAGGTCTATCGAAGGATGGATGTCGCCACGGGCAAGCCGACGGCGGAGGAGCGCGCCGCGGTGGCCCATCACCTGGTCGACGTCGTCGATCCCGACGATCGCTATCATGCCGAGCGCTTCGCCCGGGATGCCCGCGGGATCATCACGGCCATCCGCGAGCGGGGCAAGCTCCCCGTCGTCGTGGGCGGCACCGGGTTCTATATCCGAGCGTTGCTGCGGGGCCTCGATCCGGCGCCGCCGGCCGATCCGTCGTTCCGGCGCGAGCTGGACCTGCTGGCCGCCCGCGAGGGCCGTCGCGCCCTGCACGAGCGCTTGAGCCGTGAGGCGCCCGCGCTGGCGCGACGCCTGCATCCGAACGATTACGTGCGGGTGATGCGCGCGCTCGAGCTGACACGGGCGGGGAGGTCGCCCGGAGCTCGAGACGACCTGTGGCGGCGCTCTCGCGACTACGACGTCCTCCACGTCGGCTTGACGATGGAGCGCGCCGAGCTGGCTCGCCGGCTGCGCGTCCGGGCGGCCGAGATGGTCGAGGCCGGGCTCCTCGACGAGGTCCGGGCGCTGCTCGCGTCGGGCTACGACCCGACACTGCCCGCGATGCAGGGCATCGGCTATCGCCAGTTCGTGGCGGTGGCTCAGGGCGAGCTCACCCCGGCCGAGGCGACACGGCTCATGCAGCGTGATACCGTCCGCTACGCCAAGCGCCAGTGGACGTGGTTCGCCCGCGAGCCTGACGTTCAGTGGCTGGACGTGGTGCTGGCAGGCGGTCCTGAAGGTGTGGCAACGCTCATCACGGAGCGGCTGACGGAACGAGGCCTGATCGGGTGAAGAACGGCCGACGCAACGGCTCAATCGAGGTCACGCGCGCGCTGAAGGAGCGTGCGGTGATCACAGCGCTCCGGCTTCCCGCCCAGCGGCGCTGGGAAGTCGAGGAGTCGCTCGACGAGCTGGGCGGCCTGGCCATGGCGGCCGGCGCCACCGTGGTCCACCGTGTCGTGCAGGAGCGCGGCGCACCCACACCCGCACTGTTCCTCGGCAGTGGCAAGGTGGACGAGATCGCCGAGGCGGGCCGCGCCACCGGCGCGAACCTCATGATCTGCGACGATCCGTTGACGCCGGTGCAGGAGCGCAACCTCACGCAGGCGCTTGGCCTCAAGGTGATCGACCGCACGGCGCTGATCCTCGACATCTTCGCCCAGCGCGCGCGCACCGCGGAAGGCAAGCTCCAGGTCGAGCTCGCTCAGCTCACGTATCTACTCCCTCGTCTGGTCGGGCAGTGGACTCACCTCGAGCGTCTCGGCGGCGGCATCGGCACCCGAGGACCCGGCGAGACTCAGCTCGAATCCGATCGCCGCGTGATCCGGCGCCGCGTCATGCAGATCCGTCGTGAGCTCGAGCACGTCCGCGTTCACCGGCGGGTGCAGCGCGAAGGCCGCCGCCGCGCGGGCCTGCCCGTCGTCGCCCTCGTTGGCTACACGAACGCCGGCAAGACGACGCTTCTCAACCGGATGACGGGAGCGCACCTGGCCGCCGCCGACCGTCTCTTCGAGACGCTCGATCCCGCGGCCCGCCTGGTCAACGGCGCCGGGCGGCCGGCGTTCATCCTGAGCGACACGGTCGGGTTCATCCGCAAGCTGCCCCACGAGCTCGTGGCAGCGTTCCGCGCGACGCTCGAGGAGCTGGCCGAGGCCGACGTCCTCCTGCACGTGGTGGACGCGAGCCACCCGGCGCTGGAGGAGCACATGGCGGCGGTGGAGACGCTGCTCGGCGAGCTCGAGGTGGCGGATCGCCCGACGGTGCTCGTCCTGAACAAGATGGATCGCGTCGCGGAGCCACGCGCCGTCGAGGCGCTGCTCGCCTCGCGGACTGCCGTCGCGGTGTCCGGCGTCAGCGGTGCCGGTCTCGACCGTCTGCGCGTCGTGATCGAAGGCATGGTGAGCCCGCTGCGCGGCTCGCTCACGCTGCGCATCCCGCACCGGGACGGCGCGGCGCTGGCGCTTTGCTACAAGCGCGGGCGGGTCCTCAACCGGAACGACCAGGACGCCCACGTCGAGCTCGAGGTGGAGCTGCCCCCGGCCGTGGCAGGGACGCTCGCCGCTTACCGCGTCTGAGGTACACTGTTGCGGTCGTATGGGCCTGGCCAATGGGCTGACGGTTCTTCGCATCCTTCTGATCCCGGTCTTCGTGACGCTCCTCGTCGACCGCAAGCCGGGCTGGGCGCTCCTCGTCTTCTCGATCGCGGCGCTCACCGATCTCCTCGACGGCTGGGTCGCGCGCTACCAGGGCATCGAGAGCCGTCTCGGCGCCTTCCTCGATCCCATGGCCGACAAGATGCTGCTCATGGCCTCGTTCGTGACGCTGACCTATCTCAAGGCGCTGCCCTTCTGGATCACGGCCGTCGTCATCACGCGCGACGCCATGCTCCTCGTCGGTGCGCTCATCGTCCACATGGTCGGCGTCCGGATCTATCCACGGCCGACGTGGGTGGGCAAGGCGGCGACCTTCTTCCAGATCCTCACCGTCCTGGCCGGCCTGGGCGCGCGGTGGTTCCAGCTCCCGCTCTCGCCCAAGCCCATCGTGTGGGTTGCCGCCGTCTTCACGGTGGTCTCCGGACTCCAGTACATCGTGCAGGGGATGCGTTTCCTGAACACCGCGCACACCGCCGAGCACGAGGAGCATGAGTCCACCCTGTTCCGCGGGTAACGGCGGCGCCGAGGGGGTCGTCGTTGCCTCGGTGCGGCGGCGCTCGCCGGCGGCCGCGGCCGGGCTCTACGCGGGTGACCGGATCGTCGCCATCAACGGCACGCCGCTCCGCGATGCCATCGACTTCCAGTTCTACGCGGCCGACGATCGACTGCGGCTGACCGTCGAGCGCGACGACCACGCTCGCCGCGTTCAGGTGACCCGCCAGGGGAGTGACCTCGGCCTCGAGCTCGTTCCGCCGCGGCCGCGCGACATCGCGACGTGCGCCAACAAGTGCGTCTTCTGCTTCATCCATCAGAATCCGCGCGGCCTGCGCACGAGCCTCTACGTCAAGGACGACGACTTCCGGCTGTCGTTCCTGCACGGCAACTACATCACGCTGTCCGACCTGGACGAGGCGGCCCTCGAGCGCATCGAGGCGCAACGGCTGTCGCCGCTCTACATCTCCGTACATGCGACCGATCCGTCCCTCCGCCACGCGCTCCTCGGCCGTCCGCGGCACGGTGCCGAGATCCTGCCGCGGATGGAACGGCTCGCCCGAGCCGGGATCCGGATGCACGCCCAGATCGTGCTGTGCCCCGACTGGAACGACGGCGGGCACCTCGCGCGCACGGTCGGCGATCTCGAGCGACTGCATCCGCACGTGACGACCACGGCCATCGTGCCGGTCGGGCTCACGCGGCACCGCGAGCGGCTGCCCGAGCTCCGACTGCTGACCGCGGATGAGGCTCGACGCCTCGTGGTGACGATCGAGCAGTGGCAACAGCGCTGCCTCGCGACGCTGGGGAGTCGCTTCGTCTTCGCCGCCGACGAGATCTATCTCCAGGCCCAGGCCCCGCTCCCCGAGGCCGACGCCTACGAGGGATTCCCCGTGGCCGAGGACGGCATCGGCCTGGTGCGCCGCTTCGAGGACGAGCTCGACCGCGCGCTTGGGCGCGTCGGTCCGGCGCGAACGCCGCGCAAGGTCACCGTCGTGACCGGAGCGCTCTACGGACCGCGCCTCGAGCGCTGGCTCTCGCCGCTGGTCTCGCGCGGCGTGGACGCGCACGTCGTATCCGTCCCGAACGATTTCTTCGGCCGCACGATCACGGTGGCGGGACTCCTGACCGGGCAGGACATCCAGCGTCACCTCGCCGGCCTCGATCGCCTCGGTGACGAGGTGCTCGTCCCCGCCGTGGCGGTGCGTGACGGCGACGGCGTCTTCCTCGACGACGTCACCCCGGCCGATCTTGCCCGGGACCTCGGTGTTCCCGTCCGCGTCGTCGAGCCGTCCGCTCGCGCTCTGCTGCGAGCGCTGCTGGGATAGGCCGCCGTGCAGACCACGCAGCTCCGGCCGACCCTCGCCATCGTCGGCCGGCCGAATGTTGGAAAGTCGTCGCTCTTCAACCGGCTCGTCGGGCGCCGGCAGGCCCTGGTGCGCGACGTGCCCGGCGTGACGCGCGACCGGCTCTACGGCCGCGTGGAGTTCGAGCGCTGGCAGGCGACGGTGATCGACACGGGCGGGTTCGATCCCTCGTCCGTCGAGCCGCTCGTCGAGGGCGTGCGGCGTCAGGTGCTGGTGGCCGTCGACGAGGCCGACGTCATCCTCTTCGTCGTCGACGCGCGAGAGGGCGCGACCGGGCTCGATGTTGAGATCGCTCAGATCCTCCGCCGCGCCGGACGTCCGGTGGTGCTCATCGCCAACAAGGTCGACGCGGGCGGCCAGGAAGGCGCCCTCGGTGAGCTCTACCGCCTCGGCTTCGGCGAGCCCCTCGCCGTCTCGGCCGAGCACGGCCGCGGCGTGGCCGAGATGCTCGAGCGCGTCCGCGAGCTCTCACCCAAGCCGGACGTGGCCGAGCGCCCGGTCGAGCGCACGCGCATCGCGATCATCGGGCGCCCCAACGTGGGCAAGTCGTCGCTCGTCAACGCCATGGTCGGCGACGAGCGCGTCCTCGTGCACACCGAGCCCGGTACCACGCGTGACGCGGTGGACACGCCGTTCACGCGCGACGGCCGCCCGTACGTGCTGATCGACACCGCGGGCATCCGGCGCAAGGGCCGCGTCAACGAGCCGCTCGAGAAGCTGGCGGTCGTCATGGCGCTCAAGAGTCTCGAGCGGTGCCAGGTGGCGGTCCTTGTCATCGATTCGAGCGAAGGCCTGACCGCGCAGGACGCCCACATCGCGGGGTACGCCCACGAGGCCGGCCGGGCCACGGTGATCGCGGTGAACAAGTGGGACCTGGTGCCCCGCGGCATGGTGAGGAAGGCCGAGGTCGTCGATCAGGTGCGCGATCGTCTGCCGTTCCTCGACTACGCGTCGATCTGCTTCACGTCGGCGGTGCAGGGCGACGGCCTCCCCGATCTGTTCACCGCCATCGACGACGCGGCGGCCGAGGCGCGCCACCGGGTGTCGTCCCAGGAGATCACGGCGACGCTCCAGGAGGCGTTGACCCGGCGGCCGGTGAGCATCGGCGGCGTGCCGCTCACGCTGCAGTCGGCGACGCAGGTCAGCGTGGAGCCGCCGACGTTCGCGCTGCGTGTGAACCGCCCCGGCGAGGTTCACTTCTCCTACGAGCGCTACCTGCTGAAGTCGCTGCGCCACGCGTTCGGCTTCGCCGGCTCGCCGATCCGGCTGGCCTTTCGCAGAGCGGTCGGGCCGAAGGCCCGTCGTCCCGGAGCGCGTCGCTCGTGAGGCGCCGGCGGCCGAGTGTGCAGGGGCTGGCCGCCCTGTTCGGCCTGGTCGTGCTCGTCGCGCTCGTCATCCTCGTCTCGAGCCCTACACATCGCGCGTTCTATCTCGGCATCGGAGCCGAGCGGCTCCCGACCCGCCCGTTCCCGCTGCCGCCACTGCCCGGGCTGATACGGACGGACGTGCCCGTGATGGCACCGGTCGCAGTGAAGCGACGCATGTTGAGCCCGGACGCCGAGGGCAAGCTGCTCGTTCCCGTCGCCGACGAGATTCCGTCACGCCTGCCCGCCCCCGGTGTTCCGAAAGGCTGGGAGGTGAAGGAATTCGCCGGCAAGGCCGACGTCGAGCTGGTGCGCGCCGAGGGGGGCGCCGCCATCCGACTGCGCAGCGACGCCACGTCGTTCCTGCTCTATCGCGACGTCGTGGTGGACGTCGAGCGCGCGCCGATGCTCTCGTGGTCGTGGAAGGCTGTGCGGTTGCCGTCGCGCGGCGACGTCCGCCACGGCCCGACCGACGATCAGGCCGCGCAGCTCTACGTCGTGTTCCCGCGATGGCCGGCCGCGACGCTGAACAGCGACGTCGTCGGCTACGTGTGGGACACGACCGCACCGGTGGGATCCGTCGTCACGAGCGCCAAGGCGCCGAACGTCAAGATCATCGTCGTGGAATCGGGAACGGCGCAGGTGGGCTCGTGGGTGCACTACCAGCGCAACGTTCACGACGATTACGTCACGCTCTTCAAGACCCGGCCGCCGCGTGTCGGCATGGTGGCCTTCATGACGGACGCCAACGACACGAGCTCGGCGGCGGAAGCCTGGATGGGCGAGGTCCAGTTTGCCCCGCGCGCGTTAGATGGCCGGAAAAGCCCAACGTCCATGCTAAGATGACGCGCATGGCTGAAATGGACGGACCCGAGCACATTTACGACGAAGAGCCGCCCCGCAGCATCTTCTCGGCCTTGTGGTTCCGCGCCCTGATCGTCATTCTCGTCCTCGGCGTCATCGCGGCCGTCGCCGTGCCGTACGTGCTGGACATCGTGAACCCGCCGGTGGTGAAGAAGACCGCATCGGCGCCTCCGCGTCCAGCCGCAGCACCCGTCGCACCGGTGGCGCCCGAGCCAGCGGCAACGTCGCCGTCGCTCCCGCCCCCGTCGGCGCCGCGCGCAGAGACGTCACCGGGGCCCGTCGTCACGCCGCCCGCTCCCGCCGCCATCACCGGCAAGCCCGTCGAGACCCCGAAGCCCGTCGAAGCCAGGAAGCCGGCGACGAGCACCGTGAAGCCGGGGACCGACACGCCGAAGATGACGATGGCCGTCGATCCGACGAAGCCCGCGGCCCCGAAGGCCGCGCCGAAACCGTCGGCTGCCGCGAGCAAGAGCACGGACGGTTCGTACTGGGTCCAGGTGGGCGCCTACAAGAATCTGGCGACCGCGAAGGCGGTGGCCGCCCGACTGCGCGAGCAAAACTACACGGTCGTCGAATCGGTCAAGGACGGCGGCGGTGGTGCGATACCGTCCGCGTCGGCCGATACCGCGGGCGCGGGTGATCGCTACAACGTCTTCGTCTCCGGCTCGGCACCGAGTGAGCTGGCCACCAAGCTCTCGGCCAAGGGCCTCGCCGCCGACGCCGTCGCCGGTGGCGTCGTGGTCAAGCCGAGCTTGCCACTGCGCGACGCGGTGGCGCTCTCGCGCGATCTCGCCACCGACGGCCTCAAGGTCCAGGTGCGGCGGGCCGGTGGTGAGCGCGCCCCGGACACCTCGGCCGCGAGCGCCGCCGCCAGCGCGTCCTCGGGCGACACCCTGTATCGTGTGCGCGTCGGGGGCCTCGCCGATCGCGCCGCCGCGTTGGCCACCCTGAAGGAGCTGGAGGGGAAGGGCTACAAGCCGTTCATCGGGCGAGGAGGCTCGTAGCGATCGGAGGGAGGTGAGGGGACGCTGTGACGAAGAACGATCTGATCAACGCCGTCGCGAATCACGGACTGTCCAAGCGGCAATCAGCGTCCGTCGTGGAGTCGGTGTTCGACATCATCTTCCGGTGCTTCGAGAAGAGCGAAGACGTGAAGATCGTCGGATTTGGCCACTTCCGCATCCGGCGCAAAGCGTCGCGGCGCGGACGCAATCCTCAGACGGGCGACTCCATCGAGATCACCGCCCGCAAGGTGCTCACGTTCAAGCCATCGAAGGGGCTCAAGCAACGGATCAACAGCACACAGTCGAGCTGACCGCGAACGGCGCCGAGCGGCTCTACTATCGCATCGGCGAGGTGGAGTCCATCACGGGCGTGCCCGCGTACGTCCTCCGCTACTGGGAGTCGGAGTTCAAGCTCCTGCGGCCCAAGAAGAACCCGGCGGGGCAGCGTGTCTACCGCCGACGCGACCTCGAGCTCGTGCAGCGGATCAAGACGCTTCTCTACGACGAGCGCCTGACCCTGGAGGGTGCCAAGAAGCGCCTGCTCGCCGAGTCGCGTAAGGGCACCGAGCAGCTCCAGTTCGGGCTCCGCGATCACGTCTACAGCGACGCGCTCCGCCGCATCCGCGAACGTCTGACTACGCTGCGAACGCGGCTGAACGGTTGAGGGCCCGGTAGCGCACAGAACTCCTCCGCCCCACCAGGTCACCCAGCCGCTCGTCCTGTATCTCAGGCAATAGAAATATATATCCCGCGATATATGGCGCCTCATCCAGAGGTCTCGTAGCGTTTTCGGATGAAAAAAGATCTCCTTCGCATCAGCGCAGCGCTTGCCGTGCTGGTCTCCATCCTCGGCTTTGTCTCGGTAACGAGCGCCGGACGGGCCCGGCCGCACACCGTGGCAAGCTGTTCGCCAATCGATGTCCAACGCGCGGTGGACGCTGCTCCCATTGGGGGAACGGTGACCTTACCCTCCTGCGCGTTTACGGCCTGGGGTACGACCGTCGTCATCACCAAGCCGATCATATTGGAAGGTCAGGGCGTAGGCCTGACGACGCTCCGTCGCCAGGTGGGTGGTGCGCTGATCATGTTTCAGGTCACGGGAGTCGCCGGCTTCGAGATGCGCAATCTCACGCTCGATGGCACCTTCGATACCGACCCGAACGTGTATCAGGACATGGGCCTCGGTCTTACGGACGCGGTGGACTTCCGGATCCATAATGTGGCTTTCCAAAATCTCTCCCGAGGAATCGAAATCCACGGCGATCCCATCGTCACCCGAGGCGTCATCTACCTGAACACGTTCACGGACATGTACTACCTCGATCCCGTACGCGGAGCCCTGGGCTACGGTGTTGTCGTGTACGGCAGCGGCACCTGGCCCCCGCTGAGGCTCGGTACGGCGCAGAGCGTCTTCATCGAGGACAACACGTTTACCCGCAACCGGCATGCCGTGGCCTCGAACAACGGCTCGCGCTACGTCTTCCGGTTCAATACCATCATCGACAACCGCGAAAATGCCGCGGCCATCGATGCCCATGGACGAGGCGTCTGGCCGCGTGGCTCGCGTCAGTATGAAATCTACGGCAACACGGTGGACAACGCGGTGCCCCGCTACGCCGGGGTCGCTCCTCGTGGGGGCGACGGGGTGATTTTCAGCAACCGCTTCTCGTTCAACGTGACAAACGATCTACTCCTCACCAATGAAGGCGGCTGCGTTGGTCTCTATCCCTTGCCCGATCAAATCCGGAGTCTCTACATCTGGAACAATACCGTCCCTAACGGCGCCAGTGCGCGCATCGTTCTACAAGCCGGATGTGAGACTTTCATTCAGGTCAACCGTGACTTCTTCCTCACGCCGCCGCCCGCGTACACGCCGTTCATTCATCCCCATCCATTGCGCGGTTAGCCTGGTGGTCCGGCGATTCTGTAAGTAGGGGCGGCACATCCCGCCCCTCGGTGATAGAATCCCGAGTGCCAAACACTTGATTTGGTTAGGTCGGGGCGTGGCGCAGCCCGGTAGCGCACAGGACTGGGGGTCCTGGGGTCGGAGGTTCAAATCCTCTCGCCCCGACCAACTTTTTCCCCCGCGGATCTGATGGCCCTTCTCCTCGTCACCAACGACGACGGCGTCCACGCGGCCGGGCTCGCGGCCCTCGCCTCGGCGCTCGCCGATCTGGGCGAGGTTCACGTGCTGGCGCCCGAGCGCGAGCAGAGCGCCCGCGGTCACGCGCTCACGCTGCACCGGCCCTTGCGCGTGCAGCGACGAGCGCCTGACCCTGGAGGGCGCCAAGAAGCGCCTGCTCGCCGAGTCGCGTAAGGGCACCGAGCAGCTCCAGTTCGGGCTGCGCGATCACGTCTACAGCGACGCGCTCCGCCGCATCCGCGAACGTCTGACTACGCTGCGAACGCGGCTGAACGGTTGAAGGCCCTGCCGGGACAGTGATCGCCGGTCGAAGCGAAACGGATAACTGATGTCGAGACCGACCAGAACCACGTTGTGGGGGATATTGCCGGCACTCTGTTCCTGATACGAAAAGCTATAGCTGGTCCGCGCGGTGAGCCAGCTGAAGATCTGATACGAAGCGTTCGCCGTCGCCCCGTACGTCGTCGTACTCGATATACTGCTCGTCGCACTGCTCGCGGTGCTCGTACTGCTCGAGCTCGTGCCCGCTGAGAACCTCGAGGTCGTTGTTCCTACGCTCACCAGCAGGGATCGGGAGGGCGAGAAAGCGATACTGCTCGAGAAGGTATCGGTTGTCGTCGGGCCCGCCTGTCCGACCACGAAGCCCTCGGAGTGTACGTACGCCACCGAGGCCCTCACCAGCCGATCGGCCACCTTGTATTCATACGAAAGAGATGCGTTCGCGTACGCGCCAACGCTGCCGTCAGTGGAAAATTGGAGCCCGGCTTGCAAACTGAGGGTGACGAGCGGCGTCAGTTGACGCGTCCCGCCCACCGTTGGGGCATTGGTGTAGGTCGTGGATGTCCCCCGGGCTTTCGAAGACGTTCTGGGCGTGGTCCATGTCCTGGCCCCCGAAACGCGCCGCAGGCGGTCAACGGCACGACGTCGGATTGCGTCAACATCGGTATGCTCGGCTTGCTGCCCGGATCGTCACGTCGAGTCCCCGAGGAGCTGGCGAGCGTGTTCAACGCGAATCCCACCCGCTACCTCGCCGGCAGACCGCTCCATCACGTCGTCGACCGGCGGCGCAGTTACTGAACGGGCCAAGACTCGCACAGTGACTGGAGTGCCGTGCATGAGGGATTTCCCTACCAGAGCTTGCGGGTTTTCCCCTGATTGACGGGTGGGCGTCCGGCGCCTAAATGGAAGTGTTGGAAACGCCTTCGGTGCGCGGGACGTTCGTGCTGAACACGTTCGACTTCATCCGCGAGCATTACAGCCCTGCGGCCCACACCATGGTGCTCCAGATGCTGCCAGTGCCGCGGCCCTCGCTGAGCGAGGCGCGCGAGACCTCCTGGACGCCTCTGGAAGACCTCGTCGCATACATGGAGACGGCAAAGGCCGTCCTTGCGCCGGGGGATCCCACCTTCTACAGGAAGATGGGTTTCTACGGTGGTAGCCACATGCGAGCTCTCTGGGTAGGGATCGCGGTCAGCGAGCCCACGAAAGCCCTGCGATTCTGCGGGACGCTCTGGCGGACCTTCTTCGACGCGGGCTGGCTCGAGGTGATCGAGGCTTGCCCGGCGGGCGTGATTCTGCGCATTCACGATTTGCCGTCGGCCGCGCCCTTCTGCCAGCGCTTTCTCGGCTCCGTGGAGGGCGTCCTCAGTCTGTCGGCAATACCAGTGCGAGTCGAGGAGCGAGCCTGCACCTGCCATGGAGACGTGTACTGCGAGATATTCGTCACGCGTGAACCAACGCGGCCGACGCATGAGAGAGCCGCGACCGCCATCACAGAAGCGGCTCCCGTGATCGTATAGATCTCGACTGTCGTCGACAAGCGATCGGGATGCTCGGCGCGGGCCATCGCCAATTCCCTCGGCGCCGTTCGAAGCGAGATGGACTTCCCGGTCGCCACGAGGTGTTCAGGATGTGAAGTCTGTCATGGGTAAACCTTTCACCACCTCCCGTTCAAGTTGCCGATACTGCGACACACTGGTGAGGCACCAACGTTGCTGCACAGCCTCCGTCCGCCGGAAGGGAAGAGAATGCTCGTAGAGAGAACCGCAGGTCATGGCGCCAGTAGCATCGTCGATGTTCTCGACCGCGTGCTCGACAAGGGACTTTCCATCGCCGGCGACATTCGCATCGCGGTCGCCGAAGTCGAGCTCCTCACAATCCGCATCCGGCTGATCATCTGCTCCATCGACAAGGCGCGGGAGATCGGGCTCGACTGGTGGAAGGACGATCGTCATTTCTCTCCCCGATCACGGAACGACGTCCCCGATGACCTCCAGAAGCAGATCAAGGATCTCGCGCGGAAGATTGCCCTCCTCTCGGCGGTGCCGACAGCACGCCGCCAGGCACGAAAGAGCGCTTGAAGACACAGACGGGATGAAACCGACCTCATGTCGATCGTTCTGGCGCTGAGGGGGAACATGGCAAGGGAGGACGAGTAACGCCGGAGCGGCCGGGGCCGGCCTTCCTGTGGGCCTTGATCAAATGGGAACGCTCAACTGATCAGAGACGGCGGGATGTAGCGCGCTTCGTGATTCCGAGCGCGATGCGTCGGTTCGCTCTGAACCCTGGTCGAACTTGGCGCGTCACCTCTCTAGGAGTTTGACCGCGTGGTCGCGTCGGTAGGATGTCGTGGCGGTCGAAGCCGTCGCGGGTGCCGGGCCCGGACATCCCCCTCATTTGCCAACGCGCTCGTGGATACCGGCGCGAACCAGGGTTGCGCATGGCAGCACACCGGGAAGTCTCGTGCGCCTGCATCTTCACTCCCCACAGAGCTTGACCCGCCTCAGAGCACGGCATTCTGATGCCCTTGAAGGTCAGCCATTTTGGGCAAAGTCTTGCCCGCAGGAAACCGTGAAAGCCCCCGAAAAGATCGTGACCCGCGTGTGGCAAGGGGCTTGCCAAAAGGGGCTTGCTAACAGGACGTCGGCTCATAGCGAGCCCTCCGAGGAGAGTGGAGTGTGGTCGTCGAGAGAACCAGCGCGCACGGCTGCTTTGTCGAGGTTCTCGACCGGGTCCTCGAGAAAGGGTTGGTGATAGACGCCGGGGTGCGTGTTTCTATCGCGGGAATCCAGGTCATTGGCGTGGAGGCGAGGGTCGTGGTGGCGTCGATACCGACCTACTTGAAGTTTTCTGCGACTTTCGCCGAGACCCCGACGGCGGCCCGGCCAGCCGTGCCGGCGTCACGGTCACGGACTGCTGTGCTGACGCCACGCCGCAGCGGTCAGCGCAGCGGGCCCACCCGTCGCATCCGCGCCCTCGCCGCCCGCTGCGAGCACGGCTGCACGTTCACGCTGAAGCGCGGCTCGACGCCGTCGAGAGTCGCATGCCCCTTTGACGGCAGTCGCGCTTGCGCGTTGATTCCCGCGCCGGCCGCCTGACCGGCCGGGGACGCTGGACAGCCGCCGCGACCTCGGGCTCGTGCAGCGAAACAAGGCGCTGCTCGACGACGAACGTCTCACGCGGAAGGCCAAGAAGCGCCTGCTCGCCCGAGTCGCGGAAGGACCCCGAGCAGCACATCCGTCACAGCGCGGCGCCAGGCAGAGGAGGCAGGTGACCCAAGGAGTCCTAGAGACGATCGCTTTGTAGTGCTTGCGGAATCTCTCGGCGAGCTCGGCTACAGGGATCTTGCCGGACGAGGTCTCCTCGCCCCGCTCACACCACCGTATCCAGATGCCCTTGAAGGCAGCCCACTTTGGGCAAAGTCTTGCCCACAGCAAACGTTCAGGCTCTTGAAAGATCGTCACCCACGTGTGGCAACGGCCTTGCACGGTGTTGGTGTGATTTCCCTATCGGCGTATGAGGAGAGTGCGGCGTGGTTGTCGAGAGAACCAGCCCGACCGGCAGCCAGGTCGAGGTTCTTGATCGAGTTCTCGACAAGGGCATCGTCATCGACGCTTGGTTCCGTATCGCGGTCATGGGCATCGATGTCATCACGGGCCAAGCGCATGTGGTCGTCGCCTCCATCCAGACCTACCTGGACTCATCGGAGGCGCTGGCCCTCGCCGGCTCTGCATCACCAATTGCATGGACGAAGGCGGTGACGAGCACGAACGGTCATCCGTGGCGGTGAAACGGGCTCTCAAGAAACGGGAATACCGGCGCACCCTGCCGCGAGGAGGCGGCGGAAAAAGCAGGACTTTTGGCCCGATGTAGAGCTCTACAGCATCCGCAGCGCCCGGATCCTTAGCGAGGAGGAGAGCCTTGCGTTGTTCTGCTCTCGAACTTCCAGTCGCGTGAGCCGTCGAATCGACTTCGCCTCCTCGCATGCGGAAAGGCTGAGCCTTCGCCGCGCTCGTTTCCCTGATCGGCGAGCGCCTTGGTATTGCCTCCGGGTGCGGTGCACGCGCCCAGTGACGTGCAAGCGAGTTCGCGGGAGTTGGACCGACCATCATTCTTCATGGGCTGTCACCGCGCAGCCGCGCCACGCCGTGCAATTACAGATTGTGGATAAGCTCTCAACCATCGGCGGGCCGGTCAGTTGGCTTGACAAGTTGGCGCCAACGCGATACATACGACGGGCCGACAGTTTGATGTTCGTCGGGAGCTTTCGGCCAGCCGGGGTCCTGACCGAGAAGGAATTGTGCCTGGGGAGGCCGCTCTTGCTCACCTTTATTACGGTGATAACGGTGGAATCGAACCGTCTCCAGGGGGCGGGAAGCCTCCGATTCATCCGCTACCTCGACGGCCTTGGGTTTCCGTCTCCGTTCTCCCCTCGAACTTTCCGCTGGGTGAGCCGGTTAAGCGAATGGGACGCACCATCAACGAGGGAGCCCTGCCAGAGGGGCAGGTTGTGCCCTCGATCGGGGCGGCTGGACACTCGATGCTCGAAGAGGCACCGCTCGAAGCGACCACAAACCCAGGCCCGGATGGTGTCTGGTAATGAGGAGGTTTGCTATGGTTGAGGCCCGAGCGAAAGCGCCCTTTCGCCCTAGCGCGGGATCCACCGATGTACTGTTGCGCGAGTTGGTAGCGCATCTAAGAGAGAATCGTACCCAGTTGCGCGAGGAGTGGGCGCGGCGCATCACCGAAGCCAAGTTGCTGACCGCCATGACGCCGGATGAGATTTTCGCGGAAGCCACGGCCGTCTACGACAACTACCTGGAGGCCCTCGAGACCGGGTCGATCGAGGCGCTGGAAACTTATGCCCGCAATCTGTCGGAGCGCATCATCCCGCGGGGGGTGGAAACGCACGAGGTCGTGGGGATCGTGTTGCTGCTGCGCGACGTGCTCGCGCGCTCGCTGTTCGCCAAGTATCGGGCAGACTTCACGGAGCTCAATCGTGTCCAGGACGCCTATGAGCCTGCCGCCAACCGCATCGCCAATACGGTGGCCGTGGGCTTTGTCCAGGAGCGCGAGCGGATCATCCGCCAGCAACAAGAAGCGATCCGCGAGCTCTCGACCCCTGTGCTGCCGGTGCGCGAGCGACTGCTGATCCTCCCGATCATTGGCATCATCGACCCGCAGCGCGCGCGTCAGCTCACCGAGCAACTGCTCCGCGGCATCCGGGTCAATCGCGCCAAGGTCGTCGTGATCGACATCACGGGCGTCCCGGCCATGGACGCCAGTGTGGCGAACCATCTGGTCCAGACCGTGGAGGCCTCGCGGCTCTTGGGCGCCACGGTCATCGTGACCGGGTTGTCAGCCGAGATTGCCCAGACCCTGGTCAACATCGGAGTCGACCTGGGCAAGATGAACACCGTCGGCGACCTGCAGGGCGGCATCGAGGAGGCTGAACGGCTCTTAGGCTACAAAGTCCTCCCAATTCCGGACCCGTCTAACAACCACGCCTAGAACGGGGCTCACCGTGCCAGTTCCGATTCTCAAGCAACGCGACTATTTGATCGCGTCGATTCAGGCGGCGCTCAACGACGAGGATTTGAAAAAACTCCGGGAGGCGCTGGTGGCGCAGGTGGGCGAGTTCCGATCACGCGGCGTCATCGTGGATATCACCGCCCTGGACGTGGTCGACTCCTTCGCGGTCCGCACGCTGCGCGACCTCGCCCACATGACTCGCCTGCGCGGGGCCGAGACCGTGATCGTCGGGATTCAGCCGGAGGTCGCCTTTGCGATGGTCCAACTGGGTCTGACGCTCGAAGGAGTGGCGGCGGCACTCGATCTGGAGGAGGGCCTCACGTACTTGGACCGAAAAACCAGAGAAAGATCCGGAACAAAGTGAGCCGTTAGCTGCGATGGAGGATGGTGCCCGCGCCTTGGCGGAAGAAATCGTGGTGCCAATCAGGGTGGATAGCGACATCGTGGCTGCCCGCCAACAGGGGCGCGCGTTAGCATCCCGCGTGGGATTTTCGTCTGGGGAGGCGACGCTGATTGCCACGGCCATCTCGGAGTTGTCGCGGAACATCGTCCTCTACGCCAAGCGCGGCGAAATCGTCGTGGCCGCAGTTGAGAACGGTAGCCGGCGGGGCGTGGTGGTGGTGGCGCGCGACGAGGGGCCAGGAATCTCTGATGTGCGCCGTGCCACTGCGGGGGGCTACTCCACCTCGGGTGGCCTGGGGCTCGGCCTAGCGGGTGTCAGGCGACTGATGGACGAGTTCGAAATCGTCACCGACGTCGGAATTGGGACCACGGTGACGGCCAAGAAATGGAAGCAATGACGGACCGGTGATTGAGTGGGGTGTCGCTACGCTAACGCTGCCTGGGCAGACCGCATGTGGCGATCGCTATGTGGTCAAGCCGTTCCCCGATGGCGTTCTGGTGGCGGCTATCGATGGAGTGGGTCACGGCGACGAAGCCGCTGACGCGGCCAAGATCGCTGTCACCATCCTGGAGACGTACGGTGATGAGTCGGTGC